>DASPRK010000019.1:0-13900 GCA_035624495.1 Methylomirabilis sp. (SeqCode) | reverse complement strand
TACCGCCTACACGCCCTGCACCGCCTATCAGGGTTACCAGGACCCAGGCCAATACGGACCGATGACCGGGGCTAATGAGTGCTACTCGCTCGGTTATTTCTTCAACGACCCGAACCTGGGAACCCAGGCCATGGACTCGGTCTACAACCTGAATTTCAGCTTTGCCCATTCGGGCAGTTCAGTGACGCTTAACTTCGCAGCCAGCGGTTTACAAGGCCTTGCCGATGAAAGCTGGGGACTGGATAACGTCCAGCTCAGCATGACGCCGGTGCCGTTGCCCGGCGCGTTCGGTTTGATGCTCGCCGGTCTGGGCGCATTTCTAGGTATTGCACGTCGTCATGACAACCGCTGATTCAACCCGCGATAATCAATCAGGATGTAACGCTTGAGTTCTGTTTGTCGGGGATGCCCGGATAATGCGAGATCGGCTATGCTTCGGGCGTCCGGAGAGGTGGCCGAGTGGTTTAAGGCGGCGGTCTTGAAAACCGTTGTTCCTTTGGGAACCGGGGGTTCGAATCCCTCCCTCTCCGCCAATTTCCTCACACGGGGAATAAATCCCCGTGTGAGGAAATTGGATAATTGGATGAGTATGTTGAAGGGAGGTGAGAACCCGCAGGGTTCGACAAATGAGGAAGCCCATTGATCACCGGATGTATAGCCGGCAAGGTGTTGAATGATTGAATCACTATTGCGGTTTTATTTTAGTTATTAATCATTTACTGATTATTATTAATCTGAATTCAGACGATTCATGTCCAGTGAAACGTGGCTATTTTTCGCGAATTCCGCGAAGATGGCGATGTTGGAAACCCAATGGCAGCACTGAAGGACGCCGCAAAAATGATAGTAGGAGGTTGCTGTGAGAAGCATTGCAAAAATCGCGGCGGGCGTCGCCGTGGTGTCGTGCATCGCGTTGTCATTGCCGGTGCGCGCCAATCTCATCCAGGATGGCGGTTTTGAGACGGGCGATTTCACCGACTGGGTCAAGGTCGCCGGGCAGACCTATGTTGCGACGGGTCAGGCCAACAGCGGAACATACTCAGTCTGGTTAGGCCAACCGCAAACACTCGGCTACCTTAGCCAAAGTTTCGCGACAACTCCGGGGGCGACATACGACCTCAGTTACTTCTTCGCCGTTGCAGCTCCCGGGGCAAACGAGTTTCAGGTTTCGGTAGACGGTAATGTGCTCGTTGATCAGATGTTTTTGCCTCCGCAAGCGTATGTGAAGTATGACTTCCAATTTACCGCCACTGGCTCGACGAGCACGTTACAGTTTGGGTTTCGGGACGATCCCGCCTATATGTACCTGGACGATGTGTCGGTAACCACAGTACCTCTGCCAGCGGCGCTTCCCTTATTTACCGTGGGTCTGGCTGGAATCGCAGGCGCGGGGCGGTTCCGCCGCGCTCGATCATAAATAAAATATAACATCCGGATCGGGTTATTAGTTTCCGATAGCGCGGTTGAGTTTCTGCGCGGATGGGCTTGTTCCGTCCGGGTCTGCTCCAAGCACGTTTTGTCACAAGCTCCCCGTCAGTCGGGAACAGTGCGGCGGACAGCGAAGTGTCGGCCTCGGTGGCGAGCCTTTTCAGACGGAGTCGTCGACCCTGATTGAGCGAGTGGAAGGCGCGACGTCCACCAAAGGTTTTCGTGAATGAAGACCATTTGCGATGGGCTCCTCGTGCGCAGGGTTCCCCACGCAAGCCTGAGCGAACACGCGCTTGCCTTGTCGTTTTTGGCCCCCAAGTCTCTGTCTGCGCTTTAACTAACTCCCAATTTGGTTTTCTACCACTTTACGGATATCCGTCTCGGGATAGGGTTTACGCGCCTGTCGGCCGGTAACCCGGGTATAATTCATCGCATGGATTTTCTTCCTGTTTTTCTCAATCTGAAGGGGCGCGCCTGCGCCGTCATCGGCGGCGGAGAGGTTGCTGCCCGCAAGGTCTCATTGCTGCTGGACGCCGGCGCGCAGGTCACGATTCACGCCCCGGAACTGGGCGAAACCATTCGCCGCTGGGTCGCGGAAGGCAAAGTCCGGCACAATCCGCAGGCATTTCGCCCCGTCGCGCTGGACGGTTGCGCGCTGGCGATCGCGGCCACTGACGACCGCGCGGTCAACCGGCAGGTTTCCGACGCCGCCATGGCGCGCGGCATTCCAGTCAACGTTGTGGATCAGTCCGATCTCTGTACCTTCATCATGCCGTCAATCATCGACCGCTCTCCGGTGATCGTGGCGGTTTCAACCAGCGGCGCCTCGCCGGTGCTGGCGCGCCTGATTCGCGCGCGCCTCGAAACGCTTATTCCCGCCGGTTACGGGCGGCTCGCGAAACTGGTGTCCGCGTTCCGCGACAAGGTCAAGCAGCACTTCAAGTATCCGTCGCGCCGGCGCCAGTTCTGGGAAGACGTTTTGCAGGGGCATATCGCCGAACTCGTCTATTCCGGCCAGGACGCCGCGGCGCACAAAGCCCTGCAGGAGAAAATCGACGCCACCGACAGCAACAAGGCGCCGATCGGCGAGGTTTATTTGATCGGGGGCGGTCCGGGCGATCCAGATCTTTTGACTTTCCGGGCCCTGCGCCTGATGCAGCAGGCGGACGTGGTGGTTTACGATCGGCTGGTGTCGCCGGCGGTGCTGGAGCTGGTGCGGCGCGATGCCGAGCGCATCTACGCCGGCAAGGAGCGCGATAACCACGCCATTCCGCAAGAGGACATCAATCATTTGCTCGTGCGCCTGGCGAAGGAGGGCAAGCGGGTGGTGCGGTTGAAGGGCGGCGATCCGTTCATCTTCGGCCGCGGAGGCGAGGAGATCGATACGCTCGCCGCCGACGGCGTGCCATTCCAGGTTATTCCAGGCATTACCGCGGCCGCCGGTTGTGCGGCGTATTCCGGCATCCCGCTGACGCATCGCGACTACGCGCATTCGGTCGTGTTTGTCACGGGTCACCTTCAGGACGGCACCGTGAACCTCAACTGGCCGGCGCTGGCGCAGCCGGACCAGACGGTGGTGTTCTACATGGGGCTGCACGGCGTTGGGATCATCTGCCGCGAGCTGATCCGTCACGGCCTGCCGACGACGACGCCGGCCGCGCTGGTGCAACAGGGTACGACGCGCAATCAGCGCGTGTTGACGGGCGATCTCGAAACGCTGCCGGCGATCGTTGAAAAAGCGAGGGTGAAAGCGCCGACGCTCATTATCGTGGGAGACGTGGTGCGGTTGCGCGAGCGGCTCAACTGGTTCGAGCCAACCGCCGCCAACTAGCGCCCTTCGCCTCGGGATCCGGCGGCTAGGAATTGCCGTTGCTCGGCGGCCTTTTGCGCCCGAGGCCGTGCTCGACGGCGATTACGGCCGCCTCCACCCGGGAATGCACGCCGAGTTTGCGCAGGATCGCCTTGACGTGCAGCTTCACGGTTCCATCGGTGATGTTGAGCGCGCGCGCGATCATCTTGTTGCTTTGTCCCTCGGCGACGTGGCTCAGGATCTCCATTTCGCGCGGCGTCAATTCGGAAAGCGGGGCGACCGAACGGCGCGGTGGTTCGTTCGTCTGACCCTGCACGATGCGCGCCAGCGTCCCCACCATCTCCTTGGCCACCACGTTGTCACCGCGCAGCGCGGCTTCCAGCGCCGGCACCAGGTCTTCGGGATTCATGTCCTTGAGCAGGTAGCCTTCGGCGCCGCCGCGCAGCGCCGCCCGCAGATCGGAGTCGTCGCGGCTCATGGTCAGCATCAGTATCGGCGTGGTGACGCCGCTCGCGCGCAGTTTTTCCAGGGTTTCGATGCCGCTCATGCCCGGCATTTTGACGTCGAGCAGGGTGATATCCGGAGTCAGCGCCAGCGCCTGTTTGATGCCTTCGTCGCCGGTGCCCACCGACGCCACCACGTCGACGCCCCGGCTGCGCAGCAATTCCTCGAGACCCTTGCGGACCAGGGCATGGTCGTCAATCAGCAGGACACGCAATAGCCTGGCTCCTTGGTGGTTTCTTATTTTGCCGCGGCGGTTTTGGCGGCGGCCACGGGAAAATTGAGCACAACGCGGGTGCCCTCACCCGGCTCGCTTTCGATCGTCAGTTCGCCGGGCAGGCGCGCGGCGCGCTCACGCATCACCGACAGGCCGATGTGTTCGCCTGGAAGCGCCTCCGGGACCGGCGCCATGCCTTCGCCGTCGTCCTCGATCAGCAGGCTGTAGGTGCCGCGGCCGTCGCCGTTCAGCAGAATGCGTACATTGAGCGCGTGGCTGTGTTTGCGTATGTTCGACAGTGCTTCCTTGACGATGTGAAAGATCTGGCTTTCCTGAACCGGCGTCAGGCTCAGCTTGCGGCATTCGTTGTGAAAGAACACGTTGATGCCGGTTTCCTCGCTGAAGCGCTCGACCATCCCGGCCACGGCCGGCACCAGTCCGCGTTCGTCGATTTTCAGACGGTAGTTCGAGAGCAGCTCGCGCAGGCTCGCGTGCGCTTCCTCGATCGCGGTGCGCAGGCTGCGCACCTCGTTTTGCGCGCCGCGGGTGTCCTTGCGATGCAGCGATTCTCCGAGCATTTTGACCTGCAGGCGCATGCCGACCAGTGCCTGGGCCAGCGAGTCGTGCAATTCGTTTCCGATGATGTTGCGTTCCTCCATGATGGCGAGCTGGCGCGCGTGATTGTCGAGCCGGGATTTCTCGAGCGCCAGCCCCAGGTGTTTGCCGACGCTGTTCAGGAGGTCCTGGATGTCCTCGCCCAAGGCCGACATCGGCCGGTCGAGGAACAGGTTGTACACCCCAACGATGCGATCCTGGTAGGTGACCGGGACGACGACGAACTCCTGGCAATCGCGCTTGAGCATGGGCAGGCCCAGCAGCTTGGCGCAAGGTTGCGTGCCGCGCTGGATGCGGATGCCGCCTTCGGCGGCGGTCCAGCCGCACTGGCACAGACCCGTGTCCATCAACCGGTCTTTTTCCACGACGTCCGCGGCCAGGCCGCGGCTGGCGACGAGGCGCGTCTGGCCGTCGTCCGTGAGTACGCGCACGGTCGCGGCGCGGGCGTCGACCAGCTCGATGAAGGTGTCAAGGAAGCTTTCCAGGAGCTTGTCGAGATCGCCGGGCTGGCTCAGGCTCGAGGCAACGTCGTACAGGATGTCGAGCGATTGCGTCTTGCGCGCCAGGCGCACCGTCTGGGCGCGCACGTGCGCGTCCATTTCCATGGTGAGCGACTTGAGTTCGTCGCTCAGGCGGTTGATGTCGAGCGCGAGCTCGCGGAACTCGCCGCCCAACGGTACCGGGATGCGCGCCGAGAGATTACCGCCGCGCATTCGCAGCGACCAGTTGCGCAGGTGCGCCAGCGGCTCCACCAGATCGCGGCGTACGCGCGCGACGATGACCCAGATCAGCGCGAGGCCGGCCGCGGTCAGCAGCGCCAGCGCGGCATAGAGCGCAGTCGCGTATTGCGGGAGACTCATGACAACGAAGGCGGCGGCGCCGATAGCGACGAAGACGATCGCCAGGGCGATCAGAGGCAGGGTCAAGCGGTTCACAAACAGGCGATAGGATTTCCGCCGCCAGCCTTCAGCGGGCGGGATCATCCAGGCGGCCAGTCGGGAATGGTCCGGTTCCGATGAGGTGCTCATGTCTTTGCCTGCACCCGGGGACGGTGAAATCCGATGAACATTAGCGGGATAGATTAGCCGCGCCGCCGGATGGCGTCCAGCAGGACCGTGGCGAAACCCCGGATTTCCAAAGGGTGTCTGTGGTCGCGCGGTGGCGTTGCGCCGGAGCGGCGGGAGCGCGCCAACCGGTGCCGGAGTGCGGCCCAGGGCCGGGTCGGCGATTGCCGGCGCGGTCTCAGCCGTCCTGCGGCGCGGATTGGCTCTTACCTGCCGGTCCGGCGTGCGTCGGGTCGTTCGGATTGACAAAAATGAACTGCGATTCGCCCGGGTTAATCTCGACGTAGTCGAGCTTCGCGCCCATGAGGAAGTCTTTGGCGGCGTTGGCGATGCATATCTTGACGCCCTCGGAAACGATGAAGGAGTCGTCCGCGCCAAGCTCGTCGAAGCCCATGCCGTAGACGAACAAGCCGTCGTCGCCGCGGCGCACGGCGATGCGCAGGTACATGTCCTGCGAATTCGTGACCTCCGCCGATTTGCGGATCTGGGCGGCGGCTTCGGGCGTAACGGTGATGATCATGACGAGTTCTCGGGTGGCGATTATACCTTACTTCACTTCGAGCGTGCCGCCTGGCGCGGGCTCGCCCCGAGCCGTTGCGCGCGCACGAAATTCACGAAACGCTCGGCCCAATGATTGTCTTCCAGGTCGCGCAGATGCGTGTAACAGCCGAGCAGATTCTTGTAGACGATTCCGTCGTGCTTCCCATCGATGCCGGTGCCGCGCAATACCTCGTAGGCATATTCCAGACCCGGCGACAGGTTTTCCAGACTGGAGTAATGGAACTCATGGGCGCGGACTTCAGCCGGCGCGTTCGGTGGCTGCGGCCACAGGCCCTTGCCGGTGTTGCGCAACAGCACGTAACCGCGCCCCATCGGGCGCTTGTGCATCACGGTGTCGCCGGGAATGACGCCGACCATTTCGCAACGTTTGCCGTCCCAGGAAAGGCTGCGTGACAGGTACATCAGCCCGCCGCATTCGGCGTAGGCCGGCATCCCGCCTTCGATGGCCTGGTGGATGTCGCGGCGCAGCGAGGCATTCGCTTCCAGCTGCTGCATGAAGACCTCGGGGAATCCGCCGCCGATCAGCAAGGCGTCGACCGGCGGCAGTGCCGGATCCTTCAGGGTATCGATGTACACCAGTTCCGCGCCGGCGGCCCGCAGCGCCTCGAGGTCGCCGGGATAATAAAACGTAAACGCGGCGTCACGAGCGACACCCAGTCTTATGGAGTTCCCCTCCCCCTTTAATCGGGGAGGGGCCGGGATGGGGGTGACGGCGGGCAGTGCCGGGGCCTGCGCGGCCACGGCCATCAGATAATCGAGATTCACGGAATTCGCGACCTGCTCGCCGATGGCGTCGATCCGTGATCGGGCGCCGGCCGCCTCGTTGCTGGGCACGAGACCGAGATGCCGTTCGACGATCCCGAGTCGCTCGTCGTAATGAACCGCGCCGAGCACACGGACGTTTGTGTAGTGCTCGATGACCGCGCGCAGCTTGGCCTCGTGACGCGACCCGCCCAGCTGGTTCAGAATGACGCCGGCGATTTTCACGTCGCGATCGAAGGCCTGATATCCCAGGATGAGCGGGGCAATGCCACGGGTCATGCCGCGCGCGTCGATCACCAGCACCACTGGGGTATTCAGCAGCGCTGCCAGGGCGGCGTTGCTGTTGCTGCCGTCAAGGCTCAAGCCGTCGTACAATCCCTTGTTGCCTTCGATGATGGCGACGTCGGCTCCCCGGGAACGTTCCGCGAAGGTGCGCCGGATTTCGTCGTGCCCCATCAGGTAAAAATCGAGATTGTGGCAGTCACGACCGGCGGCCAGCGACAGCCACATGGGGTCGATGAAATCCGGGCCCTTCTTGAACGGCTGGACCACGAGACGCCGCGCGCGCAAGGCGGCGCACAGGCCGATGGACAATGTGGTCTTGCCGGAGGACTTGTGTGCGGCGGAAATGAGCAGACGGTTCATGCCACACCCTTTAAAAGAATTTGGAACCGCAGATTAACGCCAGTGAACGCCGAATGAGAAGTAAGCTCGCGTTCAGCGCAAGAATCTGTTCGCGCCTGCTTCAGGCCGCGGCGGCCTGTTTCTTGGCCGCCGATTCATGATGTGGATCGGCGTCGGCGTCCGACAGGCTTTGCGGCAGGAACGGCAGCACCTTCAGGGCAAACGCCGCCAGCGCCAGCGCCAGCGCGAATCCGCCCACGCCGAGGGCCAACTCCGGCAGGCTGGGCGTGTAGGTGGCGATCTGGCCGTCGAAGAAGCTGCTGGCGACGATCGTCTTGCCCGGGAACAGCGGCATCGGATACGCCTGGCCGCCGATGATGGTCACGTACATTTGCGCCACGCCCCCGAGAATCACCAGCACCGCGGCCAGCGCCACCATGGCGCGCGACTTGCCCACTCCGGAGAACAGGATCGCCAGCGGGACGACGCCGCCGAGAATTATCTGGCCAAGCCAGAACATGGTCGTGAACTGGCCGCCGTGCACCAGGATGAAGCCCTCGATGCCGTGGCGCTGCGTGATGTAGAGGTTGGTCAGGTGATACACCGTGGCGAAGTACAGCACCGCGGCAACGAACACCCCGAGCAGAATGCGCAGGCGCCCGAACACCACGTCGCCGAATTCGCGCCCGCTGCCGCGCATCGCGGCCATCAGCACCAGCAGGTAAATCGCGAGTCCATAGGAAAACGACATGATGATGAACATCGGCGCCATAACCGCGGTGTCGTAGGCATCGCGCGCCACAAGGAAACCGAAAATCGAGCCGGTACCGGTGGTGAGGGTGAGGCGCCACAGGAAGGCGAACATGCCGACCGGTTTGCTGTAGTCGTTCATGCGCCGCTCCATCATCATCCAAAGGTACACCGCCACGACCGCGAAAAAGCCGGTGTAGAGGAAAATATTCCAGGCGAAGATCGACTTGAAATTGTAATACGTCATCGCCACGGTGAGCCGGTCAGGGCGTCCGAGGTCGAGCACGAGCACCGCGAGGCCACCGGCAAGCAGTGTGAGCGCCAGCAGGCCGGAGAGGCGGGACAGCGGTTTGTACAGTTGCCGGCCGAAGACCGAGGCAATCGAGGCGACGTTGAGCGCGCCGGAGGCGGCCACGATCAGGAAAACCGCGAACACGTGCGGCGTGCCCCAGACGATCTGGTTCGACATGCCGGTGACCCAGTGGCCGTTGTGCTCCATGTACAGGGCGGCGGCGAGGCCGATCAGGATCAGCGCACCGAGGACGCCCAGAACCGCGTAGAAACCGGGGCCCGGGCCATCGAACTCGCGATAATGTATGTGTGCCATGCCTCTAGATTCCCTGGTAACGCACACCGGTGTTCAGACTCAGGTCCGGGCGCAGCTGGGTGGAGGGAGCGGAGGCCAGACGCTTGCTGATCTCACTCGACTTGTCGTTCAAGTCGCCGAAGACCATGGCCTCGTGGCCGTCCTTGTTGCAGGCCTCGACGCAGGCCGGAATGCGCCCGGCGTCCACGCGCTGCACGCACAGCGTGCACGATTCGACCGTGCCCTTGCCGCGCGGAGCGTAAGGTTTCTGGTTGGTCGTGTCTTCGTGCACGAACGAACGCGCCTTGTACGGGCAGGCCATCATGCAGTAACGGCAACCGATGCATATGTGTTTGTCGACCAGCACGATTCCATCGGCGCGTTTGAACGAGGCGCCGGTGGGGCAGACGTCGACGCACGGCGGTTCCTCGCAGTGCTGGCACATGACCGGCAGCGTCTCGACGTAGCCGCTCTGGTTGTCCTTGAGCGTGACCTTGCGGATCCATTGCGGGTCGGAGGCGGGACGGTTGTGCCCGTACCAGCCGTTTTCCGTGCTGCAGGCGGTGACGCACGCGTCGCAGTCGTGGCATTTGCTGATGTCGACGAGCAACCCCCAGCGTTGCAGACTGGTGGCGGCTTCTGCTGGCGAGCGGGCGTTGGCCAGCTCGATGAGGCGCAGGCCGGGCGCCGCCATGGCCGCGACCGCGGCGCCGCCGATACCAATGAACTGCCGGCGGCTCAGGCTCATGGATAGTCTCCCCGGGGCCGCGCGTTTTCAGCGGAGAGACGCATCAGGTTCATCAGCCGCGACGGCGCGGTTTCTGCGGCCTTCTGTGGCTGGCCGCTGTTTTCCGGCGACGGTGAGTGGCAGCTGAAGCAATCGATGCTGACGGCGGCGAACTGGTGGCAGGAAGAGCAGAAGCCGTCCTTGCCGAGCACGCTGTTGGTCTTGGGGTCGGCGTGGCAATCGACGCAGTTTTTCAGGCTGTACTGGGTCGTGCGGATGCCCTCGTGCATGGTCTGGTCACGATGATGCAGGATGTACTTCATGTGATTGCGCCGCATGTCCTCGGTCGGACGGACGCACTTGTCGCCTTTGAATATTTTAATTGTCGGTCCGATGCCGCCAGTCTTGGTGTCGGCGGTGTCCGCGGCGCGAACCGCACCCGCGGTGAACAGAGCCGCGGCCAATACCGCCACCGCGCCGGCAAGGATTGTTGTTTCACGCCTCACGCCGTACCCCTCAAGCCTCGCGATTAATGTTCACCCATGCCCATCTTGATGTAGCCGGTGGGGCAAACGTCGGCGCAGATGTGACAGCCGATGCACAGATCGTAATCCGTGTAGACGTAGCGCCCCATCGTCGACTCGCTCTTGGGCGTGCGCTTGACCGCCGTCTGCGGGCAGTAGATCACGCAGTTGTCGCACTCGAAGCACAGGCCGCAGCTCATGCAGCGCTTGGCCTCGCCCTGGGTTTGTTTTTCATCCAAGCCCAGCATGCGCTCCTTGAAGTGACCCAGCACTTCCTTGGCGTCGGGCACCATCTCGGTGCGCTTGTTGCGTGGTGTAAATTCGAAGTGTCCGAGGAACAGCTCGTTCGACTGACACACTTCGGAGTCGGCGCGGTCCTCGTAATTATGGATCGCGAATCCGCCGACCGCCTTGCCTTCCTCCGACGTCCCGCGCAGCCCGCGGTAGGTCGGAATCTCGGTCTCCGGGCCTTCCGGCTTGAACTCCTTGGGCGTCAGTCCCACCTCGTTCAGCTTGGCCAACAGGTTGAAGTGGTGCACATCCACTTTCGGGCGTTTGCTCAGATCCTGTTTCGTGAGGTAGTGGTCGATGGTATCGGCCGCGATCGAGCCCTGACCGATGACGGTGGTGAGCAGATGCGGGCGGATTATGTCACCGCAGACGAAGTAGCCCGGTTTGCCCGGAACCTGATAGAACTTGTCGGCATTGATCAGGCCTTTGCCGTTGTTGAATTCTTCCATGCCGCGAAAGTCGCCCATCTGGCCGATGGCGGACACGATCAGATCGGCGGCGATATCCTGCTCGCTGCCGGGTTTTTCGACCGGCTTGCCGCTGGAGTAGTCGAGCTCGACTACGCGCAGCGCCTTGGCGCGGCCCTTGTCGTCAAGGATGATCTTCACCGGCTGGAGTGAGCCGCGGATGGTTACGCCTTCGCGCTGGGCATCGTCAATCTCGTGTTTGGCGGCGTTCATCTTCTCCACCGGTTGGCGCGACATCAGCAGCACCTCGGCGCCTTCCTTCTTGGCCGTGACCGCTACATCGTGCGCGGTCTGGCCCATGACGACATATTCCGGACGCTCGGATTCGGCCATCTCCTTGATGTAGCCGAGACGGCGCGCCACCGAGGCGACGTCGATGGAGGTGTCGCCGCCGCCGATCACGACCACGCGGCCGGACACGGCTTTCAGGCGACCCTGGTTGAAGGCCTCGAGGAACGCCACGCCGGTGATGCAGTTCGGGGCCTCGGCGCCGGGGACCGGCAGGGCGCGCCCGGATTTGCAGCCGATCGCGAACAGCACGGCGTCGAAATTCTTTTCCAAGTCCTTGAGCGGGACGTCCACGCCGACCCGGGTCTTGAGCTTGACCACGACACCCATATTAATGATGCGGTTGATCTCGCCGTCCAGCGATTCGCGCGGCAGGCGGTAGCCGGGCACGCCGTATTTGGCCATGCCGCCGAGTTCATCGTGGTCGTCGAACATCGTGACCGCGTGGCCCATGCGGCGCAGCTGGTAAGCGGCTGCGAGACCGGCGGGACCGCCGCCGATGATGGCGACTTTCTTGCCGGTGGATTGTTCGGCCGGTTTGAAACGGACCTTGTTCTCCAGCGCCCAATCGCCGATGAACTGTTCGACGGCGTTGATGCCGACGTAGTCTTCGACTGCGTTGCGGTTACAGCCGGTCTGGCACGGCGCCGGGCAGACGCGCCCCATCATGGACGGAAACGGATTGGCGTCGGTCGAGCGTTGGAAAGCATATTCCTGCCACTTCACGTCCTTCGGCGGCTTCTCGATGCCGCGCACGATGTTCAGCCAGCCGCGGATGTCCTCGCCCGACGGGCAGCTCGCCTGGCAGGGCGGGGTCTTGTGCACGTAGGTTGGGCACTTGTCGGTTTCGTCGGCCGTGAAAATGCGCGATTGTATCGAGGGCCAATCCTGGTCGCCGTCTTTGAACTTGCGGAAGGTGAATCCAGCCTTGACTTCTTTGGTCTTATCGGGAGCTGCCATTGCCAATCTCCTGTCTGAACGTTCGTTTATCAGTGAAAAAACTACTTTAGTTAGTTGGGCCCAATCGAATCGCCTTGCTGACCAGCCCGTGGACGCTGCCGATCATGTCCATCGGGAACTTGTAATAAGGGAGCACCTTGGTGAACTGGCTCTTGCATATCGCGCAGATCGCGGCGACGTGGTTGACGCCGTATTCCTCGACCACCTGCTTCAGCGCCAGCATGCGCGGGGCCGCGCCCTTGACGCGCAGCTCCATCAGGTCGTCGGTCAGCAGTCCGCCGCCGCCGCCGCAACAAAAGGTGTTCTCGTGGATCGTTTCCGGGGCCATGTCGTAAAACTTGTTGACGCAGGCCTTTATGACCTCGCGCGGGATGATGAACTGGCCCCCGGGCATGTTGCCCATGCGCGAGGCGCGCGAGACGTTGCAGGAATCGTGGAAGGTAACGACCTTGTCGTCGTTGGCCGACTTGTCGAGTGTCAATGCTCCGCGCTGGATCAGGTCGTAGGTGAATTCGCAGATATGCTGCGGGATCGGATAGTTCTGGTCCAGGAAATCGAACGGTCCGATCAGCGTGTTCCAGAAGCTGTAGGCCACGCGCCAGGCATGCCCGCACTCGCCGACGACGATGCGCTTGACCCCGAGATCGAGCGCGGCCTCGCGGATGCGCAGGGCGGCGCGGTGCAGGTTCTCGTGCGAGCCGATGAACATGGAGAAGTTCGCGGCTTCCGAGGCGTGCGAGGACAACGTCCATGAAATCCCGGCGGCGTGAAACACCTTGCCGTAGCCGATCAGGCCGTCAATGTGCGGTTCGGCGAAGAAATCGGCGGACGGCGTGATCACCAGCACCTCGGCGCCCTTGACGTCGAGCGGATACTTCACGTCCACGCCGGTCTCTTCCTTGACGTCTTCCTCCAGACCGAGGAGGGTGTCGGCCAGGGCGGGCTCAGGCAATCCCAGGTTGTTGCCGATTTTGTGGACCTTGCCGATGATTTCATTGGAATACTTCTGGCCGACGCCGACGGCGTCCATCACGTCGCGCGCCGCCATGGAGATTTCGGCGGTATCGATGCCGTAGGGGCAGAACACCGAGCAACGGCGGCACTGCGAGCACTGGTGGAAATAGCTGTACCACTCGTCGAGCACGTCCTTGGTCATGTCGCGCGCGCCGACGAGCTTGGGGAAGAATTTTCCGGCGAAGGTGTAATAACGGCGGTACACGCTGCGCAGCAGGTCCTGGCGCGCGACCGGCATGTTCTTGGGATCGGAGGTGCCGAGATAATAATGGCACTTGTCGGTGCAGGCGCCGCACTTCACGCACGAGTCCAGGAACACCTGGAGCGCGCGCGACTTCGATACCAGCTCGCCGAGCTTCATGACCGCGACGTTCTCCCAGTCCGGCACCAGCTCGCCCGGGAAACCGACACCGGCCTGGATGTCGGCTTTGGCCACGTACGGCTTGCTGTTGGCCATCGTCCCCGGATGCACGTGGGGGATGGACTGGTATGCGCCGAGGACGGGGGTGTCGAAATTGGCCATCGTTTGTTATCCCCCGGTGGTCGCCTTGGTGTTGTCGATGTCCGCGCTCCAGCCGGCGACCCAGCGGTGTTCGCGCGGGTTGTCCACCTGGTTGCGGGTGGGGCTGAAAAACACGCCCGGGGCGTGCAGCAGCTTGCTCACCGGAAACACGATCATCAGCGTCGCGACCAGGGTCAGATGCACCAGCA
>DASPRK010000064.1:0-15803 GCA_035624495.1 Methylomirabilis sp. (SeqCode) | reverse complement strand
CAGCGAGGCGTTCGGATAGATCTCGAACTTGAGCTGCCCGTTGGTGCGTTTCTCGACTTCCTGGGCGAACATGCGCACCAGGCGGTCGCGGAAGTCGCCCTTGTCGATGGTGCCGCCGGGAAACTGGTGCGAGATCTTGATCACTTTGGCGTCGGCGGCCGACGCCGGCGACGGTAGACCGGCCAGCAGCGGTCCGGCGATCAGCATTGTCAGGGCAAGCAGCGGTAATTTTATTTTCATGACCTACCTCCTTGGCTAGATTTATTGAACGGCCCCGGCCCGTGAACGGACCGAAGATGTCAGCGACACGGCACGCTGTCAACAGCAGCGGCTTCGGTATCGGGCGTTTGCCGCGATGCGAATCGGGTTATTATTCTGGTGACGGATGGCATGGATTATTGTTAGCGTGCCGAAGCCAGTCAAGCGGATTCGATTACCGTGAACGAAAACATCTACTCGCTGTTTGCCACGCGCTTCCCGGACGACCGGCGCTCGCCCTGCATCGAGATGCCGGATGGCGGCTGTTTCAGCTACGTAGATCTGGAGACGGAAAGCGCCCGTTATGCCAGTTTCCTGACCGGCCTCGGGATCGCGCCCGGCGACCGGGTCGCGGTCCAGGTGGAAAAATCGCCACAGGCGTTGTTCCTTTATCTCGCCTGCCTGCGCGCCGGTTGCATATACGTTCCGCTGAATCCCGCCTATCGGCAGGCGGAAATCGAATACTTCGTCGACGACGCCGAACCGCGGTGCTTCGTGTGCACGCCCGCGCTGCTCGACACGACGCGCTTGGCCGCGGCGCCGCGCGGCGTTAAGCATGTCTTAACGCTCGACGCCGACGGCCGGGGCACGCTGTCGGACGCCGCCGCCGGAACGCGGATCACGCACGATATTCATCCGGTCGCGAAAGACGACACCGCGGTGATCCTGTATACCTCCGGCACCACCGGACGCTCCAAGGGCGCCATGCTCACGCATCGCAACCTCGCCGCTAACGGGCTCGCGTTGCACCGGGCCTGGGGCTGGCGCGCCGGCGACGTGCTGCTGCACGCGCTGCCGACCTTCCATATCCACGGCCTTTTCGTCGCCTGCCACGGCGCGCTGCTGAACGGTAGCAAGATGATCTTCCTGCCGAAGTTCAACGCCGCCGAGGTCGCGCGCCGGCTGCCGCAGGCGACCGTGTTCATGGGCGTGCCGACCTATTACACGCGCCTGCTGGCCGAGCCGACCTTCTCCAGGGAACAATGCCGCAATATGCGCCTGTTCACCTGCGGCTCGGCGCCGCTGCTGCCGCAGACTTTTCACGAGTTCCAGCAGCGCACCGGCCATACCATTCTCGAGCGCTACGGCATGACCGAGACCGGCATGAACACCTCCAACCCGCTCGACGGTCCGCGCAAGCCGGGCACGGTCGGCCCGCCGCTGCCGGGCGTAAGCGTGCGCATCGTCGATGACAAGGACGCGGAAGTTTCATCGGGCGAGGTCGGGCAATTGCTGGTGAAGGGCGCCAACGTGTTCAAGGGCTACTGGCGCCTGCCGCAGAAAACCGCTGAGGAATTCACCGCCGATGGTTACTTCCGCACCGGCGATCTGGCGCGTATGGACGCTGACGGTTACGTTTCCATCGTCGGTCGCGCCAAGGATCTGATCATCTCGGGCGGGCTCAACATCTACCCGAAGGAGATCGAAAGCTATCTCGACAAGATCGACGGCGTGCTGGAATCGGCGGTCATCGGCGTGCCGCATCCGGATTTCGGCGAGGCCGTGGTCGCCGTCATCGTGCGCAAGCCGGAAAGCACACACCTGACGGAGGCCGGCGTAATCACTGCGCTCAAGGAACGAATCGCCGGATTCAAGGTGCCGAAGCGCGTATTTTTCGCGCCGGAGCTGCCACGCAATACCATGGGCAAAGTGCAGAAAAATATCCTACGTGAACGCTACGCGCAGCCGCTGGCCTGTTGAGTTTTACCTAACGGCGAACAAACCGGCAGCCCGGATGGAGCGCAACGCAATCCGGGGATCGGTAATAATTTTCCCGGGTTCCAGCCCTTCGCGCCTGCACCCGGGTTACATCAGAGATATTCAGAGATTATCCGTCGCTCATTAGCCGCCGGCGTCATGGCCCTGCGGGAAAATATTCGTGCCGCACGTGCACGCGGTAGCTGTGTGTCAGCGAACGCAACAGCACCGGATCGGCGAGCTCGAGACCGATCGTGACGTCGCCCGGCGGCGGACGCGCCTGCGTCGGCACCGTGCCGCTGAACACCAACCGGCCTTCCGGTTGATCGCCGTCGTGTTCGTTGACGAACGCCATCAGGTCGTCATACGTCATCACGTGCGCCAGACTCCCCTCCTGCAGCAACGTTTCCCCGCCGCGGCAATGCAGCGTGAGCGCGTCCCAGTGATCGCGCACGTCGCCGACCCTCCAGGCCGTGGTGGCGACGATTTTGGGGCAGGAGTTCTTGCCCTGCAGCGCCGAAGCCGCCTCGATGCGCCGGTCGGTATGGTCACTGCCCACGGTCAGGTAATCCACCCCACCGGTGCGAAACAGCACCACTTCGATTTCCGGCGTCGAGTCGGTCCCGATCACCGCGATATCCGTCGCGTTTGTCACCAGCGTCGGCAGCAGCGGATAAAGCATGGGCACATGCGGCGGCGGTTTCACCCCGAGCGTGCCCAAGTGGTCGATGTGCCGCTGGACTTTTTCCCGGTCGCGGCCGGAAGCGCCCGCGGCCAGCGCGCGCGTCACCTCCAGCCGCAGCGGCGAGCCGTCCGGAAGGCGGAATGCGAGCGTGTTGAAAATCGGAAAGACTCCTCGTCCGCTAACGTCTGTTCAGGATGACGGTCTTAAGCGCGTCTAGCTTGTGGCGCAGGTGCCCCTCAAGCAGCCGACCGAGACGCGCGCCGTCACGCGCGCTCAGCGTTTCCAGGATCTGCTGATGCTCAGCCATGGCCTGGTCCCAACGGGCCTTCGACAAATTGGCCATGAAACGCGCGCGCCGGACTCCAGTTCACCTTCGACGATCATGTCGCGCAACCGCGTGGCGACCTCTTCGTGCAAGCCTTTGCGCGCGATCGGCGTCGCGCCGTCGGCCCGCTGGTTGTTGGCAGGTGAGGATGTGGGTTCGCCCATGACATTCACGTCGTGTTAATTCGTGACCAGCGCCTGGTGCAATACGCGCGCGACGTGCAACGCGTGCCGCGCCGCACCGTCGCGGATCTGCTGGCGGCAGCTGGTGCCGTCCGCGACGATCAGAGTGTCCGGACCGGAGGCGCGCACCGCGGGAAGCAGATCCAATTCGCCCATCTTCATCGATACGTCATGGTGTCCGACCTGGTAACCGAAGGCGCCGGCCATGCCGCAGCAACCCGACTCGATCGTCTGCACCTCGAGTTCGGGAACCAGGCGCAGCGCCTGTTGTACCGATGACATCGCTCCGAAGGCCTTCTGGTGACAATGACCATGGAGCAAGGCCCGCTTCGCCGCCAGCGGCCGGAGCTTCAGCCGCAACCGGCCCGCCGCCTGCTCTCGCGCCAGGAATTCCTCAAACAATATGGCCTGCGCCGCCAGCCGGTCGGCCTCGGCTCCGAGCTGCATCACCTTGAACTCGTCGCGCAAGGTCAGCAGGCACGAAGGCTCGAGCCCGATGACAGGTAATTTGCGTTCCAGATACGGCCCGAGTGCCGCCAGCATTCGGCGCGCTTCCACGCGCGCCTCGTCCACCAGCCCGGCGGACAGGAAGGTGCGCCCGCAACACAGCGGGCGTTCGCCCCCGGGCGCGCGCGGCAGATGCACGTGACAGCCCGCGGCCCGAAGCACGGCGAGCGCGGCGCGCGCGTTTTCCGGTTCGAAATAGGTTGTGAACGTATCCGCCAGCAGCACTACTTCCGTGGCATTTGCCGGAGCCGCGCTGATCGCTTCGCGCGCCGGACGGAATACATCGCGCCGCCAGCGCGGCAGCGGTCGGCGCGCGTCGAAGCCGAGGAGCTTCTCGCTCAGCCACGGCAGGCCCGGAAGCCGATCGCGCAGATTCAGCAAAAAACCCAGGCGCGCGCACCATGGCGCGTAGCGCGGCAACCAGGCAATCAACCGGTCGTGCAGCGCCAGACCGTGCCGTTGATGATAGCGGTGCTGAAACTCGATTTTCATGCGTGCCATGTCCACGCCGGTCGGGCACTCGCGCTTGCAGCCCTTGCAGCTCACGCACAGGTCCATGGTCGCGCGCATGACGTCGGACAAGAACGCCTCAGCGCCGAGCTGGCCGCTGAGCGCGAGGCGCAGGCTGTTGGCGCGTCCGCGAGTTAGGTGCTGCTCGTCGCGGGTCACGCGGTACGAAGGGCACATGACGCCGGGCTCGCGCTTGCGGCAGGCGCCGTTGTTGTTGCACATCTCGATCGCCGCGCCGAAGCTTCCCCATTCCGACCAGTCGAGCGCGGCGTCGATCGCCGACATGGCGTAGCCCGGCTTGTAGCGGAACAGCCGGCGGTCGTCCATGCGCGGCGCGCGCACGATCTTGCCCGGATTGAACCGGCCCGCGGGATCGAAGCTGTCCTTGACCTCCTCGAAGGCGCGCACCAGGCGCGGCCCGAACATGGACTCGTGGAATTCGGACCGCGCCAACCCGTCGCCGTGCTCGCCCGAGTGCGAGCCCTTGTACTCGCGCACCAGCGCCAGGGCTTCCTCGGCGATGGCACGCATTTTTTTCGCTCCCGATTCGTCCTTCATGTTCAGGATCGGGCGCACGTGCAGGCAACCGACGGAAGCATGCGCGTACCACGTGCCGGTCGTTCCGTGTTTATGAAATACCTGGGTCAGGCGATCGGTGTACTCCGCCAGGTCCTCGAGCGCGACCGCGCAGTCCTCGATGAACGACACCGGTTTGCCGTCGCCCTTCATCGACATCATGATGTTGAGCCCGGCCTTGCGCACCTCCCACACCGCCTGCTGGAAACCGCTGTCGGTGGCTTCCACCACCGCGTCGGGAAAACCGAGCGAACCCATCAGGTCCACCAGTTGCTTCAGTCGCCGTAATTGCTCGTCGCGGTCGTCGCCGGAAAATTCCACCAGCAGCAAAGCGTCGGGCCGGCCCTTGACGAAGCGCTCAACGGCGGCGCGGAACATCGGAATCTCGCGCGACAGCTCGATCATCGTGCGGTCCACCAGCTCGACCGCCGAGGGATCGAGCTTGACGATGTGCCGCGTCGAATCCATCGCCTGATAGAAGCTCGGGAAATGGCAGATGCCAAGCACCTTGTGCGCGGGTATTCGTTGCAAATTCAGGTGCAGACGGCTGAAAAAGGCCAGCGTGCCCTCCGAACCCACGAGCAGGTGCGCCAGGTTGTTGTCCCGCGGCGGCAGCATGTCGATGTTGTAGCCGCCGACCCGTCGCAGCAGCTTCGGGAAGCGCCGCACGACCTCCTCCGCCTCGCGCTCGCCCAACCGGTGCAGACGTTCGGGCAGGTCACGATACCGCGAGTTGTTATCCGGCATGCGCGTGTCGTCGCCGAAACGCGCCTGACTCCCATCGGCCAGCACGGCGTCGATAGCCCGCACGTTATGCACCATGTTCCCGTATCGGATCGAGCGCGCCCCGCAGGAATTATTCCCGGCCATGCCGCCGAGCGTGGCGCGATTGCCGGTGGAAACGTCCACCGGATAGAACAGGCCATGCGGCTTGAGGAACTTGTTGAGCTGATCGAGCACCACGCCTGGCTCGACGCAAACCGTGCCGGTGCCGGGATCGAACGACACGATGCCGTTCAAATATTTGCTCGTATCCAGCACCAGCGCCTCACCCACGGTCTGACCGGTTTGTGAGGTCCCGCCGCCACGGGGCAGCACCGGGACGCCTGCGTCGCCGGCAATCTGGATGGCGCGCACCACGTCCTGTTCGCTGCGCGGCAACACCACGCCCAGGGGGTCGATTTGATAGATCGAAGCATCGGTGCTGTAGCGCCCGCGCGAAAACGCGTCGAACAGCACCTCGCCCTCCAGCTCGCGGCGCAGACGCGCCGCCAAGGCCGGTTCGTCGCCGCGCGATGAGTCGCTCATGGATCTGGCTGACGATTCCGTCTGCGACCCGTTTCGCATGAATACCCCTGCTGGACGTGTATCTGTTTGATTCCCAAATGAGGGCCGGGGTGATTTTGAAAGAATCCTGGATATCGGCCCTCAGTTGGATTTCATCTGGTGACACGCCGGATGTGTGGAAGATTTTGCATTATATATTCATAATGCAAAGCGCTGGTACAGACAGTGATCTCTGTGATGCATCCGTGACGCTGAAACAGCCGAAGCGGTATTACCAGCGCAACCCGAGAGCAGAATCAAAGGAGGGTCGATGACCGTTCAGCGAGGACGCCACTTTCTTCAGATTCCCGGCCCTACCAATGTCCCCGATCGCGTGCTGCGCGCGATGGATGCGCCGACCATCGATCACCGCGGGCCGGAATTCGCCAGACTGACACTGTCCATCCTCGACGGCATTAAATCGATTTTCCAAACCACCGGCGACGTCGTGATCTTCCCGTCGTCGGGGACCGGCGCCTGGGAGGCGTCGCTGGTGAACAGCCTGTCGCCGGGGGACAAGGTGCTGATGTTCGAAACCGGCCACTTCGCCATGCTGTGGCAACGCATGGCAAAGACCCTCGGCCTCGACGCGGAAGTCGTTCCCGGCGACTGGCGCCACGGTGTCGACCCGGCGCAGGTGGAAAGCCGTCTCGCTGCCGACCGCGACAAGAAAATCAAAGCGGTGGCCGTGGTGCACAACGAAACCTCGACCGGTGTCACCAGCCGTATCGCTGCAATCCGCCGGGCGATGGACCGCGCCAATCATCCGGGCCTGTTCATGGTCGACACCATCTCTTCGCTCGCCTCGATCGATTACCGGCATGACGAATGGGGCGTCGACGTCACGGTCGGCGGATCGCAAAAGGGCCTGATGCTTCCGCCCGGCATCGCCTTCAACGCGATCAGCGCCAAGGCGCGCGCCGCCGCCAAATCGGCGCGCTTCCCAAAATCCTACTGGAACTGGGAAGAGATGATCGCCGCCAACAAATCCGGATTCTTTCCCTACACGCCCGCCACCAACCTGCTCTACGGCCTGCGCGAGGCGATTCAGATGTTGCAGGAGGAAGGACTGGATAACGTGTTCGCCCGGCACGCGCGTCTGGCGGAGGCGACACGGCGCGCGGCGCGCGCCTGGGGCCTCGACATCCTGTGTCTCGATCCGGAGGAATACAGCAACACCCTGACGACGCTGGTGATGCCGGAAGGACACGACGCGGACGAGATGCGCCAACTGATTCTGGAGCGTTTCAACCTGTCGCTCGGCACCGGCCTCGGCAAGCTAAAGGGGAAAGTTTTTCGCATCGGCCATCTCGGCGACTTCAACGAGCTGATGCTGGCCGGCACCCTGTGCGGCGTCGAAATGGGGCTGGCGGCCGCGGGCGTGCCGCACAAAAAGGGCGGCGTGCTCGCGGCGCTCGAATATCTTGCCGCCGGAGAACAAAGCCGGGCTGCCGCCCGGGCCACGGCCAGATCCGCCTGAGAACAGACAAATACGGCAGGCTGATCTGGCGAAACACAACGCCATCGTCAAGGAGGAAGAAGATCATGAAATATCTCAAGCTGCTCGTTGCGACGCTGTTCGTGGGAAGCTTGTTCGCCGCGCCCGTCCGGGCGCAACCGCTGGAACTGAAACTGGGTCACGTCGGTGGACCGGGATCGCTGTTTGAAGTATCGGCGATGGAATTCGCCAAGCGCGCCAACGCCAAGCTCGGCAACAAGGCCACGGTCGTGGTCTACGGCTCGAGCCAGCTCGGCGGCGACAAGCAGATGCTGCAAAAGCTCAAGCTCGGGACTCTGGACATGGCGCTGCCCTCGACCGTCATGTCCTCGGAAAGCGACCTGTTCGGGCTGTTCGAGATGCCCTACCTGGTCAAGGACCGCGACCACATGAAACGCATCGAACAGAAAATCTTCTGGTCCAAGCTCGAGCCCAGCGTCGAGGCCAAGGGACTGAAGATCCTGGCGGTATGGGAGAACGGTTTCCGCCAGATCACCAACAACCAGCACCCCATCGTAGTGCCCGCCGATCTCCAGGGCATCAAGCTGCGCGTGCCGAAAGGCGAGTGGCGCGTGCGGATGTTCAAGGCCTACGGCGCCAATCCCAGTCCGATGGGGCTGTCCGAAGTGTTCGTGGCGCTGCAGACCGGCGCGATGGACGGCGAGGAGAACCCGCTGGTCCAGATCTACAGCCAGAAGTTCCAGGAAGTGCAGAAGTACCTGTCGCTGTCGGACCACGTCTACACCCCCGCCTATCTCACGGTCGGTCTGAAGCACTGGGAGACGCTGCCGCCCGACGTGCGCAAGATCCTCGAGGAAACCGCGCGCGAGGTCCAGGGGTTCGTGTATCAGAGCGCCGAGAAATTCGATAACGAACTGGTCGACAAGATGAAGGCCGCCGGCATGAAAGTGAACACGGTCGACAAGGCCGCGTTCGTGAAGGCCAGCAAACCCGTGTACGAGGAATTCGGCCGGGAAGTCAAGGGCGGCAAGCAATTGGTCGACGCAGCTCTGGCGCTGTCGAAGTAGATGCGCTGGCGATCCGCCCCCGCGTCGTCATGGGGGCGGTATTTTTTGAAATGACTTCGGGAGACGGGCACGATGTCGCGATGGCGCGTGTGGTTTGAAAACCTGCTGGAGCTCATCGTCCTGGTTCTGATGGTTGCGCTGGCGATCGAGGTCCTCCTCGGCGTCACCTATCGCAAGCTCGGCATGTCGCTGTCCTGGTACGACGAGATCGCGTCCGTGACGCTCGCCTGGCTGACGTACTACGGAGCGGCACTGGCCGCGCTCAGGGGCGCGCACATCGGCGTGCCGGAAATCGTCCGCTTGATGCCCCGGCCCTGGCGCGTCGCGACCGTGTACGTCAGCGAGGGATTCGTGTTCGCCTTCATGATCCTGCTCGCCTGGACCGGCATTGACGTGCTCGACGTGCTGGCCACCGACACTCTGGTAAGTCTGCCGACCGTTCCGGTGAGTTACACGCAGTCAGTGATCCCCATCGGCGCGGTGCTGTTCATCATCGCCGAAGCGCTGCATTTTCCCCAGCAGCTGGCCGAGGCGCGCGCCGGCGCCCTGTCTGTCACGACGACCGGAGACCCCTGATGAACATCTTGTTCATTCTGGTCGGTCTGTTAGCGCTGATCCTGATCAACGTCCCGATTGCCATCGCGCTCGCGATCGTCGCGGTGCTGGCGATGCTCGCGACCGACGGCATCGGCGCGCTGCCGGACCTCCCGCTCGTGATGTTCAGCGGTGCCACCAACTTTCCGCTGCTCGCGATACCGCTGTTCATCCTGGCCGGGGCGATCATGAACTCCTCCGGCATCTCGCGTCGCCTGATCGCATTCGCCTCGGCGCTGCTCGGATTCATCCGCGGCGGCCTGGCGATGGTTGTCATCGGCGCGTCCATGTTCTTCGCCGAGATTTCCGGTTCCGCCGTGGCCGACGTCGCGGCCATCGGTTCGATAATGATCCCGGCCATGACGAGAAACGGTTATCCCAAACCGTTCGCCGCCGCGGTCAACTCGTCGGCCGCGTCGCTCGCCATCATCATCCCGCCCTCGATTCCCATGATCCTGTACGGCGCCATGTCGAATTCCTCGGTCGTGCAGCTGTTTGTCGCCGGCATCGTTCCCGGCATTCTGGGCGGCCTCGCGATGATGGCGCTGGCTTACTGGTTCGCCGTGCGCCACGATTACCCGGTCGCGGAACAGTTCCAGCTCAAGCGGCTGTGGAGCACCTTCAAGGACGCCGCCCTCGCTTTCCTGCTGCCAATCATCATCCTCGGAGGCATCTTCGGCGGCCTGGTCACCGCGACCGAAGGCGCCGGCCTCGCGGTGATTGCGGCGATGGGGATCGGTTTTCTTTACCGCGAGCTGAACTGGCGCCACCTGAAGAGAGTAATCATCGAGGGCGGCATTCAGACGGCCGTGGTCATGGTACTGGTCGCGTCCTCGGCGCTGCTCGGCACGTATCTGACCGAGGCGCAGTTGCCGCAGGAGCTCGCCCGCACCATCTCCGGCTGGACCGAGAACCGTTACGCCGTCCTGGCGCTGCTCAATATCTTTTTCCTGATCATCGGATTTTTCCTGCACTCGGCCGCAGCGATCATTCTCGTCATACCGGTCGTGATGCCGCTGGTGCAGGCGGTCGGGATCGATCCGGTGCATTTCGGTCTGATCGTCACGCTCAATCTCGCGATCGGCCAGCAGACGCCGCCGGTGGCGAGCGTGCTCATTACCGCCTGCTCGATCGCGAAAGCGAACGTCTGGGAAGTGACCCGGGTCAACGTGTATTTCATTATTGTATTGCTCCTGGTGCTGGTGCTGGTTACCTACGTACCGGTGGTGCCGATGGGGCTGGTGCACTTTTTTTACCGCTGACAATTGCCACAGGAACAGGCCATGTCCACTGATGTCATCCTTGTTGATCGCGATACCGAGATCGCAACGATCACGCTCAACCGCCCGGAGAAACTCAACGCCCTGACCAAGCCCATGTGGAAACGTCTGGGAGACGTGGTGCGCGAACTGTCCGCCGACGACAGCCTGCGCTGCCTGGTGCTGCGCGGCGCGGGCGAGAAAGCGTTCGCGCCCGGCAATGATATTTCCGAGTTCGCCAACACGCGTTCGAACTCCGCGCAGGCGAAGGAATATGGCGAGGTGCACCACGCCGCGCTGGCGGCGCTCGATGAATGCCGCCATCCCATGGTGGCGCTCATTCAGGGCATCTGCGTCGGCGGCGGACTCGAAATCGCGGCGCTGTGCGACCTGCGCATCTGCGGCACGTCGAGCCGTTTCGGCGTTCCCATCAACCGCCTCGGGCTGTCCATGGGCCTGCGCGAGATGCAAGGTCTGCTGGCGCTCGCCGGCAAGGCGGTCACGCTGGAGATCCTGCTCGAGGGCCGGGTCTTCGGCGCCGAAGAGGCACAGCAAAAAGGACTGGTCACGCGCGTGGTGCCGGACGACAAGGTCGTGGAAGAAGCCTACGCCGCGGCGCGGCGCATCGCCGACGGCGCCCCGCTGGTGGCGCGCTGGCACAAGCAGTTCATGCGCCGCCTGCGCGACCCGGCGCCGTTCACGCAGGCCGAACTCGACCTGAGTTACGCCTGTTACGACACCGAGGACTTCCGCACCGGCTATCGTTCGTTCCTGGCGAAGACCAAGCCCGAGTTCAAGGGGCGTTGAACGTGGCCGCCGACGGAGCGCTGGCCGGCGTCAAGGTCATCGAGCTTGCGCACATCATGGCCGGGCCGGTGTGCGGGCTGATGCTCGCCGACATGGGCGCGGACGTGATCAAGGTCGAGAAGGTACCCGACGGTGATGACACGCGCCGCATGGTGCCGCCGACCGTGGATGGCGAGTCGGCCGCGTTCATGATCCTCAACCGCAACAAGCGCGGCGTGTCGATCAATCTCAAGAGCGCCGCCGGCAAGGCGGTGCTCGAAAAGATGCTCACGACCGCCGACGTGCTCATTGAAAACTACCGTCCCGGCACCATGGAACGCCTCGGTCTCGGTTACGAAACGCTGCGCCAGAAGAACCCCGCCCTCGTTTACTGCCAGGTTACCGGCTTCGGGCGCACCGGCCCGTACGCGAACCGCGCCGGTTTCGATCTCATCGCACAGGGGTTGTCCGGCATCATGAGCGTCACCGGCGAAGGCGCCGGCCGGCCGCCGGTCAAGGCGGGCCCGCCGATCACCGACATCAGCGCCGGCATCCTCGCGGCCATGGGCGTGCTCGCGGCCTACGTGCACCGGCTCAAGACCGGCGAGGGGCAACTGGTGGACACCTCACTGCTCGAAGCCGGCGTCACCACGACGTACTGGCAATCGGCCATCTGCCTCGCGACCGGCCAGTCGCCCGGCGCGATCGGCTCGGCCCATCCCCTGAGCGCGCCCTACCAGGCGATTCAGACACGGGACGGCTGGATCAATATCGGCGCCGCCAACCAGGCGAACTGGAAACGCCTCGTCGAGGTGATCGAGCAACCGGCGCTTGCCGACGATCCGCGCTTCGTGGATAACGCCGGGCGCATGAAGAATCTGTCAACGCTGATCGAAATCCTGACCGCGCGGTTCCGTACGCGCACAACTTCCGACTGGTTGACGCGGCTCGAGGCCGCGGGCGTTCCGGCCGGGCCGGTGCTATCCATCGCCGAGATGCTCACCGACCCGCAGGTACTGGCGCGACGCATGGTGGTGGAAGTGGAACACCGCCGGCTGGGCAAGATGAAGACGCTCGGCCCGCCGGTAAAGTTTTCCGCGACACCGGGAGAGGTAAAGTACGGGGCGCCGCGACTCGGTGAGCACACGCGCGAGATCCTGCGCGAGTATGGCTACAGCGACGCGGAAATCGACAGGCTGGCCGGAAACGGTGACGTGATCGTTCTATAAGTCTCAGGTCGAGACGAACAAGGCATGCTTCCAAAAACCGTCCGGCGAACAAATGAACCCCACAAAAATGGCTGACTAACCAAGCAAGGCTACGAAGTTTTCCTGTTAGGGATAGCAGTCGTTGAGAAACGGGCGCGCTGACGGTCGGCTTGCGGCCAACTGCAGACATGCACTTTCCTCGGTACCGGACATTCGCAAGAGCTGAAGCAGACATCGGACCGACGATATTCGTATCGGCTTCGAAGCGCCACGGCTTTTGTTTCGGTCGCCGCAAGTTATATTGAGGATTACTCACTTAACCAAACTGAAATACTGCCACAACAAGGCGAGGCCGCTAGCAAGAAGTGGTATAGAAGCCTTACGCAAGGTATCACGCGGAAACGTGCTAAAAATTGTTTGATTGAATATCAAGAAAAGTACACCACAATACGCGGCAAATATCGGACCAATGAACCCACCAAAGGAAATCAGAAATTCCAGAGCACCTAGGACCCCCGGGCGGCTGGGAAAGTGGCCACCCTCGAAATGAATTATCAGGATCCCTAGCAAGAACCAGACAAGACAGGCCCAAGATATCCACAACAAGACTATTCCAGTATACTTTTTTGTAGTCGACTGTGATGTCACGCAATCCAACTTGTGATAGGCGGACCCGCAGGCATGGTTTGAAAACTCCTTGATCGTCATCTTGCGGCCAACGGCTTTACATTTCTTGTGCACTATCCAAATGCTGTAGACTTTGCTCACCGCAAAGTAACCGATAAATACATACACAACAAACCAACCGATCATCATGGGTAACCACGCATCAATCAACGCTGCCGTCGGTTTATCCGCCATGAATTCACGGAAAGAAAGCGCCCCCAAAAAGATGCCCAGGAACCCCCCGGCAAGCATCAAGGTGGTGACCCGCTTCATGCTTTTGCCGTCAGGACGAATCGTCGGTGCCATGATGGAATATTGCATTTTCTCGAAATCCCACTTCTGCGGATTGATCTCCAGCACTTTAGGAAGCATCCACCGGGTATGAAACCAGAAGATTGACCCCGCAAAAACAGCTAGACCGACGATTAACAGTGGAAAAACGATATCCGCCCCTGGCATGGGCGGACAGAACATGGCTTCCGTAATTGCCGCGAGAAACCATAATCCGTAGGCACCGAATGCGACCAAGCCACACAACCCAAAATGAAATACGCTGTTTAGGCGTTTGAGCAGCAACGGCCACAGCGCCAATCCCACAACAAGGCTCAACAAGAGGGTTGCTAGGGGTTTAGCGGGGACCGCGGTGCAGTTCATGACTGTCAGATCCACGCTCGTGGGGGTACCCAACAGCGCAACGCCTGGAAAGATAAATGTAGCGATTGCGAGCCCCCCCTGCGCCAGCAAACATAAGCTGAGGTATGGTGCGTCGTATTTGATTCTTTGAACGTTGAGCCACTTTCCATGACTGCCCTAGGTTATTGTGGCTAGTTATTGTACGCATTTATAAAGAACGATTTCACCGTGGCCGATAGATATTTGTCATAAACCAACTGGCGCTGTAACGATAATGTCCATTCTGAGAGAAATTGAACGGTCAGCTCGACTGTCTCTTCAGGGTCGACCTCTGCCTGTTTGCCTGCCCGGGTGACATTGTCCGCTTTGCGGCACCGTGAAAGCAGCGACTTGAAGCCCGCTACGCGGCCTTCGCTTGCCGTTTGATCTTGATCTCGACGACCTTGCCCACGGCGCGCGCGGCCCGGATCAGGGTATCGAGCTGCACCGAGGTGTTCTGCGGATCGAGCACCCGATCGAGCTGCGAGCGGCTGGTGCCCATGCGGCGCGCCATCTCGGCCTTCCCGAGCTTCGTTGTCTCCATGCTTTCGGTGAGGCTCTCCGCGAGCGCGCGCTTCAGCGCCTTGGCCTGCACCTCGTCATAAATGCCCTCTTCTTTCAGGAAATCATCGAAGCGAGAGCCGGT
Source organism: Methylomirabilis sp. (SeqCode) (assembly GCA_035624495.1). Classification (GTDB taxonomy): domain Bacteria; phylum Pseudomonadota; class Gammaproteobacteria; order Acidiferrobacterales; family Sulfurifustaceae; genus Sulfuricaulis. The sequence goes on along the minus strand of DASPRK010000064.1, from coordinate 1,379 downwards.
ATGGGGGTTACGTTTCGCCATGTCGCCACTCCTTAAAACGTGTAATTGCCAGATCAATCTCATCGCCCGGGGTGCGCTGGGTTTTCTTGATGAAACCGTGCAGCAGCACCATCTGCCCGTGGGCGACCGCGAACAGCGTGCGCGCGATGCGGTTGCCCAGTGTGGTGCGCACTTCCCAGACGGGCCCGCGCAAATGGTCGATGCGGGGTTTGCCGATCGGCCACTTGTACTGCACGTACGCGATGTCTTCGCCGATCGCCTTGCGCTCCGCCTTGGGCAGCCCTTTCAACCAGTCGCGTACCGGCTCCACCCCGTTTCGATTGCGATAGAAAACGGCGTTGAGCTTTTGGTCGTTGGCCACTGACAAAGTGTACCTTATAGGGTACGTCTGTGCAAGGCGGCCGCCGATCGCCGGCCGTTGCGACGGCGACACCAGGTCATCCCGTGGCCGTCTGACGGTCGTCATGCGCGCCTTGTGACAATGCTCCACACTGATGTCTCCCCAACCGATACGGAGGAAACACGCCATGGAACGCAATCCTAACGGTGAAACTATGAGTACCCACCACATCCCCTGGAACAAGGACCACCTGATCGGGCCCAAACCGCCATTGAAGCTACGCGAAATCTGGGCGATCCGCAGCCGCCTGCAACTCACCGGGCGTATCCGGGAGCTCGCCCTATTCAATCTCGCCATCGACAGCAAGCTGCGCGGCTGCGATCTCGTCAAGCTCAAGGTGAAGGACGTAGCACACGAGGGAGTAGCGATGCGCCGGGCGAGCATCCTGCAGCAGAAGACCTCCCAACCCGTGAAATTCGAGCTGACGGAAGTTACCCGCGAGGCGGTGCAGGCCTGGATCGCGAAGGCCAAGCTCGGAGCCGGAGATTATTTGTTCCCGAGCCGCCTGGCTCGTTCTCCACATATATCGACGCGACAGTATGCTCGGATAGTGAAGTCCTGGGTAACACGCATCGGCCTAAACCCTCGCGACTACGGCACGCATTCCCTGCGGCGCACCAAGGCCACGCTGATCTACCAGCGCACGAAGAATCTGCGTGCCATACAGCTGCTGCTGGGACATCGCAAATTGGAAAGCACCGTCCGGTACCTCGGCATCGAGGTCGATGATGCCTTGGCGTTGTCGGAGCAGACCGAGGTGTGAGCTCGTTACAGCCGGCAAGCGGGCGTACAGAGCGCCCGCTTGCCGTTTACCTCGCCAAATCGCGGTGCGGGTAAGCAGACACCGGCACATCCGCGACCCTTTCAGACACTGTCGGCCACAAGCCGTCATCCGCATTTCGCAGAAGCGGCCGGTCGCATGATCCAGAAACCGGACGTTACCTGCCTCCTTCCTTGGATCGATATCCGCAATAGTGAA
>DASPRK010000056.1:0-3067 GCA_035624495.1 Methylomirabilis sp. (SeqCode) | reverse complement strand
CGCGCGTTCTGCGCCGTCCGCATCGGGTTTGGGGGTGGGTGTCGTCGGCGCCGTCATCGGTGCGCCGCGCGATGCGCGTTCAAGACGGACGCCCTTCCGGTGGGGGTGGGCGGTTTATCCTTGGTGTCCGTTGCGGTCTGTTGCAAGCGTGCCCCGCGATGCCATCAGGCGCGGGAAAGGAAACGGTAATGAGCCGGTTTCCCGTCGTGCAGGCGCGCCCCGTCGGGTTTTATCGCCGGGCGCAGGATCTGGCCGCCGCGTGCGCGCTCGCGTTGCGCGGCGTGTTCCTGACACAACCAGTCAAACCACGGCGCGAGCCCGTCATGCTTCTTCGCCGAAAGGCGCAGCACCGGCGCCGGATTGGCCAGCGCGCGCACGCCGAGCTCGGCGCGCGCCGGATCGAAATCGTCCAGCACCGGCAGCAGGTCGATCTTGGTGAGCAGCACCAGATCGGCGGCGCGGAACATCACCGGATACTTGGCCGGCTTGTCGTCGCCTTCCGTGACGGAGAGCAGCGTGACATTGCGGTGCTGGCCCAGGTCGAAACTGGCCGGGCAGACCAGATTGCCGACATTCTCGATGAACAGGATGTCGACGTCCGCGAGGATGACGTGATGCAGCGCGCCGTGCACCATGTGCGCGTCCAGATGGCAGGCGGTGCCGGTGGTAATCTGGACCGCCGGAACGCCGTGGGCGCGGATGCGCGCGGCGTCGTTCTCCGTTTCCAGATCGCCCTCGATGACGGCGATGCGGAATTCGTTCTTGAGTGCCTCGATAGTCGTTTCAAGCAGCGCCGTCTTGCCCGCGCCGGGCGACGACATGAGGTTCAACGCCAGCACTTCGTGCCGGTCGAAGTGTTGCCGATTGTGCGCCGCCTCGGCGTCGTTTGCGCTGAGGAGACTCTTCAGCACCGTCACGGCGTCCTGGCCCTGATCGTTTTTCCGGCGCGCCAGGTGTTCGTTGCCGGGTGTGATGTTGCAGCCGCAGGTTTCACACATTGTGGTTCTCCGTTATTTCGCCAGTTCCACGCTCGCCAGCAGCATTTCGTCGCCGCTCAGCAGCCGGGTATGCCAGTCGCCGCATTCACCGCACACCAGCCGGTTCGCCTCGGCGGTGGTTTCGGCGCCGCACTGATCGCAGCGCACACGGATCGGCAGCGACTCGATCACCAATTGTGCCGCTTCCGCCACCGTGCCCGCGGCGGCCAGCGGAAACGCCCGCGCGAGCAAATCGGGTTCGACGCCGGAGAGCGGACCGATTCGCACGTTCACGGTTTTTACCACTGCGACCCCATGTTGCCGGGCAACGTTCTGCACCTGGACGATCAACGCCTGACACACCGATAGTTCATGCATCGGTCCCGTGCCGTTCATCCGCCGCGTGATTCAGCATGTGATTCGATCCTAACGCGAAAAAACCCGGGGATTTTGACCTATATCAATAAACCCTGATACACGTCGCGTTACAAATTCGAATGGCTGGCCGGGACGAGCAATCCGTTGGATATATCGCTGACGCAACATCAACGGCGCGGCCGGACGCGGTGATCATGATGCTCCCGAACCCAGTACGGGCGCAAGCCGGGTAAGTTGGGCGCGTGCGAAAAGCCGGACTGCGCGTTGTCATTCCGGGGCCGGATCGCATAGCATGGAGCCCGACGAAACCGCCGCAGTGTAGCGCGTCTGCACAAGGCTTCCAACGGGATCGTCAGGGACGTCAACCCTTGGCAATGGAGTGGCGGCACGTCAATGAAGAACAAGACACTCGTGCTGGGTATCGGTAATACGCTGCTCGGAGACGAAGGCGCCGGCGTCTACGCGGTGCGCGTGCTTCAGGAACGGCACGCCGATCGCGCGGACCTGGAACTCCTGGACGGCGGCACCCTGTCCTTCACTCTCGCCGGTCCGATCGAGGAGGCTGACAACCTCATCGTCATCGATGCGACCCAGCTTCAGGATGCGCCCGGCACGGTGCGCGTGTTCGAAGGCGAGGACATGGATCGTTTCCTCGGCGGCCACCGCAAGAGCAGCGTGCACGAAGTCAGCCTGCTCGACCTGTTGACTGTCGCGCGTCTCGCCGAGGCGCTGCCGGCGCGCCGCGCCCTCATCGGCATTCAACCCGAATACCTCGACTGGTCGGACACACCGACCGCAAACGTCGCGCGCGCCATTCCCGCAGCCTGCGATCTGGTCATGGACCTGATCGAGCGGTGGCGGTCCGAGCCGGGTTCCCGCGCGCCAAGTGGGGATGCGAGCGCGAGCAGAGAACAGGGGCCCCGCGAAGCGGGGATGCGAACGTCCGCGAGTCGCTCGCGGCCACTGGAGAGGGGCGGCTAAAGATGGAGACGTCTCTCAGATATATCGTATGGACATACAGCAGCACGCCAGTGGCGACTGGCCGCGAGTTGCCGCCGACCGCCGACAGCGGAGAATTTCCGAATGCAACGAACGTGAGGAGGCGGTGCGGGTGAGCAATATCAAGGGTATTCCGATCGCCGCCGAGATGCCGCTCGCCACCGGCAACGCGCTACCCATCGTGCATGAAATCGAAACGTTATTGAGCGAGCTGGTGGCGTCCGGAAAGGCCGCGAGCATCGACCTGCGCAGCCTGCCGATGCTGCCTGGCGATTACGAGCAGCTGCAACGGTGGCTGGGCGAAGGCGAGGTCAGCGCCACCATCGACGCGTTCGGACCGACGCGGGTGCGCGAGACGGCCGTGAGCGGCGTGTGGTGGGTGACCCATTACAACGCCGAGGATCAGGTCGTCGCCGAATTCATCGAGGTCGCGTACGTTCCCGAAATTCTCAAGACCCATCCTGCGGACGCGCGTCGGGCGATCGAGACGCTGCGTTCGCGTTTATCGCAGTCCGCGGAAATGACAGAAGGAGACGCCAATGCCGGATAACACGACTCTGGGTGACAAGCTTGCGCAGCAGGGAATCAGCCGCCGGTCCTTTCTCAAGTTCTGCGCCACCATGGCCTCGCTGATGGCCATGCCGCCGACCATGGCGGCGGAGATGGCCGATAAACTGGCCAAGGTCAGGCGCCAATCGGTGATCTGGCTGTCG
>DASPRK010000164.1:0-2161 GCA_035624495.1 Methylomirabilis sp. (SeqCode) | reverse complement strand
CCCAGACCAGCCAGGTCAGGAATCCGCTTGTCCGCAGCCAACCCCGCTCCAGCACGGCGTAATTTTTGCCAACAGCGGCCATGTTGCCCTTGTCGAAGTATCGGAACGGACGTTTGAACTTCCGTCCCTTCAGATCCTTTGCGATCAACCGCCCGACGTACCGCCCTTCCTGGATCGCGGCCTGCGCCACGCCGGGGACCGGATGGTCGTTTTGTATAACCGAGGCAGCGTCGCCGATGACGAAAACGCCGGACACGTCCGCGACCTTGAGGAATGGATCAACGAGCGCACGACCTGCGCGGTCGGTTTTAGTGCCGAGCATTGCTGGAATCGGCGATGCTACCACGCCTGCAGTCCACAGCACCGTTGCGCTCGAAACCCGGTTTCCGCCGTAAATTACGCCCTGGCCGTCGACTGTCTCGACCTTCACATCCGTCACGACCTTAACGCCAAGTTTCGCAAGGCGCTTCGCTACTCTGCGTGAGATCGACTCGGAAAAGGTCGGCAGAACCCTCTTGGCCGCGTCGAGCAGAATGATGTTAGCCTTAGCCGGGTCGATGTGGTGGAAGTTGTCCCGGAGCGTGACCTTCACAAGATGCGCCAAGGAGGCCGCGAGCTCCACGCCTGTGGGACCCGCACCGACCAGCACGAACGTCATCTGTCGCGCGCGCTCGCCCTCGTCCTCTGTCGCCGCCGCCAGCTCGAACGCGCTGAGTATTTTGCCGCGGATCTTCTCGGCGTCGGCAAGGCTCTTGAGCGCCGGTGCATATTGTGCGAACTCGTCGTGCCCGAAGTAATTCGGCCGCATTCCAGTCGCGACCACCAAATAATCAAACGCGATTTTCCGGACACTCATGCCCGGAGCCTTTGCGTCAATCGTACGAGATGCAACATCGACACCCGTGACCTCAGCTAGAAAGACGGTGACGTTTTGCTGCTTAGCCTCGAGCTGACGGATCGGTGCAGCAATCTCGGCTGGCGAGAGGACTGCCGTCGCCACCTGATAAAGCAACGGCTGAAATATGTAGTGGTTTCGGCGGTCGATCAGGATTACCTCGGCATCGGATTGCCACAGCGCGCGCGCCGCGGCGATTCCAGCAAAGCCGCCGCCAACGATCACAACGCGCCTGCGATGTGATAGAGGCGCGGCGACGACCCGCATCGCCGCATCAGTCCGGGTGTTATCCAGCAATGCACTCATAGACCACCTCCTTCGTGTCGTTCGGCACCCATAACGTTATCGACGTCTGCAGTTTCACCGCGCAATCCATTCTGGTTTGCTCGACCCCCGCGGGACGAGAACGGTCCTGAATGAACCAGGAGTCCGCGACATGACCACCTGGTCGGTTAGTCCCTGGTAGGTGCCCAACGGCGTCTCCGCAGTGAACAAGTCGGGGGCGATGTATGAGTGCTCGTCGGACGATCCGGCCATCGCTTGCGCATAGTCTTTGTCGAAAATGCCGAGCGACCTCAGCCACAGCACGGTGCGAGTCAAAGAGACAGTGACTCGATAACTGCCGCCCTCAACCGCGCGCCGGCGTAGCGCCGCCAGTATGCCGACTGTTCCGAGCCAGCCAACCACGTTGTCGCAAATGGGGATGATCGGCGGTGAACTGGGATGCGCCGGAGTGCCTTCGCTGGTGAACAGCCCCGACACGGCTGCACCGGTTTCGTCAAATCCCGTACGATCTTTCCAGGGACCTTTGTCGCCGTACGCAACGACACGAGCGTGGATCAGCCCTGGCTTCTTTGCGCAAAGCTCTTCGGCATCGAGACCGTCCCGCTCCAGATACCCCGGGCGCCTATTGGCGAAGAAGACATCGGCATCCTTCAGCAGGCGATCGAACTTTGCGAGATCGTCTTTTGAGTGGTCGAGTATGGTTTGACGCATCCCAACTTGGGCGTCCCAGACAAAGGACTCGATCTCGGTGTCCCCCGGCCGCCAGATGTTGAGGACGTCGGCCCCGTAACAAGCAAGATCTCTGCCGATGGCGGCTCCGGCAATCACATGTCCCATTCCGAAAGCGCGAATGCCGTCCAAAGGACTCTTGCCGTCCTTCATGAAGGGCATTGGTTCGCTGTCGCCGACCTTCTCCACCGAGATCAACGGCATTTTGGAGAGCACTTCGGTGTATTGAGGCTCGTTGCGGAACTCCTCGAA
>DASPRK010000054.1:0-12901 GCA_035624495.1 Methylomirabilis sp. (SeqCode) | reverse complement strand
TTCCGTCAGTCGGGTTGGAATGATTTCTTGCTTAGCCATCATTATTAAGCGTTGTTCCCGCATCATTATATATTGCCTGATGAGGATGTATCCGGATTTTCCGTGGTTTTCGCCAAGCCCGGCAGGACCTGGCGGTGCCACAGCACGCGGGAAACGCCGCCGCCGGCTCCGCGGTTGATCAGCGAGATCGTGGTGCGCCGGTAGCGGCCGAATTGAGCATCGATCCGGACTTCGAAGAAACTGCTCTGAACGCCATACGTTGACTGATTGGGCAGGGCGGTGCCGGTCGCTATGAGCGGCTGGATTTTGGCGGTGAAATCTTGGGTATTTTTAAAGGGTCCTTGCTGCGTGATTTGGCTGATGGCCGAGGCCGGCAGATTGAACAGAACGGACAGCACCTCCGGCGTCGCGGTGTTCACGTTGATCGTGGTGGCCTGCGGCAGCACGGTGACGTAGGGTCGCAGTTTATCCACGATTTCCGGGGTAAAGCCGCGTACCAGGCGCAGCTCGTCCACGCTCGTGAACGGCTGATTGGCGGCGCGGTAAGGCACCTTCATCTGCAGGTAGTCGATATCTTCGGCGCCGTAGGGCAGGGTAGTGCTGTCGCTGTCGATCCAGTCGATCACGGCGTCCGTCAGGTTAGGATCTATCGACAATGTTTCGAGCATATGCCGGAAGACGCCGACATCCGCCGGGCTGGGCGCATTGTTACGGACCAGGTTGTTGAGATTGAATTTTGCCTGCGCATCGGTAATCTGCCCCGCGATCTGGCCGCCTTCCACGGGCAGCGCCGGCAGCGGTTGGGCCCAATTCTGCGTCAGATCGTCTTCGCTGTTGTTGGTCTTGGCGGCCTTGTCGAGGATGATGATGGCCCAACCCTCGGCCGCCTGGCGCACCGCTTCGGCCTGCTCGCGGTCGGATTGATTCTGCGCCTGCCGCAGCCAGATCTGCTGATCGAGGCTCAGATAAGCCGCCGCGGTCGCGACGATCGCGACCACCAGCATGGCGGTGATCAGCGCCAATCCGCGCTGGCGCGGGGGAACGGAGCGTGGCGATGGCGTTTTGGTATCTGGCCCGGATTCCGGCGGCGATGCGCCTGCATCCGGGCTCCCTATTTCCCACCTTTCGCCCGCCGCCACCGTTATGCCGCTCACCTTCTTCCTCAGGGAGGGAGACGGGGCCAGGGTGTCATCGTTAAGGCCGATTTTACCCATTGACCAGAAACAGACGCTTGAACTCTCCGCGCCCCGTCAGGGTTAACGTGACTTCCACGCCGTGCGGCAGTATGTCGTTGATACCGGTGGCGGGCCAGAAATCCAGCCAGGCGCCGTTCGGACCGTAGAATCGCACGCGGAAATCCTCGACGTTGCTCAACAACGTCTGTTCCTGCGGCGTGGTCTGAGGTCCCTGATCGAGCACCGGCCACACCAGTCGTTTCAAGGTCCCGTCAGTGAGGCGATAGGCCACGCGCTGCAGATCGCTGCGCGGGCCGCTGTCGAACGTCAGCACACCGCCGCGCGTGAACTCCACGCTCGGCAGTCCGGTGCTGCGCGTGTCGGTGGGCTGGCCGCGGAAGGCCGGCTGCTTGAATCCTATGGTGTCGCGTATCGTGCGCTCGCGCGCCTCGGACAGATCGTCCTCCATGCGCGCGAAGGCGAGCGACAGCCCGCGCCAGAATGCATGTTCCGAATCGAGACGGGCGCGGTCGTCCATGAAGTGCGCGAGGCTGCCGTAGGCGATCGCGGAAACCAGGGCGAAGATGCCGATCGCCACCAGCAGCTCGAGCAGCGTGAATCCACGGTGAAATTTATTGTTCATTTCCCTCCCCCGGGAAGAGGGGCGTCGGGGCCGGGGTATGATGCGTGATCAAGCCCACCCTCGTCCTGTTCTTCCCCCACCAAAGGAGAACGGACCCATGCGTTTGATTGCTGCTCCGGATTTTTAAAAACGTGTTTCATGTGTCGGCTAGGGTTGTGCCGCGATGTTGCGCAGATAGCCCACCAGCTTGGCCACCGTGTCTTTGCTGTCGGCGGTTTCCCGGATGGTAATTTCGATGCGGCGCATTTTCGGTTCCGGCGTGGACGACACCTGTTCGCGCCAGTACCACTTGCGTCCGCCCAAGTCGGCATCGCCGTCGGTCGTGTCCACGGACGGCCAGTCCTGGCCCATCTGGTGCTGGATCAGGCGGTTCTCCGCCACCCACAGCGCCACCTCGTGCTCGCGCAGCGTCGCGGTGGTGTCGATCGCCTGCGCCATCGCGCGCATCACCGCGGCCAGGGCGATCGCCAGCACGGCCAGCGCCACCAGCACTTCCACCAGGGTAAAGCCGCGCGGCGGCGGTCGCATCACACCTTCCCCGGCGCCGCGGCGGGATTCTCCGCCTTGATCTCGCCGGCGGGCGTGCCTTGCACCTGCCAACGCAGATTGCCGCGGGACAACGTAATCGTAAACGGCGGAAATTCGCCGGTCGGCAGCAGCATCAGGCGCGGGGTGCCGGACTCCGGCGCGCCCTCGATATCGACCGAGGAGATGACGATGTCCCGGGGCAGGGGGCGGGCGCGCAGTACCTCATCCTCGTCCATGGGCTTGAATTCGCCCTTGTCATCCAGCGCGAGGAAATAATAGCCTTGGCGCTCGAGCGCAATCGCCAGCACCTTGCCCTGCAGGATCGCCTCCTGCTGCGCCGTCTGCAGCAGCAGCGCCAGGCGGTCGGCCTCGTCGTGCACGACGGTTTCACGGTTCGGTTCGAGATTGGCGCTGACGATTCCCAGGACGATCACGATGATCAATACCACGACCACGACTTCGATCAGCGTGAATCCGCGTGTCGGATGTCGCGCGTGCATGCCAGCGTCGTCAGTTGTCGAGGTTCCACGAGCCGATGTCGGCGCTGACGCCGTCACCGCCCGGCTGGCCGTCGGCGCCGTAGCTGAATATGTCGATTTCGCCGTGCAAGCCGGGATTGAGGTACTGGTAATCATGCTTCCACGGGTCCTTGGGCAGACGGTCGAGATAACCGGTGGATTTCCAGTTGGGCGGGATCTCGCCGGTCTCGGGTTTTTTCACCAGCGCCTGCAGGCCCTGTTCGGTCGAGGGGTAAACGCCGTTGTCGAGGCGATAGAGCTTGAGCGCGCCTTCGAGGGCGCGAATGTCGCTCTTGGCCGCGACCACGCGTGCCTGATCGGGCCGGTCCATGATCTGCGGCACGATGATGGCCGCGAGGATGCTCAGGATCACCACGACCACGAGCACTTCGATCAGGGTGAAACCGCTGGGTTTCGGCGAGAAGGACATCGGATATTTCATGACAGGCCTCATTTAATCAGCTGATTCATTTCGAAAATCGGAAGCAGGATGGCGAGCACGATGAACAGCACGATGCCGCCCATGACCAGGATCAGTACCGGTTCGAGCAGTGCGGTCAGCGCGCGCACCCAGTTTTCCAGCTCGCGCGTCTGCGCCGCGGCGGCCCGTTCGAGCATCTGGTCGAGCTTGCCGGTGGCCTCGCCGCTGGCGATAAGATGGACCACCAGCGGCGGGAAAAGTTTGGTTTTGCCGAGCGCGCGTGACAGGCTGCCGCCCTCGCGGATCTGCCGCAGCGCCTCCTCGACGGCGGCGCGCATCGGCAGGTTAGTCACGGTTTGCACCGCCGATTGCATGGCGTTGAGCAGCGGAATACCGCTGGCGGTGAGGATGCCGAGGGTGCTGGCCAGGCGCGCGGCGTTGGTGCCGCGCAGCAGGCGGCCGACCAGCGGCATCCGCAATTGGAAGTAGTGCCAGCGCTGTCTCAGGTGCGGTTCCTTCAGCGCGGTGCGGAACGCGAAGAGGCCCGCCGCAATGCCGACCAGCCACCACCAGCCGCCGGTGCGGAGGAAATTGCTGATGCCGATCAGGACGCGCGTGACCATCGGCAGGGTCTGGCCGGTGTTCTCGAACACGCGCGTGACCTGCGGCACCACGTACACCAGCAGGCCGACCACCACGGCCGCCGCCACGAACGTGACCAGCGCCGGGTAGATGAACGCCAGCAGCACCTTTTGCTGCAGGTTCTGGCGGCTTTCGGTGTATTCCGCGAGGCGCTCCAGCACCTCGTCGAGTTTTCCCGACTGTTCGCCGGCGTCGACCATGCTGCGGAAGATGTCGGGGAACGACTCGGGGAAAAGCGCCAGGCTGCGCGCGAGCGACTGGCCTTCGAGCACGCGCGTGCGCACGCCGGCCAGCACCGCGCGGGCGCGCGTCGTTTCCGCCTGCTCGATGAGAGCGTTCAAACATTCCTCGATGGTCAGGCCCGCATGGATCAGCGTGGCGAACTGGCGCGTCAGCAGCGCCAGTTCCGATCCGGGAATGCCGCGTCGGAAGGAGAAACGCCAGCCGCTGCGCTGCGCTTCCGCGCGCTGATCGATGACGTCAACGCGCAGCGGCGTAAGGCCCTTTTCGCGCAGCGCCGCACGCACCTGGCGCTCGGCATCGCCTTCGAGCACGCCCTTGATAGCGTGTCCCTGCGCATCCAGCGCGTGATATTCAAAGGCGGCCATGGATCATCACCTGACAAAAACTCTTCCTCTTTACGGGGGAGGGATAGGGTGGCGGTACGACCTCGCGACCTTGGAGACGCGCACCGCCATCCGGTCCTTCCCCCCGCAAGGGGGCAGGAACGTTTCGTTTTTCGCGCGTTGTCCGGGATTCCGCGATCATTCGCGCGTCACGCGCAACACTTCTTCGAGACTGGTCTCGCCGGCGCGCACCCAGCGCAACCCGTCCTCGCGGATGGTGCGCATGCCGTGGACGCGGGCGTAGTCGCGCAGCCTGCCCTCCGCGGCGCCGTCGTGAATCAGGGTGCGCATGCTCTCGTCGATGGTAAGCAATTCGTAGATGCCGGTGCGTCCCTGATAGCCGGTGTCGGTGCAGGCCGCGCAGCCGGTCGGAACACGAATTTCCGAAAACGGCGTCACGTGGTTGCCGGTTTCAAGCAGCCGGCGTTCGGCGCTGTCGGGAGTGCGCGCGCGTTTGCACAGCGGGCACAGCTTGCGCACCAGCCGCTGCGCCAGCACGCCGAGCAGGCTCGAGGCCACGAGGAACGGCTCCACGCCCATGTCCACCAGGCGCGTGACCGCGCCGACGGCGTCGTTGGTATGCAAGGTCGCCAGTACCAGGTGGCCGGTGAGGCTCGCCTGTACCGCTATCTGCGCGGTCTCGAGGTCGCGGATTTCGCCGATCATGATGATGTCCGGATCCTGGCGCAGGATCGAGCGCAGGGCGCGCGCGAAGGTCAGCTCGATCTTGCTGTTGACTTGTATCTGGCCGACGCCGTCGAGGTCGTATTCCACCGGGTCCTCGACCGTCATGATGTTGTGCTGGGTGCTGTCAAGCTTGCCGAGCGCGCCGTACAGCGTGGTGGTCTTGCCCGAGCCGGTGGGGCCGGTCACGAGAATGATCCCGTGCGGCTGGTTGATGAGGTCTACCAGCGTCTTGAGGGTGTCGTCGGCCATGCCGAGCGCGGTGAGGTCGAGCCGGCCGGCCTGCTTGTCCAGCAGGCGCAGCACCACGCGTTCGCCGTGTCCCGTGGGCACGGTCGAGACGCGCACGTCCACCGGGCGGCCCGCGAGGCGCAGCGTGATGCGGCCGTCCTGCGGCATGCGTTTCTCGGCGATGTCGAGCTGCGCCATGATCTTGACGCGCGATACGATCACGCCGTGCAGCGCGCGCTGCGGCTCGACGATGTCGCGCAGCACGCCGTCGATGCGGTAGCGCACCACGGAGCGGGTCTCGAACGGTTCGATATGGATGTCGGATGCGCCTTCGCGCACCGCCTGGGTGAGGAGGGCGTTGATCAGCCGCACGATCGGCGCGTCGTCCTCGCTCTCCATCAGGTCGGTGGCCTGGGGCAGGTTGTGCGTGAGTTCCGCGAGGTCCATGTTGTCGTCGATGTTGTCGACGATATCCATCGCCTGCGACATGCCGCGCTCGTAGGCGCGGTTGAGGGCGGAGTCGAACACCTCCGAGCTCAGCTCGCGCACGTGTATCGGCTGGCCCAGCGAGCGGTAGAGTTCCGCCAGGGTGGCGCTCGATACGCCGGGTTTGACCCAGACCTCCACCTGGCCGTCGCGCTGGCAGGCACTGATGACGCCGTGCCGGCGCGCGAAGTGATAGGGCAGGCGCTGGGTCCAGGCGGGATCGAGCGTTTGCAGGTCGGGCGCGTTGTCCATGGCGGCCACGGCGAGATATTTCTAAGGCGTTGTACCGCCCGTTTCCGGTTTGGCGTCCGGAACGTCGGGCGGGCCGAGAGCTTTATCCGGCGGAATTTCGTCGCCGGTGGACCTTTCCTTCTTCTCGGGCGCGGGAGTGGCGACCGAGGGTTTGAATTGTTCCAGCAGCGCCGAAGGCTCCTTGGAGGTGGATTTTTCCACCGCGTGAATATGCTCATAACGGTTGGTCGTGAAGCCGTAGGTGTCCTCGGGCGCGCGCACGATGATCGGCCGCAGGAACACCATGAGATTGGTTTTCTTTTTTTCCGTCGTGCGGTACTTGAACAACCAGCCCAGCACCGGAATGCGTCCCAGAAAGGGAACTTCCTGCGTGGTGTCCTGATTGTTGTCTTCGATCAACCCGCCAAGCGCGATGGTGCTGCCGTCGTCCACGATGACCGTGGTCTCCAGCGAGCGCTTGTTGGTGATCAGGTCCTGCGTCGCCAGGCTGGCCGCATTTGCCACGCTTGATGCCTCTTCATATATCTTCATCTTGACGCCGCCACCTTCGGAGATTTGCGGCTTGATCTTGAGCGTGATGCCGACGTCCTGCCGTTCGACGGTCTGAAAGGGATTGACCGCGCCCGTGGTGGTGGTGGCCTGGGCGAAACTGCCGGTCACGAACGGCACGTTCTGGCCGACGACGATCTTGGCTTCGGCGTTGTCCAGCGTGAGCAGATTGGGCATGGAAAGAACATTGGCGATGTTATTCGATTCCAGCGCGTTCGCCAGTCCGGCCAGGCTGGTCACGGTGGTGCCATCGGACAACGTTATCTTCTTGCCAATGTAGGCAATGGAGAGCCCCGCGCTGGCAGCGAGCGCCTGGGGATTGAGCGCGACGGCGGCAATACTGGGGTTGGCGGCGGGAAAATTGACCAATCCGCCGGCCGTGCCGTTGCCGACCTCTTTACCGCCGGCCCACTGGAAGCCGAATTGCGAGGCTTTGTCGGTGGTGATCTCGACGATCAGCGCTTCGACGAATACCTGCGCCCGACGCACATCGAGCTTTTCGATCACGGCGCGCAGGTTGTTGAACACCGCGTCCGGGGCGCTGATGATCAGCGAGTTGGTCGCCTCGTCGGCTTGAATTTGCGAGGACTCCGCGCCGGTCTTGGTGACCGCGGCCGCGGGGCGTCCGGGGGCTGCCGCGGCCGCGGTCTGGGCCCGAACTTCGCCCGTGAGCAGGCCGCGCAGGATTTCAGCCAGCTTGGTGGCTTCGGCGTTGCGCAAATAGACCACGTGCGTATTGCCGCCGACTTTTGCGGGGACGTCCAGTTTTTCGACCAGGGAGCGCAGGTCGTTGACGGTCCCGATGTTTTCCGCGCGCACGATCAGGCTGTTGGTGCGCAGGTCCGGCATGATGGTGACGCGATCGGCCTCGCCGACGCCGGCGACCTGGGGAACCGGCACGCCGGCGGACTGGGTGACGTTCGGATACAACCGTACGATCATATCGGCCATATCGAGCGCCGAGGCGTATTTCAGCGGCAGGATCGCCATCTCCATGCCGCCGCGCTGATCGAGAATATCAATGATGTGCAGCAGGTTGCGGATGTTGTCCGCGTAGTCTGTGATGATCAGCGTGTTCGCTGGCGGGTAGACGGAAATCTGGCTGGTCGGCGCCATCAACGGGCGCAGCAGCGGCACAATCTGGGCCGCGGAACCGTGCTGCACCGTGATGACGTGCGTCACCGTCTGTTCGCCGGGCCTCGGGGTCGCGCCGGTGCTGACCTGCGCGTTTTGCTTGGCGTCGCCCAGCGGCACCAGCTTGATCAGGCCGCTGGCGCTATCGACGGCGGTGTAACCTTGGGCCTTCAGCGCCGCGAGAAAAATCTGATAGACCACGTTTTTCGAGACCGGTTGCGTCGAGATGATGGTGAGTTTGCCCTTAACGCGCGGGTCGATGAGAAAATTCTTGCCCGTGATCAGCGATACTGTCTTGACCACGGTCTGAATATCGGCGTCCTGGAAATTGAACATCATTTCGCCGGGCCGCAGGGGCGGTGACGCCGGCGGCGCGGAAACCGTCGGCGACGGTGGGGGTGGCATGGATGGCGCCGGTCTCGGCGCCGACGGCCTTGGCGCCTGGGCGCCGAAAGGCGAAATGGGCGGCGGTGTCGGATGCGCCGCCGGTGGTATCGCCTCGCCTTCGGTGCGCGGCTGCCCCGGCGTCGGCGACGGCGGTTGCAACTCATCGGCGGCGAAGCTCACCGGCGCCAGCAACAAACCACAGGCCATCAGACCGACGGAGCAGGAAGCGAGGTAATACCGGAGATTGACCATCCTATATATAAGACCTGACGTTGGTGCTGATCGATCGATAGTGGGTTGTATTAGGGGTTCTGGGAAAAATCGTAATACAGATTCTCGGGTTTGCCGCCGCGCAGCACTTCAATCTGTATCGACGCCACGTTGGCCATCTGTTGGTAGAGCCGGACGGCGTCGTCGGCGCTGTTGACGGGTTGTCCATTGACCGACTTGATTACATCCCCGGCGCGCAGGCCAAGTTTCTCATACAGGCTGCCCGGTTGCAGCTGCTTGACCTGGAAGCCCCCGCTGGCCGCGGGAATCATGGTCGCCTGTCGCAGGAAATCGGGAGTGCGCATCTCGGCCGCGAGCTGGTCGCGCTGCACGACATAGTGATTGTCCGATGTTTCCTGGACCGTGTTCGCCGGAGCCGCCGGCGCGGCATAAGCGCGCATGGGCGCGGCTGATTGCTCCGGCCCGGATTTATCGGCGCCTTCGAGCATCAGGCTTTCGAGCGCGCCGTTACGCTGGATGACGACACGGTCGGGATAAACCGCCTGGAGCACCGCGCCCGCAGTAATAGTCTGGCCGATGACGAACGGTTCCTCGGATTGACCGTTCACCGAAATCAGCGCGTAGCCTCCGCTGGCAGCGGCGATCACGCCGGTCAGAACCAGGTTCAGGCTGCTGAGAGGGAGGTTGTCGAGCCGTCCGCCGGTCAATTCCTGGCTTGCCTGGCCAAAAAGGTGCGCCGCGAGCAGCGGTTCCGGTGAAAATGTATTGGCGGCGGGCGCTGGCAACGGCGCGGCGATCGTGAGCGGCGGCAACGACGGTTTGATCATGAGCCAGGTCCATTGTGCCAGACTCGCGGTCAAGAGCAGCAACATCGCGCCGTTCAGTATCCCCGGCAGCCACTGTTTTGCGCGGGGATGGGATATGACTTCTACGATCGTCATTGGTACGGATTTCAGGAACCTGCGTCAGGAACTGGAGATTTATTATTAACATTATATCCAGACGGCCGGAAAAACCTAATTAATCCAAAGTATATCCCGTCTGTTTTATTCCGTTTGCCCGCTTCCCAGACATGCCGTTTTACGGTCAAATACCGGCCGTGACCCGGCCTTTCGTCCATTTACGCGTCCACAGCGAATTTTCCCTGGCGGACGGCATTGTCCGCGTCGATGACCTGGTCAGGACCGCCGCCGGCTTTGAAATGCCGGCGGTGGCCGTAACCGACCTCGCCAACCTTTTCAGCGCCGTCAAATTTTATCAGGCCGCCTGTGCCGCCGGGGTCAAACCCATTATCGGCTCCGATGTATGGCTGGAAAACCCGGCTGACTCGCACAAACCGCACCGCCTCGTGCTCTTATGCCAGAACCAGGAGGGCTTTCGCCGGCTCTGCCGCCTGCTGACGCGCGCGTACGTCGACGGTCAGCACTCGGGCCGCCCCTGCCTCAGCAAATCCTGGCTCGAGGCGCCGCTCACCGGGTTAATCGCCCTGTCGGGCGCGCACGAGGGTGACGTCGGTCAGGCACTGCTTTCGGGAAATCCGGGGCAGGCGGAAGAACTGGCGCGCGCTTATCGCGAATGGTTTCCGGGAAGTTTCTATCTGGAGCTGCAGCGTACCGGGCAACCGTTTCAGGAGGATTACAACCACGCTGCCGTGGCGCTGGCGCAACGCCTGTCCTTGCCGGTCGTGGCCACGAACCACGCGGTGTTCCTGCGGCCGGAGGATTTCGACGCCCATGAAGTGCGGGTGTGCATCCAGGACGGTCGCGTACTGACTGATGCGCGCCGCCCGCGGCGCTACACCACCCAGCAATACTTCCGCAGCTCCCGGGAAATGGCGGAACTGTTTCAGGATCTGCCCGAGGCGCTGGAGAATACCGTCGAGATTGCGCGCCGTTGCAATCTGCGTTTCGAATTCGGGCGCTACTACCTGCCGGCGTACCCGGCTCCCGAAGGCATGACGATTGACGCCGTGTTGCGCCAGAAGACGCAGGCAGGTCTGGAAGCGCACCTGCGGCGCGTGCCTGCGGATGCCCAGGCCGCGGTGCGGCAGACGTACGGCGAGCGCCTGGAACTGGAGCTTTCCACCATCACCAAGATGGGTTTTCCGGGTTACTTTCTGATCGTGGCCGACTTCATCCAGTGGGCCAAGCAACACGGAATCCCCGTGGGGCCCGGGCGCGGCAGCGGCGCCGGATCGCTGGTGGCGTATTGCCTCGGCATTACCGAGCTCGATCCGATCAAGTACGACCTGCTGTTCGAACGTTTCCTGAACCCGGAGCGCGTCTCGCTGCCGGACTTCGACGTTGACTTTTGCATGGAGCGGCGCGACGAGGTGATCGAATACGTCACCAAGCGCTATGGCCAGGACCGGGTGGCGCAGATCATCACCCACGGCACCATGGCGGCCAAGGCGGTGGTGCGCGACGTCGGGCGCGTCATGGACCATCCGTACGGTTACGTCGACAAGCTCGCCAAGCTGGTGCCGTTCGAAATCGGCATGACTCTCGACAAGGCGCTCGAAATCGAACCGCAGCTGGCGGAACGCTACCAGAAGGAAGAGGACGTGCGCGCGCTGCTCGACACCGCCCGCTCGCTCGAGGGGCTGGCGCGCAGCGCCGGCAAGCACGCCGGCGGCGTGGTGATCGCGCCGTCGCCGCTGACCGACTTCATGCCGCTCTATTGTGAACAGGGCGGAAGACAGACGGTGACCGGTTTCGACATGGAGGACGTGGAAAAAATCGGCCTGGTCAAATTCGATTTTCTCGGCCTGCGCACGCTCACGACCATCGACAAGGCCGTCAAGACCATCAACGCCGAACGCGCGCGGAAGGGCGAAGCGCCGCTCGTGATCGAACAGCTCCCGATCGACGACGCGGAGACCTACGCGCTGCTCAAGGCCTGCCGCACGACGGCCTTGTTTCAACTCGAGTCGCGCGGGATGAAGGATCTGATCCAGCGCCTGCAGCCGGATAATTTCGAGGAAATCGTCGCGCTCGTGGCGCTGTTCCGTCCGGGGCCGCTGCAGTCGGGCATGGTGGACGACTTCATCAACCGCAAGCACAAACGCGTGGCGGTGAAGTACCCGCATCCGAGCCTGGAGCCGATACTCAGGCCCACCTACGGCGTGATCCTGTATCAGGAGCAGGTGATGCAGATCGCGCAGGTGCTGTCGGGCTATACGCTCGGCGGCGCCGACCTGTTGCGGCGCGCGATGGGAAAGAAAAAACCGGAGGAGATGGCCAAACAGCGCGACGTGTTCGTCAAGGGCGCCGAGTCACGCGGCGTGAAGCCCAGGCTCGCCGCCGATATCTTCGACTTGATCGAAAAATTCGCCGGCTATGGTTTCAACCGCTCGCACTCGGCCGCCTATGCGCTGATCGCTTACCAGACGGCGTGGCTCAAGGCGCATTACCCGGCGGCGTTCATGGCGGCGGTGCTGTCCTCGGACATGGACAAGACCGACAAAGTCGTCACCATGATGGCGGAATGCCGCGACATGAAACTGAACATCCGGCCGCCCGATATCAATCGCTGCGAATATCACTTCGTTCCGGTCGACAACGCAACGATTTTCTACGGCCTCGGCGCCATCAAGGGCCTCGGCGAGGCGGCCATCGACGCGATTCTCCAGGAGCGCAGCCACGGCGGGCCGTTCAAGGATCTGTTCGACTTCTGCCAGCGCATCGATTTGCACAAGGTGAACCGGCGCGTGCTCGAATCGCTGATCAAGGCCGGCGCTTCGGACGGGCTGGGCACGCATCGCGCGGCGCTGATGGCGTCGCTGAACGCGGCGCTCGCGGTCGCCGATCAGCACAGCCGCAACCAGGCGGCGGGGCAGAACGACCTGTTCGGCGCCGCCGCGCCGCCCACCGAGGTGCACGTCTACGAAGCCGTGGCGGAGTGGAGCGAAGAGCAGCGCTTGGACGGCGAGAAGGAAACGCTCGGGCTTTACCTCACCGGGCATCCGATCGCGCGCTACGCCGAGGAGCTCAAACGCATTGCGGACTTTTCAATCGCCGAGCTCAAGCCTTCGACCGACAGCACCGTGGTGGTGGCGGGGCTGGTGGTCGCGAGCCGCACCATGCAGACGCGTCGCGGCGATCGCATGGCCTTCGTCACGCTGGACGATCGCACCGGGCGCCTGGAGCTCGCGGTGTTTTCCGATCTTTATTCGCAGAGCCGCGACCTGCTCGCCAAGGACACGCTGCTGGTCGTGGAGGGTCACGTGAGCGTGGACGAATATACCGGCGGGTTCAAAATGTCGGCCGAGAAGCTCTATAATATGGATCAGGCCCGCAGCGCCTTCAGCCGGCGCCTGGTGATCGAAGTGGACGCCGCGCAGGCGGTCAACGGCTTCGTCGAGGAACTGAGGGAAATTTTAAGTCCCTCGGCAC
>DASPRK010000035.1:0-9387 GCA_035624495.1 Methylomirabilis sp. (SeqCode) | reverse complement strand
CGAGCTCTCGGAACGGGCGGTACTGGCGGCTATCGAGTTTGCAAGACCGATCGATGCCCGCGTGACCGGCATCCACGTCGTGTCATCGCCGCAACGATTGGTGCGCGAGGCGAAGGTGCGGCCAAGGGGTGTTCTGGATTTTGTCGAAGGCACCGCCAATGACTACGGGGTATCATGCGAGTGTCTTTACGTTACCGGTGATCATCCGTTCGAGGAGATCGTAAAGACCGCGGCAGAGCGCGGTTGCGACCTGATCTGGATGGCGTCCCGCGGTCGCCAGGGCGTTGCGGGGTTGTTGCTGGGAAGCGAAACCAGCAAGGTATTGGCGCACTCGACTATTCCCGTTTTGGTCTGGCGCTGAACGGCAGTTCGTTCAGCAAGCGTTCACGGGGGCGCGCCGGCGAAACGCCGGTAGAACCAGCGCTTGACTCCTTCCACCGCCAGCAGATAGATGAGCACCATGCCCAGCAGAATGAGAAAGAAAAACGGGGGCGGGGCGACGAAACCGAAGTACGCGCCGATCGGGGTAAAGGGCAGTGCTATCGCGATCAGAACCACTGCCAGGGAAGTCGTTGTCAGCAACGCATTGGGGCGGCTGTGCAACGGGTTGCGCCGCGTGCGGATGACGAAGATCACCAGCACCTGGGTGGCAATGGACTCGATGAACCAGCCGGTATGGAAGAGCTCTTCGCCCGCCTGAAACACCTTCAGCATGATGAAAAAGGTGAGGAAGTCGAAGACGGAGCTGACCGGGCCGACCACCCACATGAAATTGCGGATGAAGCTCATGTCCCAGTGGTGCGGCCGCAGAAGGTATCCCTTATCGACGCGGTCCATGGGAATGGGAATCTCGGAGATATCGTAGAGCAGGTTGTTGAGCAGGATCTGCACCGGCAACATCGGCAAGAACGGCAGAAACAGGGACGCGCCCGCCATGCTGAACATGTTGCCGAAATTGGAGCTCGTGCCCATCATGATGTATTTCATGATGTTGCCGAAGGTGCGCCGCCCCTCCAGCACGCCGTCGTGCAGCACGTTCAGATCGCGCCTGAGCAGGATCATGTCGGCCGCTTCTTTGGCCACGTCCACGGCGCTGTCCACGGACATGCCGATATCCGCCGAATGCAGGGAAGGAGCGTCGTTGACGCCGTCGCCGAGAAATCCAACCGTGTGGCCGCGCGCCTTCAGCGCCAGGATAATTCGGTTCTTCTGCGCCGGCGTGACGCGGCAGAAAAGATTGACGGCCTCGACCCGCGCCCGCAGCGCGGGATCATCCATGTGCTGGATGTGGTCTCCCGTGAGCACCCCGATGACTGGCAATCCCAGTTCACGGCAGATATGTCGTGTAACCAATTCGTTGTCGCCGGTCACGATCTTGAGCGCCACGCCGCTGGCGGCCAGGGATTTAAGCGCCTGCGCGGCGCTGACCTTGGGTGGATCGAAAAACGCGGCAAAACCCGCGAACACCAACCCGGTTTCATCGCTCACCACCGCGTGCGGATGATCGGGCGCCACTTTGCGCCAGGCAATGCCGAGCACGCGGAAGCCCTCGCGTCCCAGGCCGT
This sequence comes from Methylomirabilis sp. (SeqCode), assembly GCA_035624495.1. Lineage (GTDB taxonomy): Bacteria > Pseudomonadota > Gammaproteobacteria > Acidiferrobacterales > Sulfurifustaceae > Sulfuricaulis. The sequence goes on along the minus strand of DASPRK010000035.1, from coordinate 7,822 downwards.
CGTACAATGCCTCGATACGCGCTCGCGACTGCTTATCCATGGGTTTCAGGCTTTCCGGTCCGTCCGCCGAGTAGTGAGCGGAGAGGCGCAGGATGTCCTCTGGCGCTCCCTTGACCACCAGCAGTCGTTCCCGGCCATCTTCAACCAGTACTGACACACGGCGGCGCTCAAAATCAAATGGCACCTCATCGAGCTTGTGCCAGCGAGAAACGTCGATCTCCGTGTGTTCCAGAATGGCCTTGTCCAGGGGGCTTCGTAGTCCCGTTTCATAGTAGCCGTTGAGGTAGGCGAGTTGCAGCGCCCACTCGCTGTCCCGTCCGGTGGCATCGAGATGACGTTGAAGGTGGATGCGTGCTTCCGTCAGGGTTCCGGTCTTGTCGGTGCACAGCACGTCCATGCCACCGAGATTCTGGATCGCCGGCAGATGTTTCATGATGACGCGTTTTTTCGCCATGCGCAGCGCCCCGCGCGACAAGGTGACCGACACCACCATCGGCAACAGTTCCGGGGTGAGGCCTACGGCCAGCGCCACGGCAAACAAAAACGATTCCAGCAGCGGCCGGTGGAAAACCGCGTTGACCAGTAATACGAAAAGCACGAGCAGGATTGTCAGGCGCATGATCAGCATGCCAAAGCGACGGGTGCCGATTTCAAAGGCGGTGGGCGGGGCTTTGCGCGTCAGCGTTTCGGCGACGGTGCCCAGCGCCGTGGAAGGACCCGTGCGGCATATCAGGATCCTGGCCGTGCCACTGATGACGGAAGTGCCCATGAACACGGCGTTGGCGGCTTTGCTGATGTCCTCGGTCGGCGCAGATAGTTCGTCAACGTGTTTCTCGACCGGGTACGACTCACCCGTAAGCAGAGCTTGGTTTACAAATAGATCCTTGGCTTCCAGCACGCGACCGTCGGCGGGAACCATATCGCCCGCCGACAGGAGTGCCACATCTCCCGGCACCAGATCGGCCATGGTGATCTCAACTGGCTGCCCATCGCGCAGCACGGTGGCGCGCACCGCCACGGACTGCCGCAGCCGCTCGGCAGCCTGTCCTGCCTGATGTTCCTGGACAAAATCCAGCGTGACGCTCATGAGCACGATGATGCTGATGATCAAGAAACTCGCCACATCGCCGGTGACAGCCGAAATGCCGCTTGCCACCAGCAGCACGATGACCAAGGGGTTGCCGAAACGTGCCAGAAATTGCAGGATCAACGCACGCTCGCGGTGCGCGCGCAAAGCATTAGAGCCGAAGTGCTTGATACGTCGATTAGCCTCGACTTGGGTCAAGCCCTTCAGATCCGTGTCTACCTGCGATTGGACCGAGCCGAGAGGGGGATTCCAGAATAAGAATTCCTGATTTTGCACGAAAACGACCCCGATCCGAGGTATCAACGGATTTCGAGTATAGCGATCTTGGTCGCTCTGCGTCTCAGTGGCCTTCCCGGCGTTGCTGCTCGGTCAGATCATTGGCGCTGGGCGCCATGAATTCGCCTGTGGGAAAAAACGGAGGCGAAGGATTATTCCCTAGTTTTTGACGACGTGTTCAATTCGGGACATGGGCAAAAAGCCCCCAGACGGTTTTGCGGACGCCGAAAATTCTCAGGATCTGGACTTCTCGCTGATCTGCGACAGAATCGCAATCAGGAGTGCGGCTGCCGATAACATAAAAATGTAAAGGATATTTTCGAAAGATTGGAAATACGTCGATGCCAGGTAAGTAATTATCGACGGTATACCAATCACGAGTCCCATTTTGAGCATGATACTTCACCCCTTTGCGAAGACCGTGGCTGAGACAAATTTCAAAATCAAAATTTTTCGACTGACATATGACATATATTAAGTCTCAGGCTTTCTGGAGAGATGACATGGATCAACTCGAAAAAAGAAATAACGAAGCGAAGCCATAAGCATGGTTTATGGTCATTGCGCGATCGGCCGGTCTGCTTCCCCCGAATTTACAGGATTCGGAAATTAGACGAGGGGCGGTAAACACCGCGACGTTCAGTGCGGCTGGTAGGTGTGAGACAAATAGGATAGTCGGTGCTGCCGGTTTTGTTCCAAACCGCCCGCTCTGAGTCGAGCCAATTCTGCTTCCGAGATCGCGCCGTCGGTCACGTCGATGAGCACGTCAATTTCCTGGGGCAGCAATAGCAGATGCCGTGTCAGTTCGTCGGCCAGCCGTGCAACGGCCCGCTGGTTCTCCGGTTGCCACATCAGGTCGATGGCCTCGTCCAGGTGTTCCTCGAACGACGCCAAGTGCCAGCGGGCGATGATTTCATGCGCTTTGGCGAAATCGGAGGCGCAGCATTGCCTCGCCATAGAGTCCCCGATCCCGGCCGCGCCACAGGCCGCATAGCCAGCACACAGGATCACGACATTATCCTGCATGTTCTCGGTTTCCGGGGACCATTCTTCCGGCGGCATCGCTGATCCAGCGCCGTTCGCATACGATATGATGGAGAGTATTTCGACGTTGCGGCGGGGACCCCGTAATCGACGGTGAGCGACAGCATGGCCTGCCTCGCGGTAAGCCGTAGTCTTCAGTTGGTTGATGTGGTTGATTGCGTTCTTCATAGGGTGATCAACCTCGCGCCAATTTTTACAATCCACTGACGGGCGGTGACATCCTTGCTACCATTTTGCTGTCCGCATTAGCCGACCCACACTCCTCGAGCGTATTTTAACCGTGCAAGACGGCGCGCGGTAAGAAAGAAAAGGCGGAATTAAAGGAAGTTCTGCGGGAACCCAGCCAACCATTTCTTTATAAAGGATGATTGTGTCGTGATGTCAATTCGAACGGCTCTGTTGGGAATGGTGTCAACGTTGGTGATCACTGGCGCGGCGGTTGCATGCCAGTCTGTGGTTGCGGCCACTCGGGACGACGGCGCGGCACAGCGTCCCGATGCGCTTGAAAGGCTGCCGCGACCCGACCATGTCGTCATCGTCATCGAAGAGAACAAAGCCTATCGGCAAATCATGGGCAACCCGGAGGCCGCGTACGTAAACCGGCTGGCCCGGGACGGAGCCCTCTTTACGCAGTCATTTGCGGTGACGCATCCCAGCCAGCCGAACTATCTGGCGCTGTTTGCCGGCGCAACCCTCGGGGTCGATGATGACCGGTGTGTTGCTTCACTGCGGGGCGATAATCTCGCGAGCGAATTGAAACGGCGGGGGCTCAGCTACGCCACGTACTCGGAATCTCTGCCCGCGGCCGGCTTTACCGGCTGTCGAACGGGACACTACGCGCGGAAACACAATCCGGCGGTCAATTGGCAGGGCGTCAATCTCGCGCCCGGCGTGAACCAGCCCTTTGACGCCTTCCCGTCGGATTACTCGAAACTGCCCACCGTATCAATCGTGGTGCCGAATCAGTTGAACGACATGCATGACGGCGCGCCGCGGGAAGCTATTCGACGAGGGAATGACTGGCTCGAAGACCATTTCGTTTCCTATGTCAGATGGGCCGCAAGTCATAACAGCTTGTTGATTCTTACGTGGGATGAGGATGACGGTTCGAGTGGCAATCACATCGTCACCATCTTTGTTGGTCCGATGGTCAAGCGCGGCGCATACTCCGAAAAAATCGATCATTACGACGTCCTGCGAACCATCATTGATATGTATGATCTCCAGCCGCTCGGACTAACCACAGGCAAGACGGCGATCCGCGATATCTGGGTGCCGGAACGTTTACCGAAACGATCGGCTTCACCTGAGGCGGGCCGGGAATGACTTTTCTTTCGTCGACCGCCGACGGCCCAGGCCGAGCGGGACGCCCTAGTGGCCTTGATCGCATGTGATCATCCGGCGAATATCTGTCCAAGGCGGAAATTTCGGAGAGGGGAGCCATGGAAACAGGACGAACGATCAATTCCTGCCATTCGTCAGCGCGCGTGATCCGTTAGTAAGCCGGGGCGCATTGAAGTGAAGTCCGGAATTTCGGACACTACGTGATCGTTGCGAAAGGATTTGGGGTGGCAGGATGCGAATCATTCATACCGCCGACTGGCATCTCGGTCGGATCTTCTACGGCGTTCACCTGACACAAGATCAAGCCTATGTGCTGGACCAGTTCATCAGGCTGGTCCGTGAAGCGAAACCGGAAGTCGTCGTCATCGCCGGAGACGTGTACGACCGGGCGGTCCCGCCGCCCGAGGCAGTGAGCCTGCTCGATGAGACGCTGTCGCGGCTCGTCATCGAGCTCAAGACGCGAGTCGTGCTGATTGCCGGGAACCACGACAGTCCCGAGCGCCTGGGTTTCGGCACGCGGCTGCTCGCCCAGAGCGGCCTGCACGTGGCCGGACGCCTCGGTCTCGATCCCGTATGGGCGTCGCCCACGGACGCGAATGGTCCGGTGAACATCTGCGCCATCCCCTATGCCGAGCCCGCGCTCGCGCGCGAGCGTTTCGGCAATCCGGAGCTTTTCGATCATGCCAGCGCGATGCGCGCGGCCATCGCGAAGGCGCGCACGAGCCGCCCGCGCGGCGCGCGTTCGGTGCTGGTGGCCCATGCCCTGGTTGTCGGGGGCGAGGAGTCCGAATCCGAACGTCCTTTATCGGTCGGCGGCACGGGCGCGGTCGAACCGTCGGTGTTCGACGGCTTTTCGTTTGTCGCGCTCGGCCATTTGCATCGACCCCAGCGGGCGGCCGGCAACGACCGCATCTACTACTCCGGATCGCTGCTGCAATACTCGTTCTCGGAAGCCGCGCATTCGAAGTCGGTCAACTTGGTGGAACTCGATGCCGCGGGTCGCGCGCGCGTGGAACGGATCCCGCTGGCGCCGCGCCGCGCCGTGCGCTGCGTGACCGGGACGCTCGAGGATCTGTTACGTGCGCCGGTCGGCAATGAAGCCGACGATTACCTGTCGGTGACGCTGCTCGACCGGGGCCCGGTGTTCGACCCCGTTGGCAGGCTGCGGGCCAAATACCCCAACGTCCTCGAGCTCAAGCGCGCGGAGCTGCTCGCGCGGGGCAATGGCGCGGCGCGGGTGGATTACCGGACGCTGAGCGATCGCGAGATCTTCGCATCCTTTTTTCAGTCGGTGCGGGGGGAACCCGCTTCGGAGGAGGAGGTTAACGCCTACCTTGATGTCGTCGAGCGCGTGCGCGCCATGGAACGGGAATCCCCGACGTGAAACCCACGCGCCTCGTGATGCGCGCCTTCGGGCCGTATGCCGCCGAACAGGTGATCGATTTCCGCCGTCTCGGCGATCGCTCGTTGTTTCTGATCCATGGCCCGACCGGAGCCGGCAAGACCTCGCTCCTCGACGCCATCTGCTTCGCCCTCTACGGCGAATCCTCCGGCGCGACCCGTGAACCGCGCACCCTGCGCAGCGATCATGCAATTCCGGACCTGCCGACGGAAGTCACCTTCGATTTTTCCGTGGGGGCCGAGCGGTACCGCATCACCCGGTTGCCGGAGCAGGAGCGCCCCAAAAAGAAAGGCGCGGGCACGACGCGTGAACCGCCCGAGGCCACGCTGTGGCGTCGTAGCGGCGTTACCGATGACGCCGACGACGGGACCGTGCTTGCGACGCAGTGGACGCGCGTCACCGAGCAAGTCGAGCAGGTGCTCGGTTTCCGCTGCGACCAGTTCCGCCAGGTCGTCATGTTGCCGCAGTACCAGTTCCAGCGGTTCCTGATGGCGAATTCGACGGAGCGTCAGCGAATCCTCGAGGCACTTTTTTCAACCGAGCTTTACCGACGGATCGAGGAGGCGCTTAAACAATCGGCGACCGAGGTTCGGCGCCGCGGCGAGGAACTGGCCAGCCAGGTCGGCTTTGTCCTGGAGCAGGCCGGGGCAGCGAGCCCCGACGAACTCTTCCTCCAGCAGGAAACCCTGCGAACGCACGCCGGCGAGATCGAGATCGGGCTGTCCGCCGCGTCGGCGCGGCGGGAACTGGTCGATAAGCGCTTGCGCGAGGCATATCAGCTCGACGAATTGTTCGCGGAATTTGCCGAGGCGCAGGCCAGGTATGACGAGATCGAGGCGCGCCGCGCGGAGATCGGAATCCTGAGCCAAGGCCTCGATCGCGCTCGACGCGCCGAAACGCTGCGGGATGCCGAGATTCACTGCCAGCACCGCCAGCAGGAGCACGAAGCGGTCCTGCTCAAACGAGCGAACTTTGCCGCGCAGCATGAACGGGCGCTGGCGACGAAACGCGCGGCCGAGCACGCACTCGCAACCGAGCAGGCCCGGGAAGCGGAACGCGAGCTGGTCCAGAGAGAGATCGCTCGCTTCGAGACTTTGACCGAAAAGATCAGGGAACTTGAGCAGGTGAACCAGGATCTCTCCGACCACGCGCGGCGCGTCACCGAGGCCACGCATTCCCGAAATCAGTCGCAGGAAGAGCTGCGTGAATGCACCCGCACGCTGCGCCAGTTCCAGGAGGATTTGGAGAAGATGATCGGAATGTCCGGAAAGCTCGGCGAGCTGAAGGCCAGGGTCAGGGAGCTGCAACGGCTGCACAAGGCCGCCGCCGACCTCGCGGAACATCAAGGCCGGCTCAAGACGCAGGTACATGCCCTCGACAGTGCCGGAGCGTTGATCGCGGAGACGAAGAAATCCGTCAACGAGGCAAAGAAAAGACTCGAGCGTTTGCAGGAGCAGAGAGTAAAGGCGCAGTCCACGGTGCTGGCGAAGCAGCTTGTGCGCGGGGAGCCATGTCCGGTGTGCGGCTCCACGCGGCACCCGTCACCGGCCCGTTCCCGCGCCGCGGTGCCGGAGGAACAGGAGATCGCGGAGCTGCAAGAGGAGGTGATTCGTCTCGAAAAGACGCGTGACGATGCGATGCAGGAAAGCGGCAAAATCGCGCAGCACGTGGCGGTCACCAAGGAGCGCATCGCCAAGTGCCTCGAGGACCTCGGTGAACACCGCAAGGCCTCCGTCTCGGCGCTGGCCAGGCGCCATGAGGAAACACAGGTTGAGCTCGACGCCGCCAAGGCCGCCTCGGACGAGCAGCACGGTTTGCGTCGGACCATTGCCGCTCTGCAGGCAAGCGAAACGCGGCTCGCCGAGGAGTTGCCCAAACTTGAGCAGGCCCTCATCGAGGCAACCATCGGACACGGCCGCCTGCAGGAGCGCATGGCCGGACTGGAAAAGGACGTGCCCGCGACGCTGCGCTCGATCGACGCGCTGAACACGGCGCTGGCGGCCGCGCGCGCGAAGCGCGAATCGCTGAAAAACGCGTTCGAGCTTGCGCGACAGAACCACGACGCCGCCATGGCGGCGTGGCAGACCTGCAAAGGACAACTTGACGGCGCCGAGGGCGAGATCAACGAGACGCGCAGGCGTTTGGAAACGGCCGCCGAGGATTTCAGGAGGCGCCTTCATGAGGCTGGCATCGCTGACGAAGCGGCCTACCAGGAGGCCAAACTCGACCCGGGCGAACGCACCCGGCTGGAGCAGGAGATCCAGGTCTTTCATGACGCGCAGATCGCCGCCAGGGCGCGCCTCGACCGCGTCGCTGAAAGCGTGCGCGGGAAAGTCCGTCCCGATCTGGCGGCGCTCGCGACCGATGCCGCGAATGCGCAATCGCAGGTAGGCAAGCTTCTCGAGGAGCGGGCGCGCATGGAAGAACGCAGCAGGCAGATCGGCAGTTCGGTGGCGGAACTGAAGTCTCTGCAAGGGGAACAGGGTCGAATGGAGGCGCGCCTGGCGGTCGTGGGTCGCGTGGCGGAGGTGGCGAACGGAAAAAATGTTCATGGCGTCACGCTGCAGCGGTATGTGCTCGCGGCGCTGCTGGAAGACGTGCTCGCCGCGGCTTCGCACCGCCTGCGCCTCATGAGCCGGAGCCGGTTCGACCTGCAGCGTGCGACGGAG
>DASPRK010000001.1:0-4028 GCA_035624495.1 Methylomirabilis sp. (SeqCode) | reverse complement strand
GCGTTCGCGCCCAGGCGCTCTTTGACCTGCTTGACGACGTTCAGGAAATTGGCGCCGGCGCGGTCCATTTTGTTGACGAACGCGATGCGCGGCACCTTATATTTATTCGCCTGGCGCCACACGGTCTCGGACTGCGGCTGCACGCCGCCGACGGCGCACAGCACGAAGATGGCGCCGTCCAGCACGCGCAGCGAACGTTCCACCTCGATGGTGAAGTCGACGTGGCCGGGGGTATCGATGATATTGAAGCGGTGCTGGTCGAGCTTGCCGTCCATGCCCTTCCAGAAACAGGTCGTGGCGGCCGAGGTGATGGTGATGCCGCGCTCCTGCTCCTGCTCCATCCAGTCCATGATGGCGGCGCCGTCGTGCACCTCGCCGATCTTGTGCGAGACACCGGTGTAGAACAGGATGCGCTCCGTGGTCGTGGTCTTCCCGGCGTCGATGTGCGCCATGATGCCGATGTTACGGTAGCGTTCGATGGGTGTTGTACGGGCCACGACTCGAATCCTCTAATAAAGAACGTTGCGCGATTACCAGCGGTAATGCGAGAAGGCCTTGTTGGCCTCGGCCATGCGATGCACGTCTTCGCGCTTCTTCACGGCACTGCCGCGCTTCTCCGCGGCGTCCATCAATTCATCCGCCATGCGCGTCGCCATGGACTTGCCGCTGCGCTCGCGCGCGGCTTCGACCACCCAGCGCATGGCCAGCGCGGTCTGGCGCCCCGAGCGCACTTCGACCGGCACCTGATAGGTGGCGCCGCCGACGCGACGGCTCTTGACCTCGACCAGCGGGCGCACGTTCGTCAGCGCCTGGTTGAACAGTTCGATCGGATCCTTCTTGCTGCGTTCCGCCATGGTGTTCAGCGCGCCGTAGACGATCTTCTCGGCGACCGACTTCTTGCCGCTCTTCATCACGACGTTGATGAACTTGGCGACGGTCTCATTGCGAAATTTAGGATCCGGCGTGATTTCGCGCTTTGGAACCTCTCGACGTCTCGGCATATGTTCAACTCGTCCTGACGGTTATATTTGAAGTTAAAAAATATCCCGCACCGGTCGGCGGAATCACTGTTCCTGCATTACGACTTCGGGCGCTTGGCGCCGTACTTGGAGCGACCCTGTTTGCGATCGGCGACGCCAGCGGTGTCGAGCGAGCCGCGCACCGTGTGGTAACGCACACCCGGCAGGTCCTTCACGCGTCCGCCGCGGATCAGCACGACCGAGTGTTCCTGCAGATTGTGTCCTTCACCACCGATATAGGTGATGACTTCGTAACCATTGGTCAGCCGGACCTTGGCGACCTTGCGTAGCGCCGAGTTCGGCTTCTTCGGCGTGGTGGTGTACACGCGCGTGCATACGCCGCGCCGCTGCGGGCAGGCCTCGAGCGCCGGCACCTTGCTTTTGCTTTCCAGTCGCCTGCGGCCCTTCGCGACCAATTGATTTATCGTCGGCATAATTCGGTCCGTTACGGTTACGGATTCAAAAACAGAAATCTCCGCACGCGCGGAAATCTCAATGGTTTAGTTTCGCCATCCAAATTGCGCGGTCAGCGCAGAAAACTCGGCGTCCGGTCGATCATCCCTGGCCGGAATTCCCGAAGCCCCCTCTCTGGGAGGCACTTTTTTAGAGGCTTCAATAAAGACAGGCCGGCGGAACACCGGCCTGTCTTGAGGGGCGCGATTCTATGGATATGGCCTGTATGTGTCAAGCCATTTACGGCCTTTTACCGCCGTTTTTCGCGGTTTTCACCGGCGTCCGGTGACCGCGACGTACGCACTTCATTACACGGGGCCGGCCAGCTGCCGGGTCCCGTGGCGCAGGGCGCCTCCTTAAGCCGTGGCGAAGCTTTTTCGAAAGGAGGACGCCGGGCTGCCACAAGAGACAGCGCTCTTTAAAGGCGTACCGGCTGTCATCTCCGAAAGAGCATTCGCCTCGGGCACTGTGCGCTAGGTCCCCACTGCCTCCTCACCACTGCGCGCCGCGGGTTTGCCGGTATAGCCTGTCAAAGACTGCTGCAATTCCTTGGCTTCCTGCTTGGCTTCGCCGCGCTGGCGGCGGCGTTCCTGGTGATGCGCCAGTCCCGAGCCGGCCGGGATCAGGCGGCCGACGATCACGTTTTCCTTCAGGCCGCGCAACAGGTCCTTCTTGCCGGTAATGGCCGCCTCGGTCAGAACCCGGGTGGTCTCCTGGAACGAGGCCGCCGAAATGAACGACTCGGTCGACAGCGACGCCTTGGTGATGCCGAGCAGCAACGGCTCGAACGTGGAGGGCCGCTTGTCCTTCGGCAGCGCCTCGTTTTCCTCCATCAGCCGCGCGCGCTCCGCCTGCTCGCCCGGCAGGAAGCGCGTGTCGCCCGCATCCACCACGCGCACTTTGCGAAGCATCTGGCGCACGATCACCTCGATGTGCTTGTCGTTGATCTTCACGCCCTGCAACCGGTATACGTCCTGGATTTCATCCACGATGTAATTGGTCAGCGCCTCGGTGCCGAGCAGGCGCAGGATGTCGGCGGCCACGGCGGCGCCCTCGACGATCGTGTCGCCCTGCTCGACAGTCTCGCCCTCGAACACCGTAATGTGCCGGCCCTTCGGGATCAGATACTCGTGCTCGGTGCCGGCCTTGTCGGTGATGATCAGGCGCTGCTTGCCCTTGGTGTCCTTGCCGAAGGAAATCACGCCGCTGGTCTCGGCGAGGATGGCGTGATCCTTGGGCTTGCGCGCCTCGAACAACTCCGCCACGCGCGGCAGACCGCCGGTGATGTCGCGGGTCTTCAACGACTCCTGCGGGATGCGCGCGAGCACGTCGCCGACGCCGACCTTGGCGCCGTCTTCGACGGTGATGATCGCGCCCGGCGGCAGCATGTATTTGGCGGGAATTTCGGTACCCGGGATGGTCACTGCCTTGCCCTTGCCATCCACCAGCGTGATCACCGGACGGATATCCTTGGTGCCGGCGCGGTGTTTCGCGTCCAGCACGACGTAGGTCGAAAGCCCCGTGATCTCATCGGTTTGCTTGTTGACCGTGACGCCATCGATGAGGTCGCTGAAGGTAACCTTCCCCGCCACCTCGGTGATGATCGGGTGGGTGTGCGGATCCCAATTGGCGACCACGGCGCCGCTCTTCACCTTAGAACCGTCGTGCACCGACAGCACCGCGCCGAACGGCAGCTTGTAACGCTCGCGGTTGCGGCCCTGGTCGTCCTGCACGATCAGCTCGCCGGAGCGCGACACCGCCACGTAGTTGCCGCTGGCATGCTTCACGACCTTGAGGTTTTTCAGGCGGATGACGCCCGTGGTCTTGACCTCGATGCGTGAAACCGCCGCGGCGCGCGAGGCGGCGCCGCCGATGTGGAACGTGCGCATGGTGAGCTGCGTGCCCGGCTCGCCAATGGACTGCGCCGCGATTACGCCGACCGACTCGCCCAGGTTCACGAGATGGCCGCGGCCGAGGTCGCGTCCGTAGCACTTGCGACACACGCCGTAACGCGTGTTGCAGGTCACCGGCGAACGCACCAGCACCTGGTCGATGTTGCGCTCCTCGAGCAGGCTCACGGCCTTCTCGTCCAGCACCGAACCGTCGGCGATCAGCACCTTCTTCTCGTTGCCCGGGTCGCGGATGTCGCCGATCACCACGCGTCCGAGAATACGGTCGCGCAGCGCGATCACGACTTCGCCGCCTTCCACCAATGCCGATTTGGCGACGCCCTCGGTGGTGCCGCAATCTTCCTCGGTCACCACCAGGTCCTGGCATACGTCCACCAGGCGGCGCGTGAGGTAGCCGGAGTTCGCGGTCTTGAGCGCCGTGTCGGCCAGACCCTTGCGCGCGCCGTGCGTGGAGATGAAGTACTGCAGCACGTTCAAGCCTTCGCGGAAGTTCGCCGTGATCGGTGTCTCGATGATCGAGCCGTCCGGCTTGGCCATCAGGCCGCGCATGCCGGCGAGCTGGCGTATCTGCGCCGCGCTGCCGCGCGCGCCGGAGTCCGCCATCATATATATGGAGTTGAACGAATCCTGCCGGACCTTCTTGCCT
>DASPRK010000236.1:0-7215 GCA_035624495.1 Methylomirabilis sp. (SeqCode) | reverse complement strand
GTGCGTGTAATGCAGGTCGCGCAGCATGCTCAGTATCTTGAGCATGCGCTCGCTGTAGCGCTGGTTGTCGATGAAGGAATCGATCGCGCCCTGCAGGCTTTCGCGGAACTGACGGTAATCCGGCGTCATCGGCGGCGTTTTATACCGGTCTACGGTGTGGTTGATGAGGTAACGCAGCTCGAGCAGGTGCGCCACCTGCATCGGGAAACGCAGGTTGATGAACTTGATGTAGAAGGCGTGGAAATTCTCCGGGGTCAGGGTCAGCGTCGAAAAATCCTGCGCGACCTCGCGTATCCGCCTTTTTTCTTGCTGTTGTATGTCCATGGTGCCGATGCTCTGGAGAGATGACATCTCTACCTCTCGTGCCGTCCGGTGCTGGAGGCGTCTGAACCCGAGGCTAGGATAGCCAATGTGATCGGTCATTTCTAGCGCCGGGACGGTGTCCGGCACGGGGACGCGCGGGTTTTAGCTGTTGCCGAGCATGCTCCGCAGATTGGCGAGGTATACCTCGGCGCGCCCCAGCATCGCCTGCGGGTCCGGTTCCTGCCGGGCGTCTTCCCAGCGCAGATCGTCCGGCGGCAGTTCGTGCAGGAAACGGCTGGGTTCGCAGACGACGACTTCGCCGCCGCGCTTGCGCCGTTCGGCGAGCGAGAACGTGAGGGTTTGCTGCGCGCGCGTCATGCCGACGTAGGCCAAGCGCCGCTCTTCCTCCACGCCGGTGTCCGACTGGCTCTGGTGATGCGGCAACAGGCCTTCTTCCATGCCGACGATGAACACGTGTGGAAATTCCAGTCCCTTGGCCGCGTGCAGCGTCATCAGCGACACCAGGTCGCCCGGGTTTTCTTCGCCGCCCTTGTCCAGGATGCCGGCGAGCGTCAGTCGCGCGACCAGGTCGCTCAGCGAATCTTCCTCGCCGTTCTGGCGCGCCAGGCGCTGGATCGAGGCGACCAGCTCGAGAACGTTTTCCATGCGTCGTTGCGCGATCTTGTGATCGTTGCAGGTGTCCTTGAGCCACTCCTCGTAATGCAGGTCGGCCAGGAGATCGCACACCAGCTTGGCCGGCGACGCGCCGGCGGTTTTACCGATCATGTCGGTGAGCCACTGAGTGAACGCGCGCAGCGTCGCGACCTGGCGCGCGCTCAGGCGCCGCTCGATACCGGCGTCGAGCGACGCCTGCAGGAGGCTCGCGCCGAGCTCGGCGGCGTGCGCCGCGAGCTGTTCGAGGGTGGCCGCGCCGATCTCGCGGCGCGGGGTGTTGATGACGCGCAGGAAGGCGTTGTCGTCGCCGGGATTGCACAGCAGCCGCAGGTAGGCCATCACGTCCTTGATCTCGGTGCGGTCGAAAAACGAATTACCGCCGGAGAGAAAATAGGGGATACGCCTCTCGCGCAGCACCCGTTCCAGCACGCGCGACTGGTGATTCTCGCGGAACAGGATGGCGTAATCGCGGAAATCGGTGTTGTGCTTGAACTTGTGGTAGAGCAGCTCCGAGACCACGCGCTCGGCCTCGTGTTCCTCCGAGCGCGCTTTCAGCACGCGCAACGGCTCGCCGAAATCACGGTCGCACCACAGCGCCTTGTCGTACAGGTGCGGATTGTTCGCGATCAGCGCGTTGGCGGCCTTGAGGATGCGCCCGCTCGAGCGGTAGTTCTGTTCCAGCTTGACCACCTTGAGCGCGGGGAAGTCCTGCTGCAGGTGCTTGAGATTTTCCGGGTGCGCCCCGCGCCAGGCATAGATCGACTGATCGTCATCGCCGACCACCGTCAGAGCCGCCCGCGTGCCCGCGAGCTGTTTCACCAGCTCGTACTGGCACAGATTGGTGTCCTGGTATTCGTCCACCAGCAGGTAGCGCACGCGCCGGTGCCATTCCTCCAGGACCTCCTGGCGCGCCTGGAACAGCCGCACCGGCTTGAGGATCAAATCGTCGAGATCCATGGCGTTGTAGGCCTGCAGGTGCCGTTCGTACTCGCCGTATATCCGCGCCGCCACGTCTTGGATCGCTTCGCCGCCCGCCGCGAGGGGGGCGTCGGCCGGCGACACGAGACTGTTCTTCCATATCGAGATCTGGTGCCGCACCGCCTCGGCCGGGTTGTTCTTGCCCGAGAACTGACCGTGCAGCAGTTTCCCGAGCAGAGCCGTGCTGTCCTCGCAGTCGTAAATCGAGAAGCCCGGGCGGTAGCCGATCTCGCCCAGATGCTCGTGCAGGATCTTGAGACCGAACGTATGGAAGGTCGAAATCAGCAGTTCCTTGCAGTGATCGCCGTCCAGCAGGTCGGCGACACGCGCCTTCATCTCGCGCGCGGCCTTGTTGGTGAAGGTGACGGCGACGATCTGGCGCGGGGCGATGCCGTAATCGCGGATGAGCCAGGCGATTTTCCGGGTGATGACGGAGGTCTTGCCGCTGCCCGCGCCTGCCAGGACCAGCAGTGGGCCGTTGATGTATTGTACTGCCGCTTTTTGTGGCGGGTTCAGTTCAGGCAATTCCGCTTAACGACGTGTCGGGAAATGTCATAACTGGACGGACATTCTAACCGCATTTCGGCGCGGATGGAAAGACAAGCGGCGAAAAATTTTTTCCATCGGCGCGCGATCTCAGCCGCGTGCGCGCGCGAGGAACTCCTGCATCGTTGCTCGTGCGGCCGCGGGTTCGGCGAGCAGACGCTCGATGAGCTGCAACAGCGGATAGCGCCGGATGTCGAAGAATCCGTGGACGCGAACCATCTTCAGCGTGTGCACGCCCTCGGCCTCGCTCGCCGCGGCCTGGCCGCGCGCCAGCCGCCGCCCGAGCTCGTGGTGGCGCGAGCCGGCGCTGGTCGCGGTCGTCACCAGATCGCCGAGGCCGGCGAGACCGCGCGCGGTGTCGGACCGGCCACCCAGGCCGGCCTCGATCCGGCTCAATTCATCGAGTGCCGTCACCACAAGGTAACCGCGCACGTTATCGCCCAGTTGCAACTCGTCCGCGGCGCCGAACACCATGGCGTAGGCATTTTTCAACACCGCCGACCACGACAGCCCGGCGATGTCGGTGCTGTGCTCCAGATGCAGGGTGGTGCCGCCGTAGAGCGCACGAACTCGCTCGTAGGCTTCACGGTGGACGGCACCGGCCTGGGCGAAGGCCGCCCGACCGGCGCGGATTTCCTCCGAAATCATCGGCCCGTACAGCACCGCGAAGCCGTCGTCCGATCCGAGGGCGTCGTTCAGGGCCCGGGCCGCGGTCCGGCCGCGCTCGTCCAGCCCCTTGGCAATGCTCACGCACAGAGTTCCCCGGGCGAGATGCGGGCGCAACCGCGTGGCGAGGTCGAAATGGGGCAAGGCCGGCACGCAGAACAGGACGAAGTCCTGCTGCCCGGCGACGGCCTCGAGCACGACCGGCGCGCCGCCCCCCGGCGGGCGGCGCTCCCAGACGGTCAGCCGGTGGCGGGAGAGTAACTGTTCCATCGCCTGGCCCATTTCGCCATGGCCGAGGATCAGCACTTTATAGGAGTTGTTCGTTGTCACCGCCGGCGCGCCTCCCTCATCTGACTTTAATGTAATGGCAGCCGCAAGACATCCGGTTTTTTGCCGGGCGCGGGCGTACGCCGGATGCCGCGCCGTATCGAACCCGGGAGGCGTTGCCGCCTTCCTGGCGTTCCGGCGGCTATACCAATATAGTTAAATTGTTGTACCGCGAGCCATCTCTTGGAAACGGTCAATCGCATCCTGTACATTCCCGGGAAGAATCCCAAGCCGCCGCCCGAGCAGCACCGGGCCCAGCTGCTGCGCGCCCTGGTGCGCGGGGTCGAGCGCGTCGATCCCGCCGTGGCGCGGGCGCTGACGCAAGACGCCGGACTGTTCAGCCTGATCGCCTGGAACTCGCTTTATTATCAGAGCAGCAAGCCGCTGGACGAGGACCTGCCTTGGATCGAGGCGCTGCTCAAGCGCGGCGGCCCGACGGAGGACGACGTCCGGGAGGCGCTGTCGTTCCGGCGCCGCCTCGCGTGGCTGCTGTATACGTTGGGGGATATTTTCCATGTCTTCATCCCGTTGTTGCCGGACCCGGCGGTGAAAAACACGATCCAGGAAACCGCCCGGTATTTCAGTAACCGTCAGGGCAGCGGCGAGACGGTGCGCCAGCAGCTCAAGGTGCCGCTGCGGCGGATGTGGGCCGAAGGCCGGCGCATCCTTATAATTGCCCACAGTATGGGCTCGGTGATCGCCTATGACGCGCTGTGGGAGCTGACGCATATGGAGAACAATCCGGGCAAGGTCGACCTGTTTCTGACCATCGGCAGTCCGCTCGGGATGCGTTTCACGCAGGAACGCCTGAAGGGCGTGCACGAGCACGGCCTGCGGCGCTATCCGCACAACATCCGGCAATGGATCAACATCGCCGCCCAGGGCGACCTCACGGCATTGGATCCGACCCTGCGGGATGATTTCAAACCGATGCTGGAACTGGGCCTGGTCGAATCCCTTACCGACGTCGAAGGCGGCGTGTTCAATTATTTCCGCAACGAGAAAGGACTGAATGTGCATCGTTCTTACGGTTATCTGGTCAATCCGCGGTTGGGCGAAGTGATTGCCGCCTGGTGGAAGGGCGGCGCGGAGCGCGCGGCATGATGCGGACAGCGGCCTGGTTGCGACTGGCGGTATTTCTGCTGGTCCTGTGCCCGCTGTCCGCGGCGCCCGCGGCTCCCGAAGACTTGCCGGCGCCGATTGCCGCGGTGCTCAAGCTCGAGGGCCTGTCGACGCGCGGCCTGAGCATTTACGTGCAGGAGATCGGCCAGCCCGAGCCGCTGCTCGCGGTCGCGGCCGATACGCCGCGCCATCCCGCGTCGACGATGAAACTGCTTACCACGCTGGCAACGCTCGAAGAGCTCGGCCCGGCCTACCGCTGGAAAACCGAGGCCTATA
Source organism: Methylomirabilis sp. (SeqCode) (assembly GCA_035624495.1). Classification (GTDB taxonomy): domain Bacteria; phylum Pseudomonadota; class Gammaproteobacteria; order Acidiferrobacterales; family Sulfurifustaceae; genus Sulfuricaulis. The sequence continues at coordinate 2,322 of DASPRK010000236.1, read as the reverse complement.
CCAGCGCGCCGGTCCGCAACGGGCGGCTCGACGGCGATCTGTATCTCAAGGGTTATGGCGATCCCTACCTCGTCATCGAGCAATTCTGGCTGTTTCTGCGTTCGCTGCGCGCCCAGGGCCTGGAAGAGATTCATGGCGACCTGGTCCTCGACCAGGGCTACTTCGCGAGCGAGCCGGGCAATACCGCCGAGTTCGATAATCAGCCGTTGCGCACCTATAACGTGCTGCCGAAGGCGCTGATGGTGAATTTCCAGGCGGTGAGCTTCCGCTTCCTGCCGCGGCCGCCAGCCAACCGCGTGGAGATCGTCGCCGACCCGATGCCGGCCAACCTCGACATCGAGAACCGGGTCAGGCTGACGCAGGACGCCTGCCACGGCTGGGCGCACGACCTCGCCCTGCGGGTCACGCAGAAGCAGGGGCGGACGCGGGCGATTTTCAGCGGCGGATACGCCGCGGCCTGCGGCGACAATGAACTGTTTCGTGTCGTGTCCGAGCCTTCGGCGTATATTCTGGGCACGTTCCGGGAGCTGTGGTCGGAGCTTGGCGGGCGCTTCGACGGCGGCGTGCGCGAGCAAACCGTTCCCGCCGGAGCGAATCTGCTGTATACGGGCTATTCGCCGCCGCTGTCGGACATCATTCGCTCTATTAATAAGTACAGCAACAACGTCATGGCGCGGCAACTCATGTTGACGCTCGCCGCCGACCGCGACGGCCCGCCCGGCACGACGGAAAAGGGAGTCGCGGTCTTGCGTGACTGGCTCAGACACCACGGCCTCGAGTTCCCGGAACTGGTGCTCGAGAACGGCTCCGGGCTTTCGCGCGAGGAGCAGATCTCCGCGCGCCACCTGGGCCAGGTGCTGCTCACCGGCTGGCGCAGTCCTTACATGCCGGAGCTCGTTTCCTCGCTGCCGATTTCGGCCATGGACGGAACTCTGCGCGGACGGTTCAACAGAGAAACTGAACTGGACGGCCGCATGCACCTCAAAACCGGAAGCCTGCGCGACGTGCGCAGCATCGCCGGTTACATGCTCGACCGCCAGGGTCGACGTATGATCGTCGTATGCCTGCACAACAGCCGGCGCGCGGAAACCGAAGCCGGCGAGGCGGTGCAGGACGCGGTGCTGCGATGGGTCTACGAGCGGCCCTGAGGCGCGGGGCTGGACAGCCCGGATGGGATAGTCAATCCTTATATATCTTTGGCCGACGAGGCGGACGCACACCATGAACACTAAATACGTCAACGCATTAATCTCGGAAGAGCACAGCGACGCCAGCCTGCCGGTGCTGGAGGGCAGCATGGGCCCGAACGCCGTGGACATTCAGACGATGTATGCGCGTCACGGCCTGCTTGCCTTCGACCCCGGTTTCCGTTCCACCGCCGCCTGCAAGAGCGCCATCACTTTCGTCGACGGCGACAAGGGCATCCTGCTGTACCGCGGCTACCCGATCGAGGAACTGGCCGAGGGCAGCGATTTCGTCGAGGTCGCCTATCTGCTGATGCGGGGCGAGTTGCCGACCCCGGCGGAGCGCAAGCAGTTCGACCACGCGATCGGCAGCCACAACCTGTTGCACGAGCAGGTGCTGTCGTTTTACCGCGGGTTCCGCCGCGACGCGCACCCGATGGCGGTCATGGTCGGTGTCGTGGGCGCGCTGTCGGCGTTCTATCACGACGTCATGAACATCCGCGACGCCAAGGACCGCCAGCTCGCCGCCACCCGACTGATCGCCAAGATGCCGATGCTCGCCGCCGCCAGCTACACCTATTCGATCGGCCGGCCGCAGCGTTACCCGAACAACAAGTACGATTACGCCTCGAATTTCCTGCAGATGATGTTCGGCTCCCCGGCGCAGGAGTACATCGTGGACCCGGTGCTGGCACGGGCGCTGGACGTGATTTTCATCCTGCACGCCGACCACGAGCAGAACGCCTCGACCTCGACCGTGCGGCTCGCGGCGTCGAGCGGCGCCAACCCGTTCGCCTGCATCGCCGCCGGCATCGCGAGCCTGTGGGGGCCGGCGCACGGCGGTGCCAACGAGGCGGTGCTCAAGATGCTGATGGAGATCGGCAGCGTGGAGAACATCCCCAAGGCCATCGCGCGCGCCAAGGACAAAAACGACTCGTTCCGGCTGATGGGTTTCGGCCACCGCATCTACAAGAACTTCGACCCGCGCTCGCGCGTGATCCAGGCGCAGGCGAAGAAGGTGCTGGCGCACCTCGGCAAGGACGATCCGCTGCTCGACACCGCCATGCGCCTCGAAGAGATCGCGCTCAAGGACGAGTACTTCATCGAGCGCAAGCTGTACCCGAACGTGGATTTCTAC
>DASPRK010000231.1:0-64213 GCA_035624495.1 Methylomirabilis sp. (SeqCode) | reverse complement strand
GGCAGCTTTCTGAACGTCGTCATCTTCCGCCTGCCGGTCATCTTGGAGCAGCGCTGGCGCAGTCAATGCCACGAGCTGGTCCACCCGGATAAACCTCCCGCTGCATCGGTACCGTTCAACCTCGTTCTGCCACGTTCGCGCTGCCCGCATTGCGGGCACGCGATCACGGCGCTGGAAAATATTCCCATCCTGAGTTTCCTCTGGCTGAGAGGGAAGTGTTCCGAATGCGGCAAACCGATCTCATGGCGCTATCCCGCGGTGGAACTGTTGACCGCCGGCCTCTCGGTCTGGGTGGCTTGGCATTTCGGTTTCAATTTCGGTGGTTTGGCCGCGCTGTTCCTGACATGGAGCCTCATCGCGCTCGCCTTCATAGACTATGACCGGCAGTTGTTGCCGGATGGCATCACGCTGCCACTGCTCTGGGCCGGTCTGTTCGTCAACATCTTCGCAGTCTTCACACCCCTTGTTTCAGCGGTTATCGGTGCCGCGGTGGGTTACCTCTTCCTGTGGCTGGTATACCAGCTCTTCAAACTGGCAACGGGCAAAGAAGGCATGGGTTACGGCGACTTCAAGCTCTTTGCCGCGCTCGGTGCCTGGCTGGGCTGGCAAAGTCTTTCCATTATCATCCTGATCGCATCACTGGTCGGTGCATCGGTCGGGATCGCTTTCATCCTCTTTTTCGGCCACGATCGTCGGGTACCGATTCCCTTCGGGCCGTTTCTGTGCGTCGCCGGCTGGATCGCGCTGATGTGGGGCGAATCCCTCATCCGTTCGTATCTGCAGTTCGCCCGCCTCACCAATTGATTCTGGCACATGTTGCGGATCGGCCTGACAGGCGGCATCGGAAGCGGAAAATCCGCCGCGGCACTGCTTTTCAGCTCGCGCGGCGTACCGGTCATCGATACCGATGAAATCGCCCGTGTTCTGGTCGAGCCCGGCCAACCGGCGTTTGACGACATAATTCGAAACTTCGGTGAAGATATTCTCGATCGCAGGCGCCGGATCGACCGTGACAAGTTGCGTGCACGCGTCTTCGACAACGCCGTGGAACGTCAGCGACTTGAGGCAATCCTGCATCCGCGCATTCGAGAGGTCGTGCGCACCAAAGTTGCCGAGCTCGATTCACCTTACTGCATTGTGGTCGTGCCGTTACTGATCGAGTCGGGGTTTAACGATTTGGTGGACCGTGTACTGGTTGTTGACGCCGCAGAGACTCTGCAAATCCAGCGTACCATGGCACGCAGCGGGTTGAACGAATCGGAAATTCGTAAAATCATATCGGTCCAGGCGACGCGGGCGCAGCGCCTGCAAAAGGCGGACGATGTGATCGAAAACAACACGGACCGCAAACAGTTGGAAAAAGAGGTGGAACGTCTGCACCACTGGTATCTTTCTCTCGCAGCGACGATCCGGAAAAATTAAACCGCCGCGAGCGACCCCACCGTCTGCTCGATCGAGCGGGCACCCCAGATTTCACTGACCATGGCTAACCCTTGCGCGCCGTGCCGACGCGCGCGGTCAAGATCCTGTACCTGCATTCCCCCGAGCGCATATACCGGCAGATTCGCGCCGGCACGCCATTGCGCGAACTTGTTCCATCCAATCGGCGTGGCGTCGGGGTGCGAGGCTGTGTCGGCGACGGGTGACAACACGGCAAAATCCACCGCCAGGCGTTTCGCTTGTCGAAGCTCCTCCACGTTATGGCACGATGCCGCGACCCAGTATCGGTCGTCGAGAGGACGTTCGCGGCATTGCATCAAACGTCGGCTGTTGAGATGCACGCCGTCAGCCTCACAGGCTAACACCCATTCCGGTTCGGCATTGAGCAACAGTTTCGCCTCATGTCGATGGCACAGGCTGGCGATTCGGCGCGCGTAATCGCGGTACTCCTCGGGTGGCATGTGCGGTTCGCGCAACTGCACCAGTCGCGCGCCGGATTGCAGAGCACGTTCGAGTGGCGCCAAAAACTCGCTTTTTCCGAAACGTCGCGAATCGGTGATGAGATAAAGCGGCGGCAACCAGAGCCGGCGCAGGATCGGCAGGTCGGCCGCGGGGAATTCGAGCCGCATCAGGTCAGGCAAAGCCGTCCAGCGCGTTTCCTGGCCTTCACGTCCGATCGGCGTGCCCCGATAATCCAAAATACGCCAGACATCGAGAAGAACATGGCGCTCGCGATAGGCGTGGCGAATCTGCATGCTCGGTTCCGCCGTCACGACTTCAATACCCAATTCCTCCATGAGCTCACGCTTGAGAGCCGACAGCGTGTCCTCCCCCGGTTCGATCTTACCGCCGGGAAATTCCCATTTGCCGCCTTGATGGCTGTGACGGGAACGGCGAGTGATGAAAACTTTATTGCCGTCCGTGAGGATTCCCACCGCCACGTGCAGAGGTTCGTCAGCTGCGGTATTCGGCGTTGATCCGGACATAATCGTGCGAGAGGTCCGAGGTCCAGATGCGCGCCGCGGCGAACCCGGCTCCGAGGTCCACACCGAGCCGGATTTCCGGCAGACGCATCACGGCAAGTCCTTTGGCTTCGGTATATTCCGGGTCGGGTGCGCCGTGACGCACGACGCGCACCTCGTTGAGTTGAATCGCCACCTTATCGACATCCAGCTGCGCGATCGGGGCGCGCCCTACGGCGGCCAGAATGCGTCCCCAGTTCGGGTCGGAGGCAAAAAACGCCGTCTTCACCAACGGCGAATGCGCGATAGAGTACGCGACCGCGAGACAATCGGCTTCCGTCCGGCCGCCGCTCACCTCGATGGTAATGAACTTGGTCGCGCCTTCGGCGTCACGCACGATCGCCTGCGCCAGTTCGGTGAACACCTCAGTGATCGCGCGTGACAAACCGGCATTGGCTTCGCCTTCCGCGCGCTCGATCATGGGATTGCCCGCGCCAAATGTCGCCAGCAACACGCAAGCGTCATTGGTCGAGGTATCGCCGTCAACGGTGATCCGGTTGAAGGATTGCTTCACGGCGGACGTCACGCAAGCCCGCAGCACCGCGGGAGCCGCGGCCGCATCGGTGGCGACGAACGCCAGCATGGTGGCCATGTCTGGACGTATCATGCCGGCACCCTTGGCGATGCCGGTGACGGTAATGACTTTTCCGCCAATATGGAACTGGCGCGAGCTGCCTTTGGGAACGGTGTCCGTGGTCATGATTCCGTGCGCCGCCTCGGCCCAACCGTCTTCGCGCAGATGCGCCAGGCAAAGCGGCAGGCCGGCGATGATACGATCCCGCGGCAGCCGCTCTCCGATTACGCCGGTGGAAAACGGCAGAATTTCTTCCGGCAGGCATTCAAGCCGCTGCGCGAGCGCCGCGCAGCATGCGCGGGCGTCTTCAACGCCCGGAGACCCGGTTCCGGCATTGGCGAATCCGGTATTGATCAGCAACGCGCGCGGCGCGCGGGCCGCAAGATGCTCGCGTGCCACAATCACGGGGGCGGCGCAAAATCGATTCCGGGTGAAGGTGGCGGCACTCTGCGTGCCCGGTGCGCAGTCGATCACGACCAGATCGCGCCGTTCTTTTTTGCGGATTCCGGCGGCGGCGGTGCCCAAGCGTATGCCGGAAACGGGATGCAGCGCCGGTAACCCGAGCAGACCGACGGCCATGGATCAGGCGAGCTTGCCGTGGCAGTGCTTGTATTTCTTGCCCGAGCCGCAGGGGCAAGGCTCGTTGCGCCCGACCTTGGGTTGGTTGCGTGTCACCGGTTTCTGGGCCACGGCCACCTCTTCCCCGTTCTCCTCGGGCTGACCTCCGGTATTGAGCGTCGGGTGCACGAAATGCATCTCCTGAGGCGCCTGGTTCTGACTCTCCAGTTCCTCGATGTCTTGTTGCGCCTGAACCTGCAGGTGAGCCAGTAGATGAATGACGTCATGCCGGATGCGGTTCAGCATATCCGAGAAAAGCATGAAGGATTCGCGCTTGTACTCTTCCTTCGGATTTTTCTGGGCATAGCCACGAAGATGGATACCCTGGCGCAGATAGTCCATGGCCGCCAGATGGTCCTTCCACTGCGTATCGAGCACCTGCAGCATGACCGCCTTTTCCAGATGACGCATGACATCGGGGCCAATAGCGATCGTCTTTTCGGCGTGCTTGCGATCAGCCTCGGCGAGAACGCGGCTGCGCAGTTTTTCTTCGTCAAGATCCGTTTCTTCCTTGAGCCATTGAGCCACGAGTAGCTTGGCTCCGAACTCGCGCTCGAGGCTCTCCTCCAGCCCAGGGATATTCCACTGTTCTTCCAGGCTTTCCGGCGGTATGAACTGATTCATGAGTTCGTTCACTACATCGTGGCGGATGGTCGTGATGCTCTCGGAAATATCATCCACGTCCATCAGGCGGTTACGCTGCTCGTAGATCACTTTGCGCTGGTCGTTGGCAACGTCGTCGTACTCAAGCAGTTGCTTGCGAATATCGAAGTTTCGCCCCTCGACCTTGCGCTGGGCGTTCTCGATCGCGCGCGACACCCATGGATGCTCGATCGCTTCGCCTTCCTGCATGCCGAGCCGTTGCATCAAGCCAGAAAGCCGCTCGCTCCCGAAGATGCGCAGCAGATTGTCCTCCAACGACAGGTAAAACCGCGAAGAGCCCGGATCGCCCTGGCGTCCGGACCGGCCGCGCAGCTGATTGTCGATGCGCCGCGATTCGTGACGCTCGGTACCGACCACGTGCAACCCGCCCGCACCCACCACTTGATGGTGACGGCGTTCCCATTCCTCGCGAATTTTGCGGCGTCTGTCCTCGTCCTCTCCAGCTTCCTTGAGCTCCATTTCGAGATTGCCGCCAAGCACGATATCGGTTCCGCGGCCAGCCATGTTGGTAGCAATGGTTACCGCGCCCGGGCGTCCAGCCTGCGCCACGATCATCGCCTCCCGCTCGTGTTGCTTCGCGTTCAAGACCTGGTGCGGGATTTTATCCTTCTGCAGCAGGCGCGAAAGTTCTTCCGAAGACTCGATGGAAACGGTGCCGACCAGCACCGGCTGTCCGCGTTGATGGCAATCCTTGATATCCGACAGGATGGCCGTGTGCTTCTCGCGCCCCGTACGGTAGATCTGGTCCGCCATGTCGTTACGAACCATCGGACGGTGCGTGGGAATGACAACCACCTCGAGACCGTAAATCTGCTGAAATTCGAAGGCCTCGGTGTCCGCAGTGCCCGTCATGCCTGCGAGCTTTTTGTAAAGCCGGAAGTAATTCTGGAACGTGATGGTGGCCAGTGTCTGGTTCTCGTTCTGGATATGTACGGCTTCCTTCGCCTCCACCGCCTGGTGCAAGCCGTCCGACCAACGGCGACCGTGCATCATGCGCCCGGTGAATTCATCGATGATGATGACTTCGTTGTCGCGCACGATGTAATCCACCTCGCGCTTGTAGAGTGCATGCGCGCGCAGCGCGGCATTGAGGTGGTGCATCAGAATGAGATTAGAAACGTCGTAGAGGCTCGAGCCCGGCTGGAGCAGTCCCGCCTGGGCCAGGAGTTTTTCGACTTTTTCGTGACCGGCCTCGGTGAGAAATGCCTGACGAGTCTTTTCATCGACGCTGTAGTCACCCGGTCCGTTTTCGACTTCCTGTCTGGTCAACAAGGGTATAATCGAGTTGACCTTCACGTACAGATCGGTGCTCTCCTCCGCCGGACCGGAGATAATCAGCGGCGTGCGCGCCTCATCGATCAGGATCGAGTCGACTTCATCGACGATGGCGTAATTGAGGCCGCGCTGCGATCGTTCTTCGGCGCGAAAAGCCATGTTGTCACGCAAATAGTCGAATCCGTATTCGTTATTGGTGCCGTAGGTGATGTCCGCCGCATACGCATCACGCTTCGTTTGGCGGTCCTGTCCGGGAACAACCACGCCGACGCTCATGCCGAGGTACTTGTAGATTTTCCCCATCCATTCGGAGTCGCGACGGGCGAGGTAATCGTTGACCGTCACCACGTTTACGCCCTTGCCGGAGAGGGCATTCAGGTAAACCGGAAGCGTCGCCACCAGCGTCTTGCCTTCGCCGGTGCGCATCTCGGAGATCTTGCCCTGGTGCAGGACCATGCCGCCAATCAGCTGCACGTCGAAATGACGCATGCCAAGTACGCGCTTGGAGGCCTCGCGCACGACAGCGAAGGCCTCGTGCAACAGGCTGTCGAGTTCCTCGCCATTGGCCAGACGTGTCTTGAACTCGGCGGTCTTGGCGGTCAATTGCTCGTCGGTGAGCTTGGCGATCCCGGCTTCGAGGGCGTTGATCCGCGCCACGTCCTGCTGCATACGCTTGAGCAGGCGGGAGTTGCGGCTGCCGAATATCTTGGTAAGGGCTTTCGTAATCATGAAAATCCACGCGCCTCACGCGGAGGCGTATCGGAAAGTCGGCAATTATGGAGGAAAAACGGCGAGACTTGAAGCTTGGCCGGCAGCGGGCGAGCTTATTTCGCGGCCGCCTGCTGCAGGTAACGCATGGGATTGACCGGGTTACCATTACGCACCACCTCGAAATGCAGATGCGGTCCGGTGGAACGGCCCGAGGTCCCGACCAAGGCAATCTCCTGACCCTTCTTGACGCGATCCCCAACTTTGACGAGGGTGGCGCTGGTGTGGGCATAGCGGGTAATCAAGCCGGATTCGTGCGTAACCTCCACGAGCAGGCCGTAGCCCGCGCTTTCACCGCTGTGAGTCACGACGCCGTCGGCGACGGCCAGCACCGGGGAGCCCATTCGTGAGGCGATGTCCACGCCTTCATGCATGGCCTGATGACCATTGAACGGATCAGCGCGCACGCCGAATCCGGAGGAAATCCAGCCCCCATCCACGGGCCAACCCGACGGCGTAACGGCAGCGCTGAGTTTGCGATCGAGCAAAAGATTCTCAAGCGCGGAAAGGCGTTCCTGCTGGCGTTCGACTTCCTGCGCCAGGCTGTCGAGCGAAGCCGTGACTTCCGGCGAATTTGAGGAGCCGATGCTCTTTTCCGGACCGCCCATGGCGGCATCGGCGGAAAAGTTGAATTCCCGCGGGTCCAATCCGGCCATGCGGGTCAGACGACCCCCTAAAGCATTCAACCGCATGACCTGCGCCTGCAACTGGCCGAGGCGCTGGGCAAGTGCGTTCAGATGCGCTTCGGCATTGCGCTTGGCTTCAGTGATTTCCATGCGCTGAGCGGCGAGCTCGCGACGTTGCGCGATGAGGAGCGAATCCGCGCCGCCGCCGGACAGCATGTCTTTGGTCTTGTACGCCAGAATACCGAGGAAAACCGGCAAGGCGACAAAAACAACGAGCGCAATCAGGATCAGGTGCCGGGGGGTCAGCGTGGCGTTACGGCCCTTGCCATGACGGCTGTTGGGAATCAGGATGATGTTCATGCCGGTTGCCTCCCGTATCTACTCATCATGACCGACATAGAAGAAGCCGCCACATTCCGCCACATCCCCTCAAACAGCGGGAACGGTGCGGACAAAAGCGATCGGCGCCTCTTCGTTTTCGTTGTAGGTGATGAGTTCCCACGCCTCCTGGTTGGTAACCAGTCTGCGCAACAAACGGTTGTTAAGGGAATGCCCGGATTTGTGGGCGCTGAAGGAACCGATCAGCGGATGACCAAGTAGATACAGGTCGCCGATCGCATCCAGAACTTTATGTTTGACGAACTCGTCTTCATAACGCAAGCCGTCGTCATTCAAGATACGGTAATCATCCAGGACGATGGCATTATCGAGCCCGCCGCCTCGGGCAAGCCCCGCCTGTCGCAGTGCTTCCAGATCACCCATGAAACCGAAGGTACGCGCGCGACTGATTTCCTTCACGAAGGAAGTCGTGGAAAAATCGACACTGGCATGCTGGGTCGAATTCTGGAACGTGGGATGGTTGAACTCGATGGCGAACGAAACCTTGAAGCCTTCGAACGGTTCGAAGCAGGCCCACTTGTCGCCGTCTTCGACGCGGATTTCCTTCTTGATGCGTATAAAGCGTTTCGGCGCGGACTGTTCAGCGATTCCGGCCGACTGCACGAGAAAAACGAACGGTCCAGCGCTGCCATCCATGATGGGTACTTCGGCCGCCGTGAGGTCGACGTAGGCATTATCAATGCCAAGACCGGCGAATGCAGACATAAGATGCTCTACTGTGGATACCCGTACACCATTACTCTCCAGTGTAGTCGAGAGACGGGTATCGGACACGTTTTCCGGACAGGCGCGGATATCGACCGGATCGGTTAAATCGATCCGACGGAAGACAATTCCTGTGTCGGATGGAGCAGGCCTGAGGGTTAAATAAACCTTTTCGCCCGTATGCAGCCCTACACCAGTAGCGCGAATGACGTTCTTCAGAGTCCGTTGCTTAATCATCAAATTTTAATTTGTCCTTGTCTTTACCACACAACAAAGCTCTATCCCCACTGGGACAGGAGAAATACGTGGTTAATTCTCTGTTACAGGCGTGCGCCCCGCATGCTTGATTTAACCTCAGCTCACAGGGCTAAAATCCGGAAAATCAATCCCTTTCCGTTATTTAAGGACAAATTTGCGGCCCTGTCCAGCCAAATTTCCGATCGGACGTGGTTATCCGTGGCAACCGCCCCGATAAACGGCCCTCCTGGTATGCGAAACTCGCGTCTAGCCGTCGGATTCCGTTCCGCAGCGCTTTTGCAAACGGCGGCGGCATCGCCCAAGGACGCAGGTTTCATTGCGGCTATCTGCGCCCATGGCAGACAGGGCGTTGGCTTCGGGCGCCGAGTGTTAGTCGGCCTGTTTGCGCAAGAACGCCGGAATGTCCAGGTACTCGATGGCCGCTTCCGCCGCTACCGCCGCAGGGCGTTCCGTGCGCCGGTTTCGGATCACCGTCGGAGTCTCGAGATCTTCGTAATCCGTCGTGCCGGTGCCGGTTTTGACCACCTTGTAAGGCTGTTTGCGCATCTTCTCCTGCCCCAGACCGGTAGCCACGATGGTCACCCGCAACTCGTCGCGCATCTCGGGCTCGATCACCGTACCGATCACCACGGTCGCATCCTCCGCGGCGAATTCTTTGATGGTGTTGCCGACTTCCTCGAACTCGCCGATGGACATGTCGAGACCGGCGGTGACATTCACCAGAATGCCGCGCGCACCGGATATATTGATGTCCTCGAGCAGCGGGCTCGAGACCGCGGCCGTGGCCGCCTCGCGGGCACGCGACGGACCGCTCGCCGAAGCCGCGCCCATCATCGCCAAACCCATTTCCGACATCACCGTGCGCACGTCGGCGAAGTCCACGTTGATCAGTCCCGGACGCGTGATCAGCTCGGCAATACCTTGGACCGCATTCTGCAGCACCTGGTTCGCCTTGCCGAACGCATCGAGCAGCGATGCTTCCTTGCCGAGCACGGTCACCAGTTTCTCGTTCGGGATGGTGATGATGGAATCGACATATTGACCCAGATCGGCGATGCCCTGCTCTGCCACCCCCATGCGCTTGCGGCCCTCGAATGGAAACGGCTTGGTGACGACCGCGACCGTCAGGATGTTCATGTCCTTCGCCACCTGCGCCACCACCGGCGCGGCGCCGGTCCCGGTGCCACCGCCCATGCCGGCGGTGATGAACACCATGTCCGCGCCGGTAAGCACTTCGGCGAGACGCTCCCGGTCTTCCACCGCGGCCTGGCGTCCGATGTCAGGATTGGCGCCGCAGCCGAGTCCCTTTGTTAGATTGGTGCCAAGTTGCAGGATGGTCTTCGCCTGCGAACGCTTGAGCGCTTGCGAATCCGTGTTGGCGTTGATGAACTCCACGCCTTCGATGTTCGCCGCGACCATGTGGTCGACGGCGTTACCGCCGCCGCCACCGACACCGATCACCTTGATTACCGCCTGTTGTCCGTAAGTATCCATCAGTTCGAACATGTTTGCCTCCAGTGTAGGTTTCCTGAATAACCAATCGAATGATCCGTCTGCCCGTTCCCCAACCTCAGAAATTCCCCTGAAACCAGCTTTTCATCTTGTTCCAGACTCCCTTCACGCCCATCGACACCCCCGGGTTGCGCGTGTATGACTTGCCCTCACGGCCGCGGGCGCCGTACAACACCAATCCGACGCCGGTCGCGAAAATCGGGTTCTGCACCACGCCCTTGAGTCCGCCGACGTACTGCGGCACGCCCAGGCGCACCGGCATGTGAAACACCTCTTCGGCGAGATCGACCATGCCCTCCATCTTGGCGCTGCCGCCGGTGATGACGATGCCGCTGCCGATCACGTCCTCAAAACCGCTGCGCCGCAGTTCCGCCTGCACCAGGCTATAGAGTTCCTCGATGCGCGGTTCGATGACCTCGGCGAGCGTCTGGCGCGAAAGCTTGCGCGGAGCGCGGTCGCCCACGCTCGGTACTTCAATCGTTTCGTCGCGATGCGCGAGCTGCGTGAGCGCACAACCGAACTTTTTCTTGATGTCCTCGGCATGCTGCGTCGGCGTGCGCAGCGCCACCGCGATGTCGTTCGTCACCTGGTCGCCCGCGATCGGGATGACGGCCGTATGCCGGATGGCACCGTCGGTGAAGACCGAGATATCGGTGGTACCGCCGCCGATGTCGACCAGGCATACCCCCAATTCCTTTTCGTCGTCGGTCAAGGTCGAGATGCTGGACGCCAGCTGCTCGAGAATGATGTCGTCCACCTCCAACCCGCAACGGCGCACGCACTTGACGATGTTCTGCGCGGCGCTGACGGCGCCGGTGACGATGTGCACTTTGGCCTCGAGGCGCACGCCGCTCATGCCGATCGGCTCGCGGATGCCTTCCTGTTTGTCGATGATGAATTCCTGCGGCAGGATATGCAGAACCTTCTGGTCGGCCGGAATCGCGAGAGCGCGGGCCGCCTCGATCACGCGTTCCACGTCGCCCTGGCCGACCTCCTTGTCCTTGATCGCCACGATCCCGTGCGAGTTGAAGCTTGAGATGTGTGAACCGGCGATGCCGGCGTACACGGAGTGGATCTGGCATCCCGCCATGAGCTCGGCCTCCTCCACCGCGCGCTGAATCGACTGCACTGTGGATTCGATGTTCACCACCACGCCTTTCTTCATCCCGCGCGAGGGATGATGCCCGACGCCAATAATCTCGACTTCTCCCGCCGCCGTGACTTCGCCGACGATGGCGAGCACCTTGGAGGTCCCGATATCGAGGCCCACGATCAGCTTGTCATCGTCTCGCTTCGCCATAGTCACCCCTTGTTATCCGTTCCTGCGAGTCTCGCGCCGGCATTTCCCATGCGCTTCCGCGCATCGCGTACATCGGCAGTGGCATGGCCATCAAGCCACTCCACGGCAAAACCGTTGGTGTAACGCAGGTCCACTTGCTTGATATTCGAGACCAACGGCGTCAGCGCTTGCGCGTAGACGCGCGCGAAGCGCTCGAGCTTGTCTTCAGGCTGTTCGTGGTCGATCACGATCGTTATTCCGTTGGAAAGCCCCAGTTGCCACGTACGCCGTGCCGTTAGGGTCAATCGCTCCAGGGTCAGACCGGCCGCCGATAGAATCCCGCCAAGACTCTTGTAATGTCCGAGCACCTGCGCGCCGGTATTGTCCGGTCCGTCGAGCCGGGGCAGGTTGATGGGCAGGTCCGCGCCGCCGATGCGCACGATGTCGCCCGCCTGGTTGAGGAAGGCCGCTTCGCCCCAGTGCGCGGCGATTTGCTGTTCGGTGAACCGCACGTACACGTCCTGCGGCCATTCGCGTCGCACCGAGGCCTTGTAAATCCAGGGCAGCGACTCCACCCGTGCCTTCACGGCATCGAGATCAATCAGGAAGAAATTTCCGTGCACTGCGTTTATCACCGCCTTTTCGAGCTCCTGTTGCGTGACGTGTCGAAACTCGCCTTCAAAGCGCACATGGCGCACCGGGAAATTGTCGGTGCGCAGCAGCCAGTCGGCGCCGAGGGCCACTACGAGCAGGACGAAGAGAAGCGAGAACAGCAATGCCGCGGCCTTCGTCAGGCCCATACCTTCCTCCGGTTTGTCATGTCTGACTTCAGCGTTCGACATCGGCCGTCTCCAGGATGCGCAGGACCAGTTGGTCGAAATCAATGCCCGCCTGCCTTGCCGCCTTGGGCACCAGGCTGTGATCGGTCATCCCCGGAACCGTATTCACCTCGAGCGCGTAGGCGCGCCCGGTCCGGTCCAGCATGAAATCCACCCGCCCCCAGCCGGCACAACCGAGCACCTCGAACGCCCGGCGCGCAAGTTGCTGCATCTCGCGCTCCTGCGCGGCGGGCAGGCCGCACGGGCAGAAATAGCGCGTGGTATCGAGCAGGTACTTGGCCTCGTAGTCGTAAAACTCGCGATCGGTCTCGATCTTGATGAGCGGAAGCGCCTGATCGCCGAGAATGCCGCAGGTGATCTCGGCGCCGTCGATGAAGCGCTCTGCGATCACCTGGTCGTCGAATTTCGCCGCCGTCGCCCAAGCGGTCTTGAGCTCCGCGGCGGTCTTGGCCTTGCTCACACCCAGACTCGATCCCTCGCGCACGGGCTTGACGAAAACCGGCAAGCCGAGCCCGACGGCAACCCTATCGAGATCCGTTCCGGGCGCGAGCACGGCGAACTCCGGCGTGGGAATCCCAGCCGCCGTCCAGAGGAATTTGGTCCTCAATTTATCCATGCCGAGCGCCGAGCCGAGCACGCCACTACCGGTGTAAGGGATGTCCAACACCTCGAGCGCGCCCTGGATTACGCCGTCCTCACCCCAGCGTCCGTGCAACGCAATGAAGGCCCGGTCGAACCGACCGTCCTCGAGCAGGCGCAACGTCGACTTGTCGGCGTCGATGCTGTGCGCCTCGATGCCTTGGCGCTTCAGCGCCGCCAAAACGGCGTTGCCGCTTTTGAGCGAGACTTCGCGTTCGGCGGAAGGTCCTCCCATTAGTACCGCGACTTTTCCGAAGTCGCGACGCGTCATTTCGTTTCACCCATCACCCGCACCTCGGGTTCCAGTTTGACGCCATGGCGTTTTTCCACCTCCGCCTGCACGCGTACGATCAACTGTTCGATATCGGCGGCGCTCGCGCCGCCGGCGTTGACAATAAAATTGGCGTGCAGCTCGGACACGCAGGCTGCACCGATGCATGTGCCCTTGAGTCCGCAGGATTCGATCAGGCGCGCGGCAAAATTCCCCGGCGGGTTCTTGAACACCGAACCGGCATTCGGCAATTGCGTTGGTTGCGTCGCCCCGCGCTTGGCGAGCAAGGACTTGATCAGGGATTTGCCTTGGCGCGCATCCCCGACATCGAGGCGGAAATGCGCCGCCACGAACCATTCATCCGGCGGGCCGCTTACGTGGCGGTAACCGATCTGGTATTCCGAAGGCCGGCGCGTGCGACGCTCGCCGTGACGATCGATCGTCTCGACCGCCTCGACGATGCTCCAGGTCTCGCCGCCGAAGGCGCCGGCATTCATGGCGAGCGCGCCGCCGATCGTGCCGGGAATCCCGGCCAGGAACTCGCCGCCGGTCAGGCCGTGCTCGGCGCAGAAGCGCGCAACCTTGGCGCCGGCCACGCCGGCCTCGGCACGCACGATTCCAACACGCAGGATACTCAGGCAATTGAGCGCGCCGCTGGTCATGACGACGGCGCCGCGCACGCCGCCGTCGCGCACCAGCAAGTTACTGCCGAGGCCGATCCAATGCACCGGTTCCTGTGGCGGCAATGATTTCAGGAACGCCACGAGGTCGTCGAGATCGGCCGGAATGTAGACCCGGTCGGCGGGACCGCCGACGCGCCAGCTGGTGTGACGCGACATTGGCTCGTTCAAGAGCAGTTCGCCGCGCAGGCTTTGTTTCGATTTCGCCGGCATCATCCGGTTCTCCTCTGCCCGAGCGCCTGCGGCAGTGAAGCAGCGACCGCACCGATGGAACCCGCCCCCATCGTCAGCAGCACGTCATTTGCCTGCAGCACATCGGCCAGTGCCTGCGGGAGCGTCGCGACATCTTCGATGAATACCGGGTCGGTCTTGCCACGCGCGCGGATGGCGCGGCACAACGCGCGTCCATCGGCACCGCTGATCGGCGCCTCGCCGGCGGCATACACTTCGGTGACGATCAACGCGTCAATCCCGGAAAGCACGGTGCTGAAGTCGTCCAACAGATCGTGGGTGCGCGTGTAGCGGTGCGGCTGGAACACCACCACCAGCCGGCGCCGCGGCCAGCTCGCGCGCGCCGCCTCGACCGTGGCCGCGATCTCGCGCGGATGATGCGCATAATCGTCCACCAGGATTACGTCGCCGCCGTCGCACGCAACGCGGCCGTTGATCTGGAAGCGCCGCCCGATCCCGGCGAAGCCGGCAAGAGCGCGCGTGATGGCGACCTCCTTCACGCCGAGCTCATGCGCGATGCCGATCGCGGCGAGCGCGTTCAGCACGTTGTGGCGCCCGGGCTGGTTGAGCGTCACCGGCAGCCATTTCTTGCGGCCGCGCAGCTCGGCGGTGAAATGCATCTTGAGCTCTTCCTGGCGGATATCGACCGCGCGCAGATCGGCCTCTGGCGTCGTGCCATAGGTCAGCACCGGCCGGTGCACGCGCGGGATGACCTCGCGCACCGCCGGATCGTCGAGGCACAGCAGCGCCAGTCCGTAGAACGGAAGCTGCTGGAGGAAATCAACGAATGCCTGCTTCAGGCGGTTGAAATCGCCGCCGTACGTGCCCATGTGGTCGGCATCGATGTTGGTCACTACCGCCATGAACGGAGCCAGGTGCAGAAACGAAGCGTCACTCTCGTCGGCCTCCGCCACCAGATACTGGCCGCGCCCCAGGCGCGCGTTGGTGCCGGCGCTGTTCAGGCGTCCGCCGATCACGAAGGTCGGATCGAGGCCACCTTCGGCCAGACAGCTCGCCACCAGACTCGTCGTCGTGGTCTTGCCGTGCGTGCCGGCGATGGCGATGCCACGTTGCAGACGCATCAGTTCACCGAGCATTTCCGCGCGCGGGATAACCGGAATCTTCGCTGCACGTGCGGCGCGGACCTCGGGGTTGGTTTCATCGACCGCCGACGACACCACCACCACATCCACACCCCTGACCAGTTGCGGGTCGTGACCGATGGCGACTTTCACCCCGAGCGATGTCAAGCGCCGGGTATTGGGCGATTCCCGCACGTCCGAGCCGGATACCTCGAATTGAAGGTTGTGCAGGACCTCAGCAATGCCGCACATGCCGACGCCGCCGACGCCGACGAAATGAACGCATTTAACGCGGTCACGCATGCGCGCCGCCTCCGTAAGATCGTGGAACACGATGCGCCATCTTGTCGGCGTCCTGCGCCAATTCGCCGGTCGCATCCCCACTGCGTGTGGCCCCTGCTCCGCGGCTCATGTCGCTACCTCCAGGCAGAGATTCGCTACTGTCTCGGCAGCGTCGGTGACAGCGAGATGGCGCGCCGCGCGCGCCATCTTCAGTAAGAGCTCGCGATTCGCGCTGAAACCTTCCAGCAATTCGCGCACCCGCGCCGCCGTGAACTCCGGTTGCGGCACCAGCACGGCGGCGTCGCGGCTGGCGAGAAAACGCGCGTTGGCTGTCTGATGGTCGTCCACTGCCTGCAGATACGGAACCAGAATCGCGGCCGAACCCGAGGCCGCCAGTTCGGCGATGGTCATGGCGCCAGCGCGGCAGAGAATCACGTCCGCCCAGGCGTAGGCAGCGGCCATGTCGTCGATGAATTCGGTGACCTTGGCCGGAACTCCGTCATAGGCCATGGTGACCCGGGCCGCGGCATTGCGTCCGCACTGATGCCAAACCTCCGGACAACTGCCGGCGGGCAGCGTTTTCACGGCGTCCGGGATGACGTCATTGAAAATTTTCGCGCCCTGGCTGCCGCCGACGACAAGCAGATGCAGGCAGCCGCCACGGTCGGCAAACCGCTGCTCCGGCGGGGAGAGCCGGGCGATCTCATCACGCACCGGATTACCGACCGGCCGTGCTGCAATATGGCTGCCGAAGGCGTCGGGGAAACCGCTCAGGACCTGGTCCGCGAGCAGTGCCAGCCACTTATTGGTCATGCCCGGGATCGCATTCTGCTCGTGAATCAGCAACGGCGTGTGCGTGATCCAGGCCATAAGACCGCCAGGCCCGGCGACGAAACCGCCCATCGACAGCACCGCGTCGGGTTTGCGGCGGCGCAGCACGCGAAACACCTGCGCCATCGCATAAAGAAGCGTGAACGGCAGCAGCAACCAGCCGAGCCAGCCCTTGCGCCGCACGCCCTGGATCGTGATCCATTCCATGTCGATGGCCAATCCCGAGGCCGGGACCGCGCGTGCCTCGAGGCCGCGTTGCGTACCGAGCCAGACGACCTGCACTTGCTTTTCGATCAGACGGCGCGCAACGGCGAGGCCCGGGAACACGTGCCCACCGGTGCCGCCCGCCATGATCAGCACGCGGCTCATTCCTTTCCCCACTTGCCGCCGCGCGCCTCGCGCCCGATCAACAGCAGCAGGCCGACGGCGATGCAGCTCACGATCATGCTCGATCCGCCATAGCTCAGGAACGGCAGCGTCAAACCCTTGGTCGGCAGCAGACCCATGTTAACGCCCATGTTGATCATGGCCTGGCTGCCGATCAGCAGACCGAGCCCCTGCGCCAGCCGCGCGCCGTAGATCATGCCCGCCACCTCAGCCTGGCGCGCAATGGCGAAGGCGCGCACGATGATGATGCCGAACAGCACCATCACGCCGAGCACGAAAATCAAACCGAGCTCCTCGGCCATTACCGCGAACACGAAATCGGTGTGCGCCGCCGGCAAATAGAAAAGCTTCTGTACGCTCGCGCCCAAGCCCACGCCGAACCACTGGCCGCGCCCGAAAGCGATCAGCGCCTGCACCAGCTGGAAACCGGTGTTGAACGGATCGGCCCAGGGATTGAGGAAGCTGGTGGCGCGCGCCATGCGGTACGGCGAGATGATTGTCAGCAACACCATGCTGCCCACGCCTGCACCGAGCACCACCATGAAGTGCCAGAAGCGCACGCCGCCGAGAAAAAGCATGGTGAAAACCGTCACGGTGATCACGACCAGCGTGCCCATGTCCGGTTCGAGGATCAGCAGGACGCCGATCGCCGCCACCACAAGGCTGACCATCACGATGCCCTGAGTGAAATTCCGGAGTTCCTCCTGTTTGCGCACCAGATAGCCCGCCACGTACACCACCATGAAGAGCTTCATGAATTCGGACGGCTGCAGATTGAAGATACCGAGCTTGATCCAGCGCGAGCTGCCGTTGACGTGCGCGCTGATGCCCGGCACCAGCACCACGAACAGCGAGGCGATACCGATCAGAAGCAGATACGGCCCGGCCGCCTCCCACCAGCGCACGCGCGTGCGTGTCACGAACACCATCAGGACCAGCCCGACTCCCGTCGAGATCGCGTGCCGGATGAGGAAATAGGCGTCGTTGTGCATCTCGCGTTGGGCGTATGCCACCGAGGCCGAATAAACCATGATCACACCGAGCGCAAGCAGCGCCACGGTGCTGCCGAGCAACCAGGGATCCCACGCCGGCCGCGCGCGGCCGGCGGCGCGCGTCGAGCCCGCGGTCAGCACGGCGCTCATGTGAGCCACCTCTGTACGGTCGAACAAGTTCCGCACGCCAAACCACTGGTGGCCTGTGGCCATTCGCCGGTCGCTACCGGCGTGCCCTGGTGCAATTTTGTGCCAGACCGTCGAAGTGTTGCCGGAAAATACAAAATTCTCTCCGGTGGCCGCGCGCGACTTGCGACGGTCGCCTCCACACGCTTCTTCGCCGGTGGAGCCTGCTCCCTGCTCGCGCTCACACCCCCACGCTCCACGCGAGGTACCTGCATGGAATGTCCAAAGCGGCCTCCGCGGCTCATGCCACTACCTCCTGCACCGCGGCGCGGAAGACTTCAGCGCGATGCTCGTAGTTGCGGAACATGTCGAAGCTCGCGCATGCCGGCGACAGCAACACCACGTCGCCCGGTTGCGCCAAACCGGCGGCGCGGCGCACCGCGTTGTGCATGTCCGGCGCGCGATGCACCGGGACCGAGCCGCCGAGCGCGGCTTCAATGAGCGGCGCATCGCGCCCGATGAGCACCACGGCGCGTGCGTGCAGCACGCACGCCGGGCGGAGCTCGCTGAAATCCTGTCCCTTGCCGTCGCCGCCTGCGATCAGGATCACCGGCGCGGTCATGCCGTTCAGCGCCGCGACCGTGGCGCCGACGTTCGTGCCTTTCGAGTCGTCGTACCAACGCACGTTGTCGCGCTCGGCCACCAGCTCGGTGCGATGCTTGAGGCCCTTGAAGCCGCGCACCGCGGCACGGGCGGCGTCGACGCTCACGCCCGCGGCTTCAGCGAGCGCCATTGCTGCCAGCACGTTCGCCAGGTTGTGACGGCCGGCGAGCGACACCTCGCGCGCCCGCATCAATGGCTGTTTGCCGCGCACCAGCCAGGTTTCGCCGACGATTTCATCCAGACCGTAATCCTGTGCCTCCAGCGGCCGGCTCAGACTAAAGCTGACCGTGCGTCGCCCCGAGTCGCGCATGCGCATCACCAGGTGATCGTCGGCGTTCAGCACCATCGTGCCGTTGCCGCGGAAAATACGCGCCTTGGCCGCAGCATAGCCGTCGATGTTGCGGTAGCGATCCATGTGATCGGGCGTGATGTTGAGCACTGCGGCCGCGCGTGCGTTGAGGCTCCAGGTCGTCTCAAGCTGGAAGCTCGACAGTTCGAGTACGTACACCTCCGGCTCGGAACCGGCGAGTAGTTCGAGCGCCGGCACGCCGATATTGCCGCCGACCGCAGTCCGCAGCCCCCCCTGCCGGCACATTTCGCCGGTCAATGCCGTCACCGTGCTCTTGCCGTTGGCGCCCGTGACCGCGATGACCGGCGCGGTCGCCTCACGCGCGAACAGCTCGATGTCGCCGATCGCCTGCGCGCCCCGTTCGATGGCACGCGCGATCGGCGATTCCTTCACCGATACGCCGGGACTCACCACGAGCAGCCCCGGATCGTCGAACAACGCCGCCGGCAGCCCGCCGAGGTGCACCGGAACGCGCGGGAATTCGCGCTCGAGCTCGTCGAGCTTGGGCGGCTGCGCGCGGGTGTCCACGACCGTGACGGCATAGCCGCGCCCGGCGAGATGACGCACGCACGAAAGTCCCGTGAGCCCGAGGCCCACCACCAGCGCGCGTTTTGTCTCCGGTTTTGTCATTGCAACTGCCTTCACCTTTCGTCTTGGAGCCTCGAACAATATGAATCTACTTCTGAAGCGCCAGGACGCCTATGTGCAGCCATCCCTGGCGCAACGCACAGACTTCCATAAACACCAGTCCGCACATCCGTGTGCGAGCGCTCGCCGGGACGAAGACAAGTCAAGAGTCTTCGTCTGCCTCCCGCTCGCCCTGGCGATCCTGGCGCGCTAGCGGTCAATTTCATTTTAAAAATGTTCATTTTCACCGAATCTTCAATGTTGCCAGTCCGATCAGCACCAGGATCAGCGAGATGATCCAGAAGCGCACGATCACCCGCGGTTCCGGCCAGCCTTTAAGTTCGAAATGGTGATGCAGTGGCGCCATTCGGAAGATGCGCTTGCCGGTGAGCTTGAACGAGGCCACCTGCAGCATCACCGACACCGTTTCCATGACGAAGATGCCGCCCATCACGAACAACACGATCTCCTGGCGCACCGCGACCGCCACCGTCCCGAGCGCCGCGCCGAGCGCGAGCGCGCCGATGTCACCCATGAACACCACGGCGGGGTAGGTGTTGAACCACAGGAACCCGAGGCCGGCGCCGACGATGGCGCCGCAGAAAATCAGCACCTCACCCGCGCCGGCGACGTAGGGAAAGCCGAGGTAGGCGGAAAATTTCACGTGACCCATGACGTAGGCGAAGATGCCGAGCGCGCCCGCGACCATCACCGTCGGCATGATCGCAAGCCCGTCGAGTCCGTCGGTGAGGTTCACGGCGTTGCTGCTGCCCACGATCACGAAATAAGCGAGCAGGATGAACGCCGGACCGAGGGGAATGATGATGTTCTTGAAAACCGGCACGATCAGCGAGGTCTCGGCCGGGGTCTTGGCGGTGTAATAAAGGAACAGCGCTGCCACCAACCCCGCGACCGTCTGCCAGAAGAACTTGGCTTTGGCGCCGATGCCGCGCGGATCCTTATTGATGATCTTCTTGTAATCGTCGACCCAGCCGATCGCCCCGAACGCCGCGGTGGTGAACAGCACCGTCCACACGAAACGGTTGGACAGATCCGCCCACAATAGCGTGGCGATGAAGACCGCGATGAGAATCATGGCCCCGCCCATGGTCGGCGTTCCGGCCTTGGACAGGTGGCTTTGCGGCCCGTCCTTGCGCACGGTCTGGCCGAGCTGGCGGTAGCCGAGACGGCGGATCACCGCGGGGCCGATCCAAAAGCTGATGCCAAGCGCCGTCAACACGCCGAGAATCCCGCGCAGCGTGAGATAGCGAAAGACGTTGAAGAACGAGAAATCACGCGTCAACGTCTCAAAGAGATAAAAGAGCACTTAACGGGTCCTCCCGTTTTCGGCCACGGTCGATTTGGTGATGCCGGCCACGATGCGCTCCATGCGCATCACACGCGAACCCTTGACCAGCACCGTCATATCGGCGTGCATGCAGTCCTGCAGCGCCTCGATCAGCGCCTCCGGACTTTCGAAGTGCCGCGCGCCCTTGCCGAACCCGGCGACCGCCACGCGGGCCAACTCGCCGATGGCGAACAGGCGCTGGATACCGACGCGATTCGCGAGTTCGCCGACGCGGTAATGAATGTCGGCGGCGGCGGCGCCCAGTTCGGCCATGTCGCCCATCACCAGCACGCGTTCGCCGCTGAACTCCTTGAGCACCTGGATGCCGGCCGCGAGCGAGGCAGGATTGGCGTTGTAGGTGTCGTCAATGACGCGCGCGCCGCTGATTCCCGGCTTCACCTCGAGACGGCCGGAAACGGCCATGAGCTTCTCGAGGCCGGTTTTCACCTGCGCGAGCGTAGCGCCGGCGGCGATCGCGGCGGTGGTGGCGGCGAGCGTATTCATGACGTTGTGTCGACCCAGCAGTGGTACACGCATGTCGATTTCCCCATGTGTGATGGTTTTGAGATGAATGGCGCTGCCGACGTCGGTGAGCCGGTACTCGGCGCTCACGTCCGCCGGGTTGTCGAGGCCGAAGGTGATGCTCCTCTTCAGCCCGGTCAGCGTCCTCCATAGGGCGAAATGCGCGTCGTCGGCGTTGAGCACGGCGGTGCCGTCACGCGCCAATCCAATGAAGATTTCGCCCTTGGCGCGCGCCACGTCCTCGACCGTGCCCACGCCCGCGAGATGCGCCTCGCCGGCGTTGGTAATGACCGCAATGGTTGGATGCGTCAGGCGCGACAGATATTCGATTTCGCCGGGATGGTTCATCCCCATCTCGATCACGGCATAGCGATGTTCCGCACGCAGGCGCGCAAGCGTGAGCGGCACGCCGATATCGTTGTTGAGGTTACCGCGCGTGACACAACCGGGTCCGGTCTCGCCCATAATTGCGCCGATCATTTCCTTGACCGTGGTCTTGCCGTTGCTGCCGGTCACCGCGATCACGGGAATATCCCGGAACTGATTGCGCCAGAAGGCGGCGACGTTGCCGAGCGCCAGGCGGGTGTTCGGCACCCGCACGTACGGCAACGGCGTTTCCATGTCTCGCGCGAGCAGCGCGCCGGCGGCACCGGCGGCGATCGCCTCGGCGAGGAAATGGTGCCCGTCGAAATGTTCGCCCTTGATCGCCACGTAAAGATCACCGGCCTGCAACGTGCGCGTGTCGTGGCCGATGCCGGTGAAGACCGCGTCCCGCCCGACGAGCGGCGATTTGAGGACATCGGCGAGAATGGCGAGAGACATCACGCTGGCGCCTCTGAAAAATCGTGCAGACGCGCCGCGCCGAACTGCCGGCGTCCGGCAGCCTTCGCCGGTCGCCACCAGCGTGCCGTTCTCAGACCACGCACCACCCGACAAGACTCTTGCCACGCTAAGGCAGCCCCATTCTGGCGGCCACGAGCGACTCGCGGACGGTTGCATCGCCGCTTCGCGCGGCCCCTCCTCCCGGCCCGCACTCGCATCCCCAAAGGGGCCAGTGCTTCGTGGCTCATGCTGCCACCCCCAATATCTCGCGCACGGCATCGCGGTCGCTGTACGGCAGGCGCGTATCTCCCACCTGCTGATAATCCTCATGCCCCTTGCCGGCGATCAGCACGATGTCACCTTCGCCGGCTTCGCCGACAGCCTCGGCGATGGCGCAGCGGCGATCGCGGACGATCCTGGGCGTCGCGGTCATGCCGCCGACGATGTCGCGGATGATGGTATCGCCGGACTCGTGCCGCGGGTTGTCGTCGGTCAGCACTACCGCGTCCGCGAGCCGTTCGGCGATCTCGCCCATGACCGGGCGCTTGCCGCGATCGCGGTCGCCTCCGCAGCCGAAAACGCACCAGAGCGTCCCGTGCGCGTGCTCGCGCAATGCCAGCAGGATTTTTTCCAGCGCGTCGGGGGTATGGGCGTAATCGATCACGACCAGCGGCAGACCTTTCACGCCGCCGAAACGCTCGGCGCGTCCTGGCGGTGCGTACGCCCGCGAGAGCCGCGCCACCGCCTCTTTCAGCTCCACACCCAAGGCCAGCAATGTCGCCAGTACGGCGAGCAGGTTGTAGGCATTGAAGCGTCCGATCAGAGGACTGCGCAGCTCGGTATCACCGGCCGGCGTGGCGATGAGCAGATGTATGCCTTCCGGCGACAGCCGCAGCTCGCGTGCTCGCACGTCGCCACCTTCGATCCCGTAGCTCAGCGTCTTGATCCGCGCGTCGATGTCGGCCAGCAGGCCGAGCCCGAAGGAGTCGTCGTGATTGATCACGGCGTACTGCAGACCTTCCATCGCGAACAACCCGGCCTTGGCCGCGCCGTAGGATTCCATGTCGCCGTGATAATCGAGGTGATCACGCGTGAGATTGGTGAACACCGCGACGTGAAACGCAATGCCGTTCACCCGTCCTTGCTCCAGCGCATGTGAGGACACCTCCATCGAAACGTGCGACGCGCCGTGGACGAGAAATTCCGCCATCAGGCGCTGCACCGTCACCGCATCCGGCGTGGTGTGCAGCGAGGCATTCAGCGCGCCGGG
Source organism: Methylomirabilis sp. (SeqCode) (assembly GCA_035624495.1). Taxonomy (GTDB): domain Bacteria; phylum Pseudomonadota; class Gammaproteobacteria; order Acidiferrobacterales; family Sulfurifustaceae; genus Sulfuricaulis. The sequence continues at coordinate 41,113 of DASPRK010000231.1, read as the reverse complement.
ATAACCGGACCCCAGAGTGCCAATCACGGCGCACCGCCGCGGCGGCCGGTCCAGCGCCTGGGCCAGCAACTGCGTGCAAGTGGTTTTGCCGTTCGTGCCGGTGACGCCGACGACGACCAGGCGCCGTGATGGCGATCCGTAGAAACGATCGGCGATGAAACCGATTTTGCGGCGCAGGTCGGCGACGGCGAGCGCCGGCACCGGCGCACCGTCCAGGGCATAACCGTCATTGGACTCATATACGACCGCCGCCGCGCCGCCGGCTACGGCATCGCCGATGTAGTCGCGACCGTCCGCGACCATGCCCGGCAACGCCAGAAAAAGATCGCCGCGTCGTACGCGGCGGCTGTCGGTCTGCAGACCGCCGATCTCGCGGTTTGCGAGACCGGGCACGCGCACGATGCCGTCGAGGAGTTCGCGCAGGCGTCGGGTTTCGGTGGACGCAGTCATTCTGCCACCCGTTCGTTTTTCACCGTCAGGACGCGCGGCCCCAGACGCGGAGCATCGGGCGGGACGTCGAGCAAGCGCAGCGCGCCGGCCATCACCCGCCCGAACACCGGTGCCGCAATCTCCCCGCCGAAATAACCGCCACGCGTGGGTTCATCGACCGCGACAACCATCACGAGCCTGGGCGAAGACGCCGGCGCGAAACCGGCAAACCAGGCGACATATTTCTCTTCCGAATATCCACTCGCGGTCAGCTTGCGCACGGTGCCGGTCTTGCCGGCCACGCGATAATCCGCGACCTGGGCGCGGACGCCGGTGCCGGCGTCGCTCACCGCGAGCTCAAGCATCGACCGGATGCGATGCGCGGTATCCGCCGACATCACGCGCTGACCCGGGGGCGGCGCGTCCACCGCCACTAAAGTAAGCGGCAGTTCTTCGCCATCGTTGGCCAGCGCCACGTACGCGCGCGCGAGCTGCAGCGGGGTCACGGAAATGCCGTAACCGTAGGAGATGGTCGCCTGTTCCACCGGAACCCAGCTTGACGACGGGTTGAGCAGACCGTCGATCTCGCCCGGCAGCTGCGCGCCGGTCGGTTGACCGAAGCCGACGCTGCGCAGCATTTGCCACATGGTGTTCTTGTTGAGCGAGAGCGCGATCTTGGAGGCACCGACATTGCTCGATTTCTCGATCACGCCGGCGACTGTCAACACCCCGTAGTTATGCACGTCGCGAATGGTGCGGTCGCCGATCTGGAGCATTCCGGGCGTGGTGTCGATCACCGTGCCGGGTTTGTACTTGCCGCTTTCGAGCGCGCAAGCGATGGTGAAGGGCTTGACGGTCGACCCCGGTTCGAACAGATCCGTCACCGCGCGATTGCGGAAGACGCGGCTGTGCAAACCAGCGCGGTTGTTCGGATTGAAGTCCGGTTCGTTCACCAGTGCCAGCACCTCGCCGGTATGCGCGTCGATCACCACGGCGCTGCCCGCGTGCGCGCCGTGTTCCTGCACCGCGTTCTTTAGCTCGCGGTAGGCCAGATACTGGATGCGGCGGTCGATCGAAAGCACCAAATCTTTGCCGGGTCTGGGCAACACCACGCTTTCGGCCGCCTCCACGGCGTTGCCCTGCAGGTCGCGCAGCACGCGCTTGGCGCCCGGCACGGCGCGCAGCCAAGAATCGAAGGATAGCTCCGCGCCCTCCTGGCCCTGGTCGTCGACGTTCGTGAATCCGATTACGTGCCCGGCCACTGGCCCGAGCGGATAATAGCGTCGATATTCACGCTGCAGCGCCACCCCGGGCACCTTTTGCGCCATCACGCGCTCGGCCAGCGCCGGCGGGACGTGCCGCTTGAGATACATGAATTCGCGATCGTTAAATTTCCTTTCCAGTTGCGCGATCTCGCTCGGACTGATGTCGAGCAGCGCCGCGAGTCGCGGCCAGCTGCGACGCTGTTGCGCCAGCATCTCCGGGTTCGCCCACACCGAATCCACCGGCGTGCTGACGGCGAGTGGAGCGCCGTTGCGGTCGAGGATCATGCCGCGATGCGAGTTGTCCTTGACCAGGCGCGAATGCCGGGCGTTGCCCTGCTCCTGAAGGAAATCGGCGTTGAACACCTGCAGATACATGGCACGCACCGCCAGCGACACCATGCCGCCCAGGTAAAACAGCAACACGATCGCGTTGCGCACCGTATGGCGCATCTGGGCGCGGCGACTCATGGCTTGGCCTCTGCGGTGAGCCGCACCACGCGGATGTGCGCAGCGTCGGGCGTACTCATGTTCAGGCGGCCGCGCGCCATGGCTTCGACACGACGGTGCTGCGACCACGTCGCTTCCTCGAGCAGCAGCTTGCCCCATTCAATATTGAACGCGTCGCGTTCGGCCTGGCCGGTCTGCAATTCGGCGAACAACTGACGGCTTTCCTGCCGGGCCTGTATCACCGCGATCGATGTCACCATGACCGCGGCCAGCAAAACGATCAGGCGTTTAGACATGGCTCGTCGCCCCTTTGCCGACTGTGCGCTCGGCAACACGCAGCACGGCACTACGGGCGCGCGGATTGCGCCGTGCTTCGGCTTCGCTCGCCTGAATCGCCTTGCCGATTATTTTGAGACGGCCGCGGAACGCTTCATGCCGCACCGGCAAGTCAGGCGGCGGCTCTTCGCCCTTTGCTTCGGCGCGCATGAAATGCTTCACGATGCGATCTTCGAGCGAATGAAAACTGATCACGACCAGCCGCCCACCCCGCGCCAACGCCTGCACGGCCTGCGGCAGTGCGTCTTTGAGCTCGTCGAGTTCGCGGTTGACGTGAATACGGATGGCCTGGAAGGTGCGCGTCGCCGGATCCTTGCGGGCCTCGCGCTTCGGTACGGCGCGTTTGACGATCTCTGCCAGCCGTTGCGTCGTCGAGATCGGCTCGATCGAACGTTCGCGTACGATGGCGCGGGCGATGCGCTTGGCGAAACGTTCCTCGCCGTACTCGCGAACGACGCGCGCGATATCATCTTCCGCGGCGCGGTTGATCCATTCGGCCGCGGACTCACCGGTACGCGGATCCATGCGCATGTCGAGCGGGCCTTCGAGGCGAAAACTGAAACCGCGGCTGGCGTCGTCGAGCTGCGGCGATGACACGCCGAGGTCGAAAAGCAATCCATCCACCTTGCCGGTGAGACCGAGCTGCTCGACGCTGCGCCCGAGATGGGAGAACGATCCCGCGATCACGTGCACGCGTGCGTCCGCGCCGTAGTGGCGACGCGCGTCCTCACAGGCTTGCGGGTCCCGATCGAACAACAGCAACCGTCCCCGCTCCTCCAACCGATTCAAGATTTCCCGCGCGTGCCCGCCCCGACCATACGTGGCATCGACATATACGCCGTCTGTTTTCAGCCGCAGTGCTTGCAATGCCTCCTCCAGCAGCACCGGGACGTGGCGGTGTTCATTCACGCGTTCTTTCTAGAGCGAAAGCGATTCGAGATCCGGCGGCAGTTTGCCTTCATCCTCGCCTTCCGCCTCGAGCCATTCCGCACGACGAGCGTTCCACGCGTCCTCGTCCCAGATTTCGAATTTGTTTCCCTGACCGATCAACACGACGTCCTTGTTCAGTCCCGCGAACTCGCGCAGCGGCGGCGCCAGCAATATGCGGCCGTTGCCGTCAAGCTCGCATTCAGTGGCGTGCCCGACGAGCAGCCGTTGAAGCTTGCGGGTCTGTTTGTTGAAGCTCGACAGCTTCATGATCTTGCGCTCGATCTCCTCCCATTCCGGCTGCGGATACAGCAGCAGACAGTGGTCGCGATCGACCGTGAGTACCATCTGCCCGTTGCACAGGCGCGCAAGTTGTTCGCGATAGCGCGTTGGCACCGCCATGCGGCCCTTGCTGTCGAGCGATAATGCGTTGACACCGCGAAACATTTTTTCCCTTTTCTTCCCGCTCTAAACCACAAAAAACCACATTTCTCCACTTAATGACACTATAGATAGCGGTACTGAGGGGTGTCAAGAAAAAACTGGCTAGGCCGCAAAATTTCTTCTTTGCAGGACAGCAAGTTAGGAAGGGAAGCTGAAACAACGAAGCCTGAATCAGAAACGCGTTGCAATAAGAGCTGAATGCAGCACCGTTTGTCAGCCAAAATTAGACGCAAATCAGTAACAAAAACATAAAATTAAAATCTTCTCTTAAAGTCAAAATAAAAAAGGAGTCGGCCGATAAGCCGGGTTCTGTCGTGGACAGCCATTCCTCTGGGACGCACGTCGCCACGCGCCTCAAGCGGCCAACCCGGGAACGATGCGGGCCGCATCATGGTTCCCCTATTCGGCCTTACTCCGGGTGGGGCTTGCCGTGCCGCGGATGTTGCCACCCGCGCGGTGCGCTCTTACCGCACCATTTCACCCTTGCCGGTCCCGCTGAAATAACTCAGTGAGACGTAGGCGGTGTATTTTCTGTGGCGCTTTCCATCGGCTCACGCCGCCCAGGCGTTACCTGGCACCCTGCCCTGTGGAGCCCGGACTTTCCTCCGCCCAGGCGCACAAGGCGCTCGGGCAGCGGCTGTCTGGCCAACTCCGCGATGCATTATACCAGTTGCCAAGGAATAAATTCCGATTGGATCAAGGCGCACGAGCTCCTGCCACGGAATGTGCGGGCAGAATTTTGCGCGTCTGAACGATGAGCTTGGGATGCCCGATGTCGTACGTCGTCGTCAGGCTCGCCGGGCGGGGCGGACCGCCGCTTGCGCGTTTCCTTCATGCCATCATGCAGGCGCATCGGCCGGCCCGAAATTGAGTCCCACGGAAACACGCACGCGGCCGGAATCGTTGCGCGTAACCTCATGCAATACGTCGGGGGCCAAGAACACGAACGTCCCCGCCCGCGGTTCGACCTCCTCGCGCCGTTTGTCCCGCTGCATGATGAGTCGCCCCGAGTTCGACGGCACATCGACGTAATAAACGCCCGACAACAACTCATCGGCGGCGTCATGCGTGTGCGCGTAAGTGATTTCTTCCGGTCGCATTACGTTGAGCCACCAGCCGACGTGAAGCGATTCCTCCGCCCGCTCGAGCATACGCGCGACCACCCGCTGAGCCGCGACCAGGATCACCCGCATCTCCGGCAGCGCGTCCAGGGCCACCTAGAGATTCTCGTAGCGTCCTCCGAGATAGTGGTTCCGATGCAGAATCTCCCGTTCTCCAAGCCGCGCGATGCGCGCGTTCAAATCTGGATTCAATGCGCGACAGGTATCGCATTCATGAATGGCATACATCATTTTATTTTTTTGTCTTGCCACCCGGGGAAAAAATTTCATCGAGCTTGTCCCGCGCCGCACTGGATCGATCGTCGGCCGCGGCGCCGCCGAACAAATCGTCGAGCCTGGCCTTGGCCGCTCGAGTCCTGACATGGTCCGGCGGACAGTGCGCGTTTGGCCGCGGCTTGAACCAATCGCAGAAATTCGCGCCCTCCTTATCGCGTACCTCTTCCGCCCGGTCCTCGCTGCATTTGTCGGCCAAGCGCGGATCGTAGAATTCGCACAGGCGACAGGCATGCAGGTAGGCGCGGCATTTGGGACATTCGGCCAGGCGCGACAACGGCAAAGGCAGGACCGCGAGTGAGGCGCCGCATTTCCAGCAGACCAGATTCAGGCCCATCAACGACTCCGGTGTTAATATTTACTTACAGATCCTCATTCATATCCGTACTATTATGACGAAGACCATCATCCTCTCCTATCTCGCATCGGGCAACGGCGAGGGCAAGTTCATACAATTCACACTGGGCGGCCGGGAGTACCTCGTCTTCGCCCCGCGCGAACTACATCGTTTCCACAACCAGATCCTGGCGCATTTTCTCGCGGAGCGACGTCTCCCGCATCGCTGGAACAATGAACATTTGCTGGAAATCGAGGCGCCGGACTTGACTGTAATCGGCGGCGGCAAATTTCGCGTAAATACGGAAATGAAAACGCTCAAGCTTTGGGATGACTCCCAGATCTACGGCCGTTTCGACGAACGCGGACTGGCGCAGCGGATCGGCACCGCCGATCATCCGTGGAGCGGCTACCTCATCCAGATCGTCTAAGCTCTCGGACATGAGCCTCGAACACGACATCGCCGTCCGCTTCGATCTGGGCGCCGAAGTGCTCAGCGTGCAACCTCACGGGCACGGGCTGATCAATGACAGCTTTTTGGTGACCACCGCCTCGGGCCGGCGTGCGATCCTGCAACGCATCAACCGCCATGTGTTTCCGCGGCCGGAATGCATCATGGAAAACCTGCGCATGCTCGTCGAGCACGTGCAACGGCGTGAACCGGCGCCCGACGCGCGACATCTGCGCCTGCCCCAAATACTGGTCGCCCGTGACGGCAAGGACTACCTGGTCGATTCGCAGGGCGGCTTCTGGCGCGCGCTCGGTTTCATCGAAAATACGCGAACTTTCGAAACCCTGGCGAACACGGCGCAGGCCGAAGAAGTGGGTTTCGCGCTCGGCCGGTTTCACGAGCTGGTGCACGATCTCGATCCCTCGGGACTGCATGAAACCCTGCCGGGGTTTCACAATGCCCCGGCCTACTTCGCGCGCTTTCTGCGCGCCTCCGCGCGGCCACGAATCCGGGTCGCGAGCCGGGAATTGGTTTACTGCCTGGCGTTCGTGGAGGCGCGCTCGAGCCTCGCGCGCATCCTCGAAACAGCCAGGCGCGACGGGCGGCTTGCGATCCGCGTCGTCCACGGCGACACCAAGCTCAATAATATCCTGTTCGACGCAGGCAGCGGACGAGCCGTCAGCCTGATCGACCTCGACACGGTTCAGCCTGGATTGATCCACTATGATATCGGCGACTGCCTGCGTTCCTGCGCGAACCGCGCGGGCGAATCGCCGGCGAATATCAACGCGGTCGGCTTCGATCTGGACGTCGGCAACGCGATCCTGAAAAGCTACGTGGCCGAGACCCGCCACTTCCTCGTGCCCGAGGATTACCGCCATATGTACGGCGCGATCCGCCTGATACCCTTCGAGCTCGGCTTACGCTTTCTCACGGATTTTCTGGAAGGCGATCATTATTTCAAAACAGATTGGCCGGAACAGAATTTGTACCGTGCACGGGTGCAATTCGCGCTCGTTTCCGACATCGAGAGGCAGGAAGCACAACTGAAAAACCTGGTTACGGAATTGGGCGGTGTTTGAGGCGAACTTCGGCTAGTGCATGGCGAGCGCGCTCTTCCAATCGCGGAAAACGTCAATGTCGAATCCATCCGGGTAATTGAGATAGCCGGGTGTACTTCCCTTCTGACCGGTCACCCCATACTGCCAGATGATCTTCCTGGTTTTGCGATCGATAACCAGCACCCGCTCGCGCCAGTCGTCCGCGACGATGATGTCACCGGTGTCGGGCAGCTCGCGCGCGAGCGAGGGATGGTCGAGCATCCCCTCTCCTTCGGCCACGTAATATTCCCAGGTTACGCGCCGGTTCGCGGGTTCGAAGATCACGATGCGCCCGGGCTTGGAGAAGTCGGCCACAATCACCTGTTTGCCATCGGCGGTCGGAAATGCGTCGGACGGATAGTGCACGTGCGGCGCGCGCACGCTCCAGACAACCTTGCCCGCGCGCGTGATGCGCGAAATCCACGAGTCGATGATCTCGCTGATCAGAAGGTCGCCGTTTTCCATCGGGGTGGCGCCGTTCGGAAGACCAAAGGCGTGCGGCGGATCGTGCCGGCATTGGCTCACCTGGCCCCACTGGGTCGTTACTTGATTGCTTTGCGGATCGATAATAAGGACCCGGCAGTTGCGCAGGTCGGCCGTCAGCACCTTGCCATCGACCAGCATATGCGCGTCGTCCGGATAATTGAGATATCCCGGATTCCCGCCGCGTACGTCCGGCACGCCGTAGGTCCAGACGATCTCGCGCTTTTCATAATCGACCAGATGAATGTCGAAATTATCCTCCTCGCTGACCGCCAGCAGCCGTCCATCGTGCGAGAAATTGACATCCTCGTTACCGCGATAAATCTTCAGATTGGGCGAAGGGAATTCCCAGACGATATGCTTGTCGGGCGTGACTTCGAGCAGGCGGTTATTGCGCCGGTCGGCAATGACGACCGGGTACGACAGCGGCTTGCCCCAAGACGGCACCGGCGCCTGGCGACTGCCGGTCACCGGCGGCCGACTCGGCAGCGTCACGCCACTCGAAACGACGCCAGCGCCGCGCATTTCGGGCGTGACCGTGACGGTTGCACCGTGCGGTTTCTGTTTCGGTGTCGTGTCCGCCCGCGCCGATGGGAGGGCACCGCCCCCCACGCCGACGATGATGGCCAGAATCAGAAATCGGACTTGCCAGTGAACGGCCGCGATTCGGGCCCGCCGCTTGCCCACTCGCCGGACGGCCACGATGCGGCTAGACCACGCTGCCGAAGCCCTTGTCGACGACCCCGGCCGGGGCCTTGAGGCCCGCGAGCCGACAACCCTGCGCCACCGGACCACCCGGGAACAGCGTATAAAGATGCTTGATGCCGCCCTTGGCGTGAAATCTTTCTTCGAGCGCATCGTGCAGCTCGCGCACGTTGATGGCGCGGTCCTTGTGTTTGGCGAAATACTCTTGCAGGGCGCGCATAGCCTCCCAATGCTCCTCCTGAACTTTCAGGCCTTCACCCTGCGCGGCCTTGAGGGCGAGCTTGCTCGTCCAGCCTTCCGGTGCATACGGAAACTTGGGATCCTGGTCCACGCCGTTTCCGCCTTTAACGATGGTTTCAATCAAGCTGGCCATGGCTGTCACCTCCGAGTTGTCATATGGCTATTACGGTCTGTCCACTGATGTATATCGATTTTACCTGCACCTGAAAATCGGCGCACGTCTTGACCGACATCAATAATTCATTATTTCCGCGCTTATTTCGCTGCATGCTGCAGAAGCCGGATCGCTTCGATCACCTCCCGGGTGTGACTACCGGGATCGACCTTGCGGTAAATCCTGGCGATCCGGCCCTGTGGATCGATCAGGAACGTCTGGCGGCGGGCGAATCGGATCGGCCCAAGCGACCACAGGGCGCCATATAGACTGGCGACCTTGCCGTCGGTATCCGCCAGCAGTGGAAACGGCAGACCATATTTATCGGAAAATTTCGCGTGGCTTTCCGGGCTGTTTACGCTGACCCCGAGGATCTCCACGCCAAGCTTTCTGGCCGCGAGATAATCGTCGCGAAAGCCGCAAGCCTCCGTGGTGCACCCGGGGGTATCGTCCTTGGGATAGAAATACAGCACCACCCACTGGCCGCGAAAGGCCGACAGGCTGCACGTCCGTCCTTGCTGGTCCGGCAATGAAAAATCCGGGGCCGGACTACCGACATTCATTTCAACCTCCTCGGCGGCGGAACATAATGGGGCCAACACTGCCACGCCCAGCCACAACGAGTAGATGATTTTGCCAATTTTCCTCATGAAATACGCCTGGTACAGGTCTCCGATCATCCCCGCTGGTCACGGGTCGAACCATTCCTTTTATATCGAATTACCCAGCCAGCCGCGTCAGCCGCTTTTTTCCGGTTGATGTTGCCGGCCACGACGGGCAAAATGCGCCACTTTCATTTCGGGTCGCGCCTGCTGAGGGGTCGGACGCCGCGGTTCTTTCATTTGACTTATCGCTAAAAGGGAAAATCCATGAAATTGATTCTTTTGGGCGCGCCAGGCGCCGGCAAGGGCACGGTTGCCAAGCTGCTCACCAAACTCGACGGCTCGGTGCAGATTTCCACCGGCGACATACTGCGCGGAGCGGTGCAGGCCGGCTCCGATCTCGGCAAACAGGCCAAGGCGTTCATGGACCGCGGAGACCTGGTGCCGGATGACCTCATCATGGGCATCATGGAAAAACGCCTGCAGGAACCCGACTGCAAAAAGGGTTTCCTGCTCGACGGTTTTCCGCGCACCATTCCCCAAGCCGAGGCGCTGAAGGTGCTGCTCGGCAAGCTCGGCATCAAGCTCGACATGGCGGTCAATATCGACGTGCCGCGCAATGTAATCCTCGACCGCCTGACCACCCGCCGCACCTGCTCCAATCCCAAGTGCCAGGCGATCTACAACGTCAAGAGCATGCCGCCGAAAAAGGAAGGCATCTGCGACAAGTGCGGCAGTCCGGTGGTGCAGCGCGAGGACGAGACTGAAGCGGCCATCAGCTACCGGCTCGATACCTACAATAAGAAAACCGCCCCGCTCATCGGCTTTTACCAAAAGGAAGGCCTGCTGCTCACGGTCAGCGCCATTTCGAGCGAAGCGGTCATCGACGCAATCAAGAAGAAACTCGGCAGGTAGGGCGTCGGATAATCTGGGCCGCGTGCCTTCATGTAAAGACACGCGGCTTTTTTGTCAGCGCGGCACTTGCCGCCCCTGGCCGAACAGAATGGATTTCGATTCTTCGGTAACGGTTTTCGCCTTGTTCACCCCGCGGGCGATCTCGTACGCACGAATTACCGCGGGGCGCGCGCCCACCGCATGGAACCAGCGTTTCACGTTGGGAAAATCCTCCAGCCGGATACCCTGTTTGTCGTGCGGCACCGTCCATGGATAAGCCGCGATGTCGGCGATGGAATAGTCATCCACGATGAATTCTCGCTCCGCCAGCCGCCGGTCGAGCACGCTGTAGAGCCGCTCGGCCTCCTTGCGGTAACGCTCGATCGCGTACGGGATTTTTTCCGGGGCATACTGCAGAAAATGGTGGTTCTGCCCGAGCATCGGACCCTGGCCGCCCACCTGCCAGAATAGCCATTGCATGACCTCGAAACGGCGACGCAGATCGGAAGGTAGGAACTGGCCCGCCTTCTCGGCGAGGTATTGCAGAATCGCCCCGGATTCGAAAATACTGATCGGCGCCCCGCCATCCGACGGCTGCTGATCGACTATCGCCGGAATGCGATTGTTCGGCGATATCCTGAGGAAGACCGCGGCGAACTGTTCGCCTTTCGAGATGTTCACCGGTTTCATTGTGTACAGAAATCCGGCCTCTTCGAGAAGAATTGTGATCTTGTGACCATTGGGCGTGGTCCAATAATAAAGGTCAATCATGGGCGCTCCGTGTTACGAAATGAAGAGGCCGGAGCTCATGCCGCGCTCCGGCCTCATCAAATGATCGTCCTGCTCTCAGCGGGATCAGCGCGGCGAGTCAGACACAACCGGTGGGTTTCGGTAATCCACCGTATTTGGTGATCGGCTTCATCGGGCCGGTCATCCAGAGCCTGAACATGTCCTTCTGGTCGACCTCGACGTACTTGGCGAACTTCCGGATCGGCGGCACGACACCGAACTCCTCATAGAATTCGCGCGCTTTGAGGACGTGCGACCATTTCACATCGTCCAGCGCAACACCGTCGGCCTGCGCCATGGCGCGGGCGATTTCCGGCGTCCACGTATCGCGGTCGAGAAGATATCCGTCGCCGTCCCGTTGTGGAATTTCCATGAAACTTCCTCTGATTCGATTTCGATGAAACGACATGATGCAATAATTGAGTAAAATAGTCAATTATAGCGCCGAACGATCTCGTGAATTTATTTTCACATTGAATAACACTGCAAAAGAATTTCATACGCCGCGCGAATCGCCCGGAAGCGCGCCGGATCGCCGCCCTTGTCCGGGTGGTGCTGGGCCGCAAGCCGTCGATAGGTCTGCTTGATCGTTTCCCACCGCGCATCGGCCGGAAGCTCGAGCGTCTGCATCGCCTTCTGGCGCTCGTCGAGCGCCAGATAACGCGCATGGAAACGCCGCAACATCGCCGCGACATCGGCGCTGCCGGTCTGCAGCAAATTATCCCAGCTCAAGTAATAGTCGCGCAGCGCGGCGGAGTTCTCCGCCGGCGGTGACGGCAGTCCCGACGCCTGCACCGGCTCCAGCCGAATATCTAACGGGGAAATCGAAAGATACATTCCGGCGTCATAGAGTTCGGACTGCAGCTGATACAGCGCGTTCATCACCAGGAAATGTTTGCGGAACAGCGCCAGATCCGCGTTTTCGCCGTCGACGGCGAAAGTCTCATCGCGTTCCTGCAAGCGCTGAATCAGGTCGTACTCGGTGAGGCCGAGGGGAAATTCCCTGATCAACGCAAGAATGGCGCCCTTGAATGGGTTATCCGGCATCTAAATGAGAAATATAGATCAACGGGGTCACGATCGACCGTCTTTTCCTGTGCGACCCGGAATTCGACGACGACGCCGCGGCTAGCCCGTGGGCAGAACTGCTGCCGTAGCCGGCCCGCACACCGGGCCCCGCCGCACCTTGAAACGTGCCGGGGTCCCCTCGACGGTATCAATGTGGTACAATGTTTCTTCGGGTTGCCCCCGCGCAGTGCCGCCGGCCGGTGTAAGGCTGTTTTCCTGCTGTTAACGTAATTTGTCCGCCATCCAGACGGAGATTTGCCCATGGCCCAACAGACGACCGAAATCAAGAATTCCACTGCCGCCAAGGACGGGGGCGACGCCAAGCTGCGCCCGTTCAAGGTCGTGCGCGTCGAGAAAACCGACGCTCCCGAGGGCGGTCATGGGCGCGAATGGTATCGTTACGTCCTCGACAGCGGGCGCTCGACCATCACCGGACAACGCTGCGGCTCGCGCAAGGACGTGCTGGCCTATGCAGCGCAGTGCGCCGATCAGCTCAATGCCCGCGGCCTGACGGGACAGTCCATCTGGAGCCCGCGCGGCCGTAAACCCGCCACAACCTCCTCATCTTAAAGAATACGCAAAATCTCCGCCGGCCGGCGGAGATTCATTTCATTCTGTTTATATTACGCCCCGAGGAAATACGATTCTGGCGCGCTAGCCGACGTCGAAATCGAAAAACTGCACTGCCATTCCTTGATCGGTAACCCGAACGACGCGTCCGGAGACGGTCGACATCTGCTCGCCCCACAGGACCCCGGGCAGGCGTAGCGTGATCGTGGTGCCAACTGGCGGACATTTATCGGCTGCCAGCGCCACAAATGCACCACCCTCGCTCAGGTCGATGGTGTAAATTTTCACCACCCCGATCGACGGTTCGAGCAATTCGCCCTCGAGCGATATGACACGACGCTGGTGCTGGCGACGTTCATCTTTGTTCTTGTCGTCGGATGACATGCGCTGGTTATCCGTGAAAAAAGAACCCGATCGTCCGAATCCAGATGGTCCAGAAAATCGTAGCACAGGCTCGGGCGCGGCGGCGCCGTAAGGCTGGGGTATACGCAAACCTCGAAATTACGCTTTTTTACGTGGATTAGCCGCTCTGAGCTAGACTTCAAGAATATGCGCATGCGCCCGTTGATCGCCATTACGCTCCTGGCCCTCAGCCTGGCGGCCTGTCACAAACCGCCGCCGGAGGCGCCACCGGAGATTATTACCGAGCACCGCAGCGACTTCACGCCCGAAGAGTTCGGGATCGGACGCCCGCATACCCGGAATGCCCGCTGCAACCGGGAGATCGACCAGCTGCTTGAACAGATCCGCGAGTGCATCAACAAGAACTCGACGGTCAATTGCGACGCGCAACAGCAGGCCAACAACAACCAGATTACCCGCCTCGAGAACTCACTGCGTTGCCAGCGCTGAGAGGCCCCGCGACCCCAAGGTTTGCGCTCGCCTCAGCCGGCGCCGGGGACCGGCGGTACGGCGCGCGCGATATACGCACGATGTCGAGGACCGAAACGCGCCGGGTCGGGCCTAAGCTTAACTGAGCTGTCCGGCTCGACCGCGACGCGGAAAGTGACGGCCGACTCTGGGAGGACCGCCTGCAACGATTCAAGAGACACACGGTGCTGGGATTCCGCTGGCTAAGATGCGGCTGGCGCCTGTTCCGGCGCAACCCTTGGCTGCTCGCGCCGATGGGGTTTCTCTGCGCCTTGACGGTCAGCGTGCTCACGCTGATACCGTTGGCTGGCAACCTGCTGATCGCCCTGCTGGCGCCGATGCTGCTCGCGAATGCCACCCTCAGCATCGACGCCGTGAGCCGGCAGAAGATCGCATTGCCGGCGGAACTGCGCCGTGCCGCCGTCGAGCAATCGCCCCGGGAATTTCTCAAGATATTCCGCGACCCGAATGGCCTGATGCCGGCCATCGCCGCGGGCCTGTACTGCATGATCGGCTCGCTCATGATCAACATACTCGTGCAGTTGCTGGCGGGCGACCTCTGGGTCAATCGCTGGAGCAACCTCGAACCCGGTGCGCTGCTCGCCGCGCTCGCCGCGGCGCTGGTCGTGATCGTGCTTTATTTCGGTCTGGCCGCCTCCTTGATCTACGCGCTACCGCTCGCGTTCCTGCGCGATGAACCGTTGTTCCCGGCGCTCCTGCGCAGCTTCAGGACCGGCATCCACTACGCCGCCGGTCTGCTGGTAGTACTGCCGCTTTTGCTGCTGGCACCGATCCTTCTGGGCGGCGTCGCCTCATACCTCTCGTTCTGGATCGGGAATCTTCTCTGGCTCGTAGCCGGCAGCGTGATCCTGCCTCTCGCGGCGACCAGCTGTTACTGCAGTTATCGCAGTCTGTTTCCCGTCAGCCAGGCCTGGGACGAGGCACTGACGGCTCCGGGTGCGCAGGGTCATTATTCATAAATAACAAGGCACCATCCTTCGTCGCCGATACGGCGTTTCGACACGATACTCCACCGCCAGCGTGTGGGTGGCACCGGCTTTGACCGTCACGACGTCGTCGGCCGCGTTGGCGCTTTCCACGCACACCATCCGGCGCCAGCCGTCCGGCCCCAGGTCGCCCATCCTGTCCGCCTTCGCCGCCCACGGGTTCCACACCACGGTCGAGCGACTACCGCTCTTGGCGATACGGATGCGCCGCTTCAAGCGCGCGTCTTCGATGACGCATTCGGCTTCGGTATTCGGTATTCAGATAAATCCGGTCAGTCTCGGCCGCAAAGGTCACCGGCCCGTCCTGACGTCGTCGCGCGCTGCCCCCGCCGACCTTGTCGAGATATTCAGCGCCTTCCAGACCGGTGATGCGGATATCGTCGATATCGCCGATTTCAAAATAGGTGTGCAGCGCCTCGCCGATGACAAAATCGTGATCGCCGGTGTTTACCGCAGTGAGCGCGAGCTTGAGCGTGTGTCCGACGCTGATGCGATGGGAAAGCCGTGCACGATGCGGCCACTGGGCGCGCGTCTGCTCGTTCTCCACCAGTGCCAGCGCCATCTCGGTGGTGCCGTCGGCAAGCGCGCGCGATTCGGTCACCTCCCACGGCACGGTGCGGGCGAAACCGTGCGCGGGCAAGACCGGACCGGTCGCATGCAGACCGAACCACGGCCAGCATACCGGCGCGCCGCCCGCGCATCGACCTGCCGGGCGCGAACCGGGCGGCACGCGAGAGCCAGATCACCGGTGATTGTCCCTGCGGCGTCCACATCATCACCTGCGCGCCTTGCAGCGTCACCGCCGCGGCCGCATGCATACTCGTTACCTCGCCCACGGTCATCCCGCCGGAACCTTCCTTGAAGGTGAGCTGGCCGGGAATGCCGTAACGCACGTTCAATGCCGAAAGCGCGATCATGTTCAGGAATCCTCCCGTAATTATTGACGTTGGCCCCGGAAACTTGGCCGACGGGATGCGGTCATTGTAGGAGCCACAATTGATTTAAGGAACCCACGCCGCAACGCGATTCCGTTCGATTATCTCGGGATGGGCGGGGGAATTCGCCGTCCGTCCGAATTTACACCGGACCGATCGGAACGGCGCTTGTCGCGCGCATGGACGATATTTAGGATCGAATCCGGTCGAAAGCGATAGACAGCAGAACCAATGGGAACTTCAGGACCAACAACCATCAAACTGCTCAACGGCTTAAGCAGCCTGCTCCGGATAAACTACAGCTAACCAGGAGGTTCAACATGATTAGGTTCATATTCTTAATGACGCTGATGTTGATGATCTCCCTTGCCGGTTTCGGCAAAAATGTGCACGCCGATGTCACGGCGAAGGACGTGACGCACGACACGGCACGGGCGACGCACAGCGCGGCGACTTACGCGGAACAGGAACGGGACAAATACGTCCACGAGGCGCAAAAAGAGATCGATGAGCTGAGGGTCGGCATCGACCGGCTGGGCGTCAAGGCGCGGGAGGCGCGCGTCGACGCCAAGGCCAAGCTCGACGCCGATATCAAGGCGCTCGACAAGAAATGGGATGCCACTGAATCGAAGCTGGGTGACGTGAAAGCGGTCAATGTCCAGGCCTGGAAAAAACTGAAATCCGGCATGGATAGCGCCATCGAAGACCTGAAACATTCGTTTGCCCGGGCCAGGAAAGAATTCATCTGAGATCGATATCTTTCCGGCCAAGGCGGTTTGTTTCACGACCGTCGCACGACTAGCACCGGTATGGTCGCGGTGCGGATCACTGCTTCCGCCACGCTGCCGACCAGCGCATGCGCGATTCCGCGGCGCCCATGGGTACCGATCACGACAAGATCGGCGGTCCAGCGCCCCGCTTCCTGCAAGATGACGTCGCTGATTCCCTCAGTCGGAAGCTTGACCAACAGCCCGCTTTCCGGAACCAGTCCGGCGTTGCGCGCCTTCGCCACGGCCACTTCCATGATCTGCCGGCTGATCTCATCCTCCCCGTCGACAAACACGATTTTCAGCGCCGCTGCGTCCGCTTTGGCCAGGCGCACGGCTTCCTCCAAGGCGCGATCGGCGCTGTCGCTGCCGTCGACCGCAATCAGGATTCGCTTGTACATGAATCGCTCCTTCGGCCTGGAGATAAGGGAACAGCCTATGGGGGTCAACACCGCGACCCGGGGCATTGCGCCTTTCGGCAGGTCCGGCGCGCCGCCGCAAGATCCTGAATTGACGGCTTCCAGTGTCACGCCGTCGGGGTCCAAAGTCCAGACCTGTTTATTCAGCGATTGCCGGTTTTCAATTCCCGGTTTCGTGCGCGCGGCGAGAATTTTTCCCGACGGGCGACTAGACGCTGACGGCGTCGTGCTCCTCCACGACGTGCAGGATCGAGTTATACCCGCCCGAGAAATTTTCCACCACTTCGGGATTCGAGGGATCCTCCTGCCAAACGTCATCGATAATGTAACGGTACTGGTATGTCCCCGGCATCAGCATCACGGTTTTTTCCACCACGCCGTCAACGGTGCGGGTGAGCACGCCCTGATCCGGCTTCCAATCGTTGAAATCGCCGGCGAGCTGAACACGCTTTCCCTCGTAGCCGAAAAGATGCAGCACCACTTTCTGCTGGCCGCGCCGGCGGCCGAGCGCCGAGCGGGCGTCATCGAAGGCAAGTTTCACGCTGGTAACGCGTGCCTCGGTCTGGCCATTCTCCGCGATGGTGGCGCCTTCGTGCACGCAGGAAATGATTTCATCGGCCAGACGGCCGTACTGTACCGCCGCGACCGAACTGGGATCGTATGCAACGATTGGCTTACCCTGACGCACCGCTTCCTTCAGGCGCACCGTGAATTGCACCATCACCGGCGAGACGTCGTCGGCGAAGCGCTCCGCCACCTCGTGCAGGAATTGCCGGCACAGTCGCGTGCGGCTGTCGATCAGCGTCGGAAGCACGCGGATGGGAATCTCGCGTTCATGGCGCTCGCGCAGCAGGGCGATGGTTTCGTACATGTGCTCGATGCCGTTGAGACCGAACAGGCTCATCTCGATCGGGATCAATACCAGGTCCGATACCGCAAGCGCGTTGAACGACAGCAGACCGAGCGAGGGCGGACAGTCAATGACGGCGTAGTCGTAGCGCTTGCGAAGCGGTTTCAGATGCAACTCCAGCAACCGGTCGCGTTCGTCGCGGCTCACCGGCAGATGCTCCGCGGCCGCGAGCGTCATGGTCGCCGGTACCACGTCCACGCCGGGGAAGACGCCCGGCAGGATGATCTCCTCGAGTTTCACTTCACCAGTGAACACGTCGTACAAATCGCGCGCGTGTTCATCGTAAACCCCGAAACCGAGCGACGAGTGGCCCTGGGGATCGAGGTCGATCAGCAGTACGCGCCGTTCCTTCTTCCCGAGACAGGCGGCCAGATTGATCGCGGTGGTGGTCTTGCCGCACCCACCCTTCTGATTGGCAATCGCTATGATCTTCATGTGAAAAACACCTCCGGATTTCGGTCGAGAGAAATGAAAAGGGGCGGTAATTCGCCCCTTCCTGGTTTTGCGTTCCGCGTCGCGTCCGACGATCGCGGTCGGACGGCAACGAAACGCGATTCGGTTGGATGTATTATTCGATGAAGCGAAGCATCTCCTGCTGATTTTCCGCCGCGCCATTGCTTGCCACGGCGCATTCGCCCGGCGCGAGCGTCTTGCCTATCGCCCACAACGGGACGAGCCGGGACGCGCGCGAACGCGCGATTGGTAACTGATTTATTAGAGGGGAAGATAACGGCGGCGCCGGGGCGGAAAAGACGCCATCCCCGAAGCCGGGCCGACGGCATCGTCGGATCGGCTACGCGGTGGTGAATGCGCCACCTCCCCGCCTCGACGGCGGCGCCGTGGATATCGCGGTTTGCAAACCCGTGCTGGCCAATCCTTTGAACCTCCGGGGACGCAAATCATCGAAGAGTTTTATGGAGCCCGGGCGAAAAGTCAAGAAATAACAACGCGATCCGCGCCCAGACGATGGCGCCTGCCGCGTGCACGGATGAATTTTGCAAGCGCGCCGCCGATTCTCCAAAGACTCTCCTCTGTCACGGCGGGCCGGACACGGGTTGCGCGCGCACGCCGCGCCGATTGGACCGCGCGCATCCGGCCCCGCATAATCCGCCAATCAGGCGACCCGACGATCCATGGATGACACACATTTGCAATTGACCCTGGAACTGGTGTCCGCGAACACCGAGGCGAATGACGTCTCCGCGGTGTCACCGGAGTCGCGGCTGCTCGCCGCCGTCGAGGCGTGTTACCGTCGCGCCGAAATTCACTTCCGGCGCCGTTTCGAGCGCCCGCGTCTCGCTTTCAACCTGCGCGGGATGGCGGCCGCCGTAGCGCACACCACTGGCAACGCGATCCGTATCAACCGCCCGCTGCTCGAGCGCAATATCGAGGATTTCCTGGGCAACACCGTGCCGCACGAAGTCAGTCATCTTCTCGCGCACCGGTTGCATGGTCCGACGATCGCGCCGCACGGCGCGCAGTGGGCGGCGATCATGCGCGAGGTCTTCGGGCTCGAACCGCGGCGCTGCCATGATTACGACGTCCGGCCCGGCATGACGGCGGCGTATCGTTATCACTGCAGCTGCCCCGACGGACACACGCTGGGGACGCGGCGCCACCGCAATGCGCTGCGCGGCCGGCGCTATTACTGTCGCCGCTGCCGTCAACCGCTCCGGTTCGCTCATGCAGAAAAGAGAGAAACCGAAACCTGATTCCGCCTGCGCCACCCGGCCACGACCCGCGACCGATGCATAAAGCCGTCAAATCCCTGTCCTTACTCTTCATCGTCGCCATCGCGATGGCTTTCCTGGAAGCGGCGGTCGTAGTGCACCTGCGCGCCCTCTATTATCCGGATCGTCCGCTCATGATATTTCCCCTGCGGCTGCTGCCCGAGGATGCCTTGCAGGTCGAGCTGGCGCGCGAACTGGGCACGTTGATAATAATCCTGTGTGTCGCCTGGCTGGCGGAAAAAAATTTCACGCGCGTGTTTGCGGCGTTTCTATTCATCTTCGGTCTGTGGGATATTTTTTATTACGTCTGGCTCAAACTCGTGCTCGGCTGGCCGGTGAGCTGGCTCGAGTGGGACGTGCTGTTCCTCATCCCTTGGCCGTGGCTGAGCCCATGGATCGCACCCGTGGCCGTGGCGCTGCTCTTCGTCGCGTGGAGCGCGTGGGCACTGATCGCGGGTACCCATGTACGCCTCACACCGTTCTCCGGCACATTGTTCCTTGCCGGCGCGGCGCTGGTGCTGGCCACATTTCTGTTACCGGGGTTTCCCCTTCTCGCCCAGGGAGTCGAAGGCTTTCGCGATTACCGGCCGGGCGCCTTCAGCTGGGGCGTATTCAGTCTGGGCATGCTCGCGATGACGGCGGGGTTGATCAAGTCCGTGCGCGATTCCAGGAGCACCGCGCCGCGATGGTTTTAGTCCGGATTCCCCCGCGACAACAGACGGTCCGCGCGCTGATCATTCGCATCGGTGCAAGGAAGCCGTGATGCCTATCCATAAATTGCTGCAACGCATCCGCTGGGATCCGCGGTTCCGCGCGGGCAGGTTCGAGATCGGCTACTACGACCGCCTGCAGCGCCGTATTCTGGTGGTGCCGCTCGAGGCAGTCGAATTCCCGGCCGGCTCGCCGCAGCTCTTCGAGGTGTTCGACGCCGAAGGCGGATACCATCGCGTGCCGTTTCACCGCGTGCGCCGCGTCTGGCGCGACGGCCGGATCATCTGGGAACGCAAACCCGCGGAAAATCCGTAATCGAGCGGTTCCCGTCACGCCACGGGATTCTCGAGCGTGCCGATGGGTTCGATGGTGATCGCGACCACGTCGCCCTTCTTCAGATATTTCGGCGGCTTGAAACCCATGCCGACGCCAGCGGGTGTGCCGGTGGCGATGAGGTCGCCCGGCTCGAGCGTGAGCGTGCGTGACAAGGTTTCGATCAGTGCCGGGATGTCGAAAATAAGGCCGGAAACCGTGGCGTTCTGCCGCAATTCGCCGTTCACCCGTGTCTGCACCCGCAGTTGTCCCGGATCCGGCACGCTGTCGGTGGTCACGACCGCCGGGCCCATCGGGCAGAACCCGTCGATACTCTTGCCGAGGAACCACTGCTGGTGACGGCCCTGCAACACGCGCGCGGTGGCGTCATTAATAATGGTGTAGCCGTACACATGGCGCATCGCGTCGGCACGCGCGATGCCGCGGCCGCCGGGACCGATCACCACCGCAAGCTCGCCTTCGTAATCGGTCGAGCGCGTCGGGTCGAGCCACGCCGGGATCGGATCGCCCGGGCCGATCACCGTCGATGTCGCCTTGGTGAAGAATATCGGTACCTCGGGAATCGCGTCCCGGGCCGCAATCGTCGAGCCTTCCTTCTGCAATTCCTGCGCGTGCTCGCGATAGTTCTTGCCGACGCAGAATACATTGCGGACCGGCCGCGGAATCGGCGCTGCCAACCGCAACTGCGCCAGCGGTAGACGCGCCGACTTGTCCGTCAGCGCGCGTTGCGCCGCCGCCAGACCCGCTTCGCCGAGCGCGATGAATGCGATCATGTCGCGCGGCAGTTCCGGCGCCGCTTGCGCCAGGTCCACGATCTCGCCGCGCGCCGTGTCGTGCAGCCCGATGCGACGCTCGCCGCCTTCGATAAATGTGACGAGATGCATGCTAACCTCAGGTTGGGGTGCCCGGCGCGTCCGTTTGCGCCAGCCATGCCTCGATTTGCGGACGCAGGTCCTCGAACGGCTGATAGCCGTTGGTCAGGAGCCGGTGCCCGGATTCGTTTTGCAGCACGGCGGTCGGAAAACCGCGCACGCCGGACTGCCGTGTGATCTCGAAATGCTTGCGGGTTCCGGTTCTGGCTTCTTCCGAATGGAATCGTTCGAGGAATTGCGGCGGCTTGACGCCGTACGGTTCCGCCAGCATGGCCAGCGTGTGTGCCTGCGTGATGTCCTGCCTGCGCGCATAAAAGGCCGCCTGCACCGATTTGAAATAGGGAAAGGTCGTTTCCGGATCGAATTCGGACACGGTGATCACCGCGCGCGACGGCGGTTCGGTGTCGTACACGAATCCGTCCGGCATCGCGCCCTCGAACATGAAGGTCTGCCCGGTCATGCGCTGGACGTCGCGCCAGTGATGCAGGATCTCGTCGCGGAATTGCGGCGTGACCGGTTCATTCGTGCCCGGACGCAGACCGCCGAGCACCAGGGCGATCCGGAATCTGTCTGAATATTTCTCCTTGATCGCGCTCATCACCGGCGCGAACCCCCAGCACCAGGAACACATGGGATCGGCGAAATACCACAAGACTCGCTGCTGCGTCATCCCGCAACTCCGCTCTGCTCGCGCTGACGTGGCGACCCGACCTGCGGCCGCACTGTCCATTTATAAATCACCCCATCGCTAATATCCAGTCAAAGATATTCCCAGTCGCGGAACATCACCGCCTGACCGCGAGGCGCGCGGTTCGCATCCACCACGTTCCATACCGTGGCGCGCGCGATCCGGAACCGGCGCCCGCGGGTCGAGATGCGCACGCCGCTGTAGTCGTCGATGAATCCGTGGGCGTGCACCCGCGCCAGCAGCCGCTCGCGTTCCGCGCGCACCACGGTTTCGGCGGAGAGGCGCGAAGGCAAAGACGTGAAAGCCTCCCAGGTCGTCTCGAACAGCGCGAGCGCGGCGCGGTTGCCGTAATTGAATACCGGGTCCGGTTCGGTGCCGTGCGAGGCCACCACGAACGGCGCCTCGTAGAGCGTCCGGGCCCGCACGAGCGCCGACGGCCCGGCGTCCACCAGTTCGCGGCCGGTCCAATGGCGATAGCTCGCGATCAGCAGGTCGGCGTGTTCGGCCAAATAGTCATTACTCGCCTCCGGCGGCGAAGCGCCTGCGCGTCGGTTTATCCCGTTCATGCCGTTATTGCCGCATGCATTGTCGCCGCGAATACGCGCCTGGAATCGAATCGACGGGTAAATACCGGATCATAGTCTCCGCCTCATTGTAAGGGATCGCTGCCCACGAAGGCGGATTTCCGGGGCCCGGGGCGGTGCTTGGCCGCGTTCCGCAGTCGGTAAAGTGATTCCCCGGTCCGGAGTCGATGAATTACACTGACATCATGAGGCTGCGGCCCCGCTCAACCCAGTTATTCGAGCTGTACACCCCGCGTCACCAGACGGTTCACGCGCTTGAGGTGCTGGCGGGCACGGGCGAGGTGGAACTGGATACCAATCCAAAAATCGACGCCGGCCTGGAAACCGGCGCCATCGTGGACGCCATTCAGCGATTCGACCGCCTGGCGCAGCCGTATCAGGATTACCTGCCCGAGCATGAGCGCCGGCCCTACGCGCTCGATAAAAAACCCGATCAGTCCGCGCAAAGTGCCATGGCCGTGCTCGAGAGATGGCTCACGGATATCGGCCCCCTGCTGGATCGCCTGCACGAGTTGGAAACGGAACGCGACAACCTGATGCTGCTCCAGGAATACCTGGCCTCCTTCGGACAAAGCCGCGAAGACGTGTCGCTGTTGGCGCATCCGGGCGAGCTGCTGTACAAGGGTTTATACGCGTGCCCGCACGAGCAATCCCTGGATGAGACACTGGTAGACGTTTTCAAGGAAGTGGTCTCGGGGCTGCGCCACCGTTTTCTGATCCTGGTCGGTCTGCCAGAGCAAGCCCCCGAGATAGAAACCGCGGTCCGGGAAGGAACGTGCTACCGCGTTGAAATGCCGGCGTGGCTGGCCCCGCGGAGCGAGGATTGGCCCGGGCAAGTCGGCGCGCGCCTGGACGTGGTGCTGAACAATATCGCGATGTTGCAACGCGCGGCCGGGTCGGTGAAAGACGACCGGAAACTGCGCGAGGCCCTGGAAGACATGGCATTGCTCAAGTGGTACACGCAGCAGGCGGCGGCGCTGCGCGCGGAGGGGAAGTATTGCCACATCGCCGGCTGGACCAGCTATGCAGACCCGGGGCAGCTCCAGGAGCTGTTGCGCAAACATGGCATCGACGCCTTCGTGCGGTTTGTAAGTTTTCCCATCAATCCGGCCGCGCCGTTGAAAACCCTCGACACCTGGTGGGCGCGGCCCTTTCAACCTTTCCTCAGCATGTATGGCATGCCGGAGGAAGGCGAGGTCGATCCCAGCGTTGTGGTGGTGTTCGTGGTGCCGCTGCTCTTCGGATACATGTTTCCGGATCTCGGTCACGGCCTGCTTCTGGTCCTTTTCAGCCTGGTGTTGTACCGGCGTTGGCCGGAAGCCCGTTTCCTGATCCCGTGCGGAATGTCTGCCATGGTGTTCGGTCTGGTGTTTGGCGAGCTGTTCGGCTTCGACGGCGTGATTCAACCGCTGTGGCTGAAACCCCTGGTGCATCCGGTCGCGGTGCTGTTTGCGCCGCTGTTCTTCGGGGCGGGTCTGATTTTTCTGGGGCTGCTGTTCTCCGCGGTGGAATCCTACTGGCGCGAGGAACTCCAGGATTGGCTGCTCGCAGACGGCGCGTTGCTGGTGTTGTACGTCAGTTCGTTATCGGCGTTTTTTCATCGCGTCGGATACTACGCCGCGGCGATCGCGTTGATCTGGTTTTTGGCCGGCAGCCTGATCTTGTATCGAATGAACCCAAGGCACGGCATTGGCCGCTCCCTCGGCCGTTTGCTGGAAAGCGTGTTCCAGCTGGCCGTGAACACCATTTCATTCATGCGTGTCGGCGTGTTCGCGCTGGGGCACGCGGCCATCTCCTCGGCCATGATGCAGTTGGCGGGCATGATGCCCAATCGCTGGAGCTACTGGATAGTGCTTTTCATCTCGCAGATCGTGATCGTGACACTGGAAACCCTGGTGGTATTCGTGCAAACCACGCGGCTGATTTTTTTCGAATTCTTCATCCGCTTCCTGCGAGCCGAAGGCCGCGTCTTCAAACCCCTGCATTCCCCGGCGCGTCCCAACCGGCCGGATTCGGAATAAGGCGAGCATGCCGGGCGCATCGAGATGCGGCATTCGGTCAATTCGTTTGGTAGAATCCGGACCGTAGCGGAGGCCACACTTCATGAACACCAAACCTGAAAACACGACCAATGATTTGCAAATGGATGGCACCACCCTGTATCGCGAGGAGATCTTCACCGATCGCCGCGTGGGCACGATCCGCCGGCTCACGCCGGTCAAGGCCGACGGTGCGCCCGATCCGGCACGCAAGAGCGTTTTCATCGGCGAGGCGCAGTTGCTGACCAACGTCGGCGCGCTGCCACTCTCCTTCGAGATCAACGCGCAGTCGCTCGAGGAAGCGGTAACCAATTACGCCGCCGCAGTGAAACAGGCGTTCGAACGCGCCATGAAGGAATTGCAGGAGATGCGGCGCGAGGCGGCTTCGTCCATCGTCATCCCGGACAAGGGCGCGGGCGGTTTCGGCCCCGGCGGCTTGCCCGGCGGCGGCAAGATCCAGCTGCGTTAGCCCAGATCCAGCGGCCCCGTCGTTTGGCGGTCGTATATGAGCGCCGCGGATTCGCGCCGCGCCTCGGGTGACAGCAGATGCTCGCGCGATTCGCCGGGCGCGATCAGGTGCACCACGCGCATACCCTGCAACGTCAGATAATCCGCGATCAGTGCGCGATGACAGTGCGCCGGTTCGCGCTCGGCGCACAGGATCGCGCACGCGCCACGCGCCGCCAGATGTTGCAACTGCGATGCGCCCTTCCTGAACGCCTCCGTGTCCATGTGATCGGCAAAACCGCGCCGGCTCTCCTCGAGGGCCACGTGCGGCGAGCCCGGGCGCGGCGTGCGCAGACCGCCGAGTTGCCGCCCGGCCCAATGGTAAACGATGCCGGCGCGCTCACAGGCCGCGCGCAGGGAATCGTCGTTGAACTGCGGATTGTGCTGCGAGCGCGGTTGCGCACGCACGTCGACCAGCGACTCGATGCGCGCCGCCGTCAGCAGCGTGATCAAGTCGTCGAGCTTGCGGTTGCCGTGCCCGACGGTGTAAATCGTCTGCGAAATCACGCACTACAGCGGACAGGTCACGCCGGTGCCGCCGTGGCCGCAGTATCCGCGCGGGTTTTTCGCCAGATACTGCTGGTGGTAATCCTCGGCGTAGTAGAACTCGGGCGCATCGTGAATTTCAGTGGTGATCGGAGGATAACCCGCCTTCTTGAGCTCATCCTGGTAACGCGTCAGCGAAGCGCGCGCCGCCTGCTTCTGCGCCTCGTTGTAGACATAGACACCGGAGCGGTACTGCGTACCGACGTCGTTGCCCTGGCGCATGCCCTGGGTCGGATCGTGCGCTTCCCAGAATGCCTTGAGCAGCTGCGCGTAACCGATCCGCTTCGGGTCGAACACCACGCGCACCACTTCGTTGTGACCGGTCATGCCGCTGCACACTTCCTGGTAGGTCGGGTTGGGCGTGTGGCCACCGGCGTAACCGACCGCGGTCACGTAGACGCCCGGCAACTGCCAGAAATATTTCTCCGCGCCCCAGAAACATCCGAGCCCGAACAGCGCCAGCTCCATGCCCTCCGGAAACGGCGGCTCGAGCGCATTGCCGTTGACGAAATGTTTCGCCGGCACTCGCATTTTCTCGGCGCGCCCTGGCAAGGCCTCGTTTAATCCGGGCATTTTCAGTTTCTTCATGAAATCGAGCATAATGTCCTCCTGCGTCGAACGGTACGGTGGCGGCGCCGCTAGCGGGGCGCGCCACTGCCGTCCTGATCCGCGAATATCAACGCTTCGGTATTGAATCCGTCATCTTTCGCGACCTTGATCAGCGAACGCAGCGTATCTTGCGGCAGGCGCGGCTCGCGCGCCAGTATCCACAGATGCGAACGCGACGGGCCGCACACCAGCGCATACTGGTAACCTGCGCGGTCGAGCGCGATCACGTGATAACCGCCGTAAAACAGCCAGAAGAACGTCACCTTCAGGCTCGCGACTTTCGGATCGCCGAGAAAATACGCGCGACCCCTGGTCTCGCGCCATTCTCCGTCCGCGGGATCGAAGCCGCGATTGATTACGTTGATGCCACCGTCGCGGCGGCGCGTGTACGTGGCCGAGATGCGAGTGAGTCCGCGTTCGAAACGATTGTCGAGGCGCGCGATCTCATACCACTGGCCGAGGAAACGCTCGGCGTCGAAATCACCCACCGGTTGCACGCCCTTGGGCGCAGCGGTGCAGCCGGAGAGAACCAGCAGCGCCAGCGAGACGACGGCTGCCCGGACGCGCATCGTCATCTCACTCGACGAAATCGAGTCGCTCCTGGACCGCCTTGATGCCGGCCGCGGCGCAGGACTCATCCTTGTCACCACCGGGTGCGCCGCTCACACCGACCGCCCCGATCAGGGAACCGCCGGCGCGGATCGGCAGGCCGCCCTGCAGCAACAGCACCCCTGGGATCTCGTTCAGTTCGGCATGAATGTCGTCCCGGTTCTTGCGAAACTCCCCCGAACTGACGCCAGAGAGAATCACTGCGCCGGCTTTGCGTTCGGCGATGTCAGTCGCAAAACGCGCGACGTAGGCGTCGCGAAATACCACCTGCGGCGCACCGTCGCGATCGACCACGACCACCGACACCCGATAGCCTTGATTGCGACAGGCGTCGAGCGTGTGATTGGCAATTTCGCGTGCCAGATCGAGCGTCATCAGTTTCACGTTCAGCACGTCCGCCGCCGGTAGTGGCGCCGACACCACTGCACCCAGCATGAAAGGTACGAGCCTTTTCAGTCGCATAGTGATTCCTCCACGCAGGAAATGCAGCGCCACTTTTCAGGCGCCGCAGAAAATTTACGTCTGAGGGATTATCTTATTCCGGGGGCATCCGGGCGGAAAGGGCCGCGTCGTGAAACGCGAAAACGGCGGAGTTTGTTACAGCGGTTTGAGTTCGGCGGCGCCGCACAGATCGCACGCCGGAAGCTCGTCGTCATCGGTCGCCAGGGCGACGCGCGTGCCGCAGGCGGTGCACTCGTACAGGCCGGCGCGATATTGCTTGGGCGGCGGGGGCTCGATTCGCGTGACCTTGGGCTCGGCGCCAACGTATTCGTGACTGCCGCAGTTATCGCACGCCGGCAGATCGTGATACGGACGCGACAATATCGTGCTCTGACCGCAACGCTTGCATTCATAACGGCCGACGGGATATTCGACGACAACACTGGCCGCTTCGGCCTCTTCCCTGGCCTCGGCCAAAGCCTGCATCACTTCTTCGCCCAGCCGTCGCGCGCGCGCCTCGGCGGCCTTCGCGTCGCGGATGGCTTTTCTCATTTCCTGGGCCAGCGCCTTGGCCCGCTCTTGTGCCGATGGCATCGTGTCGTCCTGACTGATCTATGGGAGGAACGCGGGGATCCTCGTCTTCCTGTATCTAATTGTAGTCAGTCGCCGTGTCATGTGATTTCCGGGTGGTATCGGACAAATCGAGATAAGACAACGCCGAGAACGCTTGGTTCGGGCGGACCCACAGCCCAATCGGGCTTTGTTTCATGCTCGGACGACGGTTTTCATGCAGGGAGAATCGAGATTTCAGGAGTAAGCTCCGGCGCAACTCGAGGAAATCCGCCCGCTCAGGCGCCCGTTACAACCTCAAATTAAGTGGATTGGCACCCATGAAATCCAATTTGTTATCGCTGGCGGCCTTCGACGGTACCACGATCACCCTGGCCACGCCCGCCAATGGCGCCGAATCCCCGGCCGCCGCGCAAGTTCGGCTGATGGAACAACTGGGCCGATGACGCGAATGGTCCCCGGGACTCGGAATCGATCTGCCAGTTCATACCGCCCTGGTCGCACAGGAAAAATTCAGGCGGAACGACTCCGCCACGTCGAAACCGTTCGCCCAAGTCGCGGAACCCGGCAAGCGTGCCGAGGACCACGACGCGCATCGCGACCACGCCGGCAACGGCACACACGAGGACCATGACGAGGACGAGGATCATTCGTAACCCCGGTCGGCAGAACGCGTCGGGGCGCGCCGGGCATGGCGCGCCCCACCGTGGTTCACGCGCGCACGGCGAGCAGCGCGGGAATCTCCACGACGCGTATCAGATTCGTGATGGCGCGCTCCGACGTCTGGTTGAGTGCTTCGGCTGTCCGCTTGCGTTCGCGGCGCCGGTGAAATTCCACCAGGATCGCACGCAAATACTGCCGGCTGTGCTCCGGGTGGGTGTTCATGTCGCTCATCAGGTAATGGAACTTTCCGGAGAACTCGGTATCGCCGAAATACGACGCAAACTCGCCGCGGTCGATGGCACGGTCCAGCGCCGCAAAAAACGCGAGCTGGCCGGCGTGCAGCGCCGGCGAGTGAAAAAACTTGTAGGCGTGCTCGAGATCGTGCAGGAAAAACGCGAACGCATCCGGTTTGTTCAGTACCGGCTGACGCAGGCGCGGCCACGCCGTAAGCACCGTCACGGGACGCATGCCATGCGCCTGCATGCGCAGTACCTCGCGCGGGTCCGGAATATCTTCGCGCAACGCGAGGCGCCAGGCGCCGCGCAGCCATTGTGCCAGCGCCACCGGCACATTGGCGATCACGCCGTGAAATTGATATCGATCGAGCCAAGCGAGCAAAAGGCCCCGCAAGGTGTCACCGTCCGTGCTCGCGATGTCGGCCAGACAGGCGCCGATGTCCGGGCGAGGATCACGCTTGCACTTGCGTGAGGCGAACCGCGCGCCGTGCCGAGCGATCTGCCAGTAGAAAAAATACAGTGTTGCGAAAACGGCGTCATCCAACTCGCCGGCGCGCCGGCGGCTCGCGGTGCCCGGAAGCCTGGTCAGCAGTTCTTGCGATTCGTCATTCAGACTTTCCATGCAGCGCGCTCGACAGTCCATCATTCAGCATAGCCTGACCTGAGGTTCGCGCGATCCGCAAACCGGCACCTTATTCATATTTTATCACGGCCGGCAATCCGATCCGACGTCCTGTTGCTACAGGTCCTGCTGCTTGAGGTGGGGGTCGCTGAGAGACTTGTCCTGCTCGTGAATGCCGGTGTTCGTGAGGTCGATCAGAAACGAACCCACGTACAACACCGCGACCAGGATCATCGCCGCCGCCGCGAGCTTGAACACGGCCTTTGGCTTGAGATAGATCAGTACGATCAGGGCCAGGACAGCACCGGCGCCCATGAGTGGGTGGCCCTGAAAGTATTTCATAGTGCTGTCGACTGTCTTGCCGAAGTCCATGGCTTTTGAATTCCTTCATAGCAACCGGAACTTTGTCTTTAGCATAGCATTCGCTCGTTATTCTGAGTCCGGCGAAGAAAACGGCCACCAGCGGGAGCGGAAACAGCAACACGGCAGGAATGAACGCAGCTCACATGCGCCGCCTCGACACTGGCGTGAACTGAACGGGTCCAGGGCATTGGAACGCAGCTGTTCCGGTCAGTTTACTGCTCCCTGGCGGGATAACCCACGGTCTGGGCCAGAATAATCCGCAGGTGCGGCGCCAGGCCCATGGCTTTGGCGAGTGCTTCGCGGTCGACCGATCCACGCACCACGGTGGCGAGGTTCGCGGAGGCGCAGTAAAGGTAAACGTTCTGCGCGATGAAACCGGCATCGGTCGCCGCGTAGAATTCCTTCTGATCGGCGGCGGCGCCCTCCATGAGGTCGAAATCAGCGACGTAGACCAGGTTGACCGGCGCCACCGCAACGAATTCCTGCACGCCCGTGAGCGCGCGCAGGTCGCGTGCGACGAGCAGTCGCAACGCATGCACCTTGGCATCATACCGGTACATGCCGTCCGCCGTCGCGACGTACACGTCGATCTCGCGCCAGTCACGCGCCGACGGGACGGTGCGCTGACCCGACGCCGGCCGGTTCACGCCGGCCGCGGCCCACAGCAGGTTCGACAGCACCTGCGGCGGCAACGCCTCGTAGCTGAACTCGCGGGTGGAATGCCGTTCCTTGAGTGCCCGCATCAGCGGTTTGCCGCCGTCAGTCTGCGGCGGCGGCAGCGGCAAGGACTGCGTTTCCCGGGCGATTGTCGTAGTGGTCATGATCATCAGCAACACTCCTGTCCAAGCTCGAAGCGGCATGTCGCACCTCCGGGGACGCGATGGCTGTCCACGACGGGAACATACGGCGCGTCAGTCGGGACAGAAACACGCGGTCACATGCCAGTCGGGATGGCGGCGCCTGGCGTGTTCCACGCAGGACGCGCGCGCCTGCGCAATGGTCTCGCCGTAGAAATGTTCGTGACACAGACGGCAGCGGCAGAACTTCGGTTCCTTCACCGGCGAATGCGGCCCGACTCCGGGTTTGGTCGGTGTCATGACTCCCTCCGCATGAGATAGCGCGCACGCCAATATTATGTGCAAGATATGCATAGTGGCGGCGTGTGTCTTTGACGCAGGTCAGAACGCGGTATCGATCCGAACACTGTACATATCGGAGCCCGTGAGTATCATGCGCGGGAAACTGACGTGAAAGTGTTCGCGTGTGCGGACCCGTCTGCCAGGGCCGATATCGTGCTGGTGGAGAGGGGGAGTCCCTGGACACCCCAATTATTTCGCGTCGACCCGTACGTACCACGATGCCATGAAACGGCCCAAGACCGAATTTACCGGCGATAGGGGAACCCGCCTGAAATCGGCGCAGCCGCGCCGCTCATCGCTTTTTCGGACGGCGTGTATAATTTTCCCGGAAACGCCGCTCAGCGCCAGCAGATCACGGTATCGGCGGCCGCCACGACGTCGAGAATCTCATCGTAGCGCCCGCCGCACATCCGTACATTCACGATCGCCCCGAGGCGTCCCAGCATGGTGGCCATCTCCATCAGTCCGGCGGGCATGTCGCTACCGATGTAGAGAATAAGAATGTGCCGGGTCGCATTCATATTACGTACACCACGTCGGCGCTGAACAGGTTTCGCGCCAGGGCCTCGGTCACCGGAGTGGAGTCGTCGAACACCTCGTACGGCACTTCCCCGAAGTCCAGGGCCTCAAGCTGCTCCCGCACCGCGGGAGAATCATCAAGTGCGCCGAGTACCGCGACCTTCACCAGATCGTTCATCAACGTGAGGCCGGCGGCCACCCGCAGCGCCTCGACCTTGTTGTGTTTGGCGATAACGAGGATGTTTTTCTTCATCTCGGGCTAGAGCACGATGACCTTGTCGCACTCATGGGCCAGTTCGGCATTCTTGATCTGGCCCGTCATCACCGCGCCCTCCGGAGCGGTACCGCTGCCATGGATGTGCCAGCTGTGCTCGCAAGCGTCGACCCGCAGCTTTCCGGTGCGTGCGAGCTCAAGCAGGCGAGCCGAGTGCAGCAGCTTCACACCGGTGTCGGTCAGGAAACATCGGCACTGCCATCCGCGTGCGACGGCCGCGCGCGCCAGACCAACCACATGGTCTTCGGCCGATTCACTCGTCGCCACGATTCCCAGATGCATGATTGTTTATTTTCCGTCGGGAGAACCGATTCTCACCGCGCCTTATCGGTGGCCGCCGGCGTACCGGCGGGCGCCCCTTGCCCCCCCGGACAGAAGGTATAACCGACCAGGAATCCGACGAAGAACACCACCACCACGATGACGATCCACAAGCTAGTTTTCATGCATCCACCATTCGAGATCGGTTCTCAACCCTTGCGAATGCGCCAGCGCATGGCGTTGCCGTTCTGACGCACCTGCTCGATGATCTCGTTGCCGTCCGTCTGGCACATGGCGAGGATGGACTCGCCGGAGGAAGGGTTGTCGAACACCAGTTCCAAGACCTCGCCCTGTTTCAGCTTTTCCATGGCCTTCTTGGTGTACAACTGCGGATGCGGACAAACGTAGCCCTGAACATCGAGCATGTACCTGCCGTCACTAACCTTCTCGAATTTTACTGCCATGAGTTACCTTCCCCTGCGATCGCCTGATTCGTTCCGGATACCGTCAAAGCTCGAGCCCCACGACTTCTTTAGCCATTCTGCGCTCGATCCACCAATTGAAGAATTTCACGCCGATGAAGCCGCCCACCGTCATCCCCAAGCCGAACAGCCAGCCGGAAGGATCGCCGTTGGTGACCGTCGCGAAAAACGCGCCGATGTTGCAGCCGAGCCCGATACGCGCGCCGAGCCCCATGAGGATGCCCCCGAACACCGCCCACGTGGCAATCTCCGCGGATGGCCACTTGAGTTTGAACTCGTTATTGAGGAGTGCCATGACGGCCGAGCCGCCGATGAGCGCAAACGACATCCACAATACCGGGTTGAGAATCGGATTCGGCAGGCCGTTGTCGAGCCCAAAGAAGATATTGCTCATCTCGTTGACACCGAGCTTCTGAAGGATCCATCCCGCGCCCTGCGCTTCCTGCGTGGTGATGTAAAAGTAGCCCGGGTCGAAAACCGTGTCCTGGATACTGAGACCGCTCGTATGGCCCATGGCCTTGAGCAGTTCGCCGACGTTGAGGATTCCGAAGTGCTGCTGCAGCCCCTGCATCACCCACATGTGCAGCCCGGCGGCCACGCCCAGGATCAGACCGGCGATGGCGGTGCGCCTCGAGGCCGTAATCATGCTCCAGTAACCGGCGAGTTCGGTGCGCCAGCCGCGGTAGACGGCCGATTTGTCGCGCAGATAGCTCTTGCGGTACCAGCGTACGTAAATCAGTGCCAGAATGACGATCGCCGGCAGGAAGGAGTTGACCAGGGCGTTGCCGACGAACGCCGCGGCGAACGGATTTGAGAAGTGGATCAGCTCGCCGACGGTGCTGGCGTGCAGATTCCAAATATAGCCGGCGGTAAATTGGTCGAACCAGCCGTCCGTCGGCGTCAGCGCCGCCGGCAGGTTCTTGGCGGCTGCTGAAGCCGTCCACGCTGCCGGAACGAGGTGATTTAGCCATCCGCCCACATCGACGAAAATCGCCTGCGTAAAAGCGAGAGACAAGACTACCAACAGCGCCGCGATGCTGCCTTCACCGGTCTTATAGAGCGATCCCGACGCGCAGCCGCCGGTAAACACCATGCCGACGCCGAATACGAGGCCGCCGATTACGGAGTAGAGACCGATCGGCGAGGCGCCGAAGGTGCTCTTGCCGACGGCCGTGACGTACGCCGATACCAGGCTGAAAAGCACGATCGCGATCATGATACCGACGGCCATGCGCGGCACCCCGACCGCGAACAAGTCGCGGATCGCCGACGCCATGCAGAAGCGGCCGTACTGCAGGGCCATGCCGTAGATGAAACCGAACCACAGGTAAGCGGAGAGGTAGACGTAGCGCGTGTCGACCGAAAATGTCCACAGCGACACCGCGACGAAGAATCCGAGTACCAGGTACGCGCGCAGGATATTGTGGCCTTCGTCCGCCGTAGTCTCGACCGCCTGCACCGGAATCGAGTTATTCGTCACGTGTCCCATCTCGCGTCTCCTTCGACTCGTGGATGGTGGCCGCGTTCTTCTGCACGTAAATCCTCCAGCACTGCGCGTCCTGGCAGGTGGCGAGGTGCACACCGCTATAGTTCGGTGACATGAAAGGAATGGTCTCGACGGAGCTGAGGTTGTCGGTGATGATCTCGATGACATCCCTATCCGCTGCCTCAGCGAGTGCCCGCTTCGTCAACAGATTGGTTCGGAGACACGTATCGCCGAGAAAATTCAAGGACAGGGTGACATACAGGCAGCCGTAACCGGATATCTCGACCCACTCCTCCTTGACCCCGATTATCCGGTCGCACGGCTCCGGCGTCCGCAGACCCAGAAACTCGGCGAAACCGCCGGGCTCAAGAATGGCCAAAAAGCCGGATTTCCTGATCGTCAGATCCTTAATCATCACCTGCGCTCCGTTCCTGTTGATCGCCTATCGGCCATGGTTTCGAGACAGACAGCAAATATCATGCCTGGATGCCAGAATGTTATTTTCACGGGATTTTGGCCGTGGATCACGCGATTGCTCACCGAATCGCGTGATAAATCGCAATGTCACGATCATGCATAGCTCCAGAATTGTTTTTTGCAATAAATCCACGCCGTGGCTCTTTGTTCGCATCAGCTCCCGGCCGCTGGGCGGCGGCCGCCGGACGGCGATCGGCCCCGCATGTCCATGCCCGCCAATTGGGTTGCCGGTGGCCGGGCGGCGCACGCCAACATCAGAAAGGTCTGGCAGGTCCGGAGATCGCGCTCCTGCGAACACCCGAATTTTGTCGTTCCACGCTGGCATCAGGTTCTGCACAAGACACTTTTTTCATGGGATTAGTCGAGCACTCAGTTCTTCTCCCGCTGGCGCAACGATGCATCCAGCGTCACCTGTACAAACTCAAAACCGGTCGTATGAGCGGAGTACCTAGTACACGCCTTCTCCGCCATTTTAAGCTCAAAGTCAACCGCATGAAGTGTAACCGGCCTGTAGTTGCATTTGACGACAATCCAGTACCGATACCGCTTCATACCCGCTGCGCGATCCGGTATCTCGTCCCCGGTCGCCGTTCCGCCGCCGCATTTTCGAAATCGACATCCCTTGCATTCGATGCCTCGTCACCCAGCGCGAGATGTTACATGCATGACACGAGAACGCGGCGATACGTTGACGCGCATGCAGCGCGTTGCCTTGCGGGCATACCGGGCAAACAGATGACGCTGTTCAGTGATTCGATGGAACTGCTTTTTAAGCGCTCGGGCTAGCCGCCAGGCGAGTGTACCGTCTTGAGTCGGCTTGGAATCCGCCAGAGCCATCTCGCGAATCCCCAGGCGATCAGCCCGGTGACGGCCAACGCGCTCGCGACAGCAACCGGTTCCGGGATCACCGGAGTCAGCCGCGCGGCGAGATCGCTCCAATCCAGACTGCGTATGGGATCCACGAGCGGCCGATACCCGGCGAGCCAAACGTTGACGAACGTCCCGGCAAGCAGCGATAAGCCGACGAGCCCGCCGACATACAGAAGCACGGCGCGCGTGCCAAACACCCGCTGGAGCGCGATGAACTCCGGAAGGTTGGTGGCAGCGCCGGTCACCAGGAAGACAATCGCGGCGCCGGGACCGGCTCCGGCGGCGAGCAACGCGGCGACGAGCGGGATATGGGCCACGGCGCACACATAGAGACTCGCGCCGAAGAGCGCCACAATTAGCAGCGAGGTGAATGGCGCCGATGCTCCGAGGTAGTGGCTGATCCAGTCCGACGGCAGCGCTGCAGCGAGCACCCCGGCGAGGGCCGCGCCGGCACCGATGTAGAGCCCGAGCGTGGGACCAAGCTCGCCGAAGCCCCAGCGCAACGCGCGCCAGAACCGTTGCGCAACCGACGTGCGGGCCGGTTGCGCTGTACTGCCCGCGCCCGAGGCACAGCACGGTTCGAGGCGCGCGGCGACCGGAGTCATGCGCGCCCCGCTGCCTTGCTCGACGAAATATCCGATCAGAAACGGGGCCACCAGACCGAAGACCACGTACGCCAGCGTCAGCTGCGGCCCGAGCAACGCGTAGGACAGAATAACGGCCGCGGGATTGATCACGGGGGTCGCGACCGCAAAGGCCATCACGGCCGCGAGGCGCACCCCGCTCAGGTAAAAGCTCACCGCAAGGGGAATCACGCCGCAGCTGCAGATCGGCAACAGCGCGCCCAGACCCACCGCGCCGAGCACGCCGAACACCCCTGACCGGTGCATGGCGGCACGTAGGCGCGCGGTCGGCAGGAACTCGTGGATCATGCCACCGGCGAGGAGGCTGATCACGATCCAGAAACCGGCTTCGAGCACGATGCCGGCGGAAACGGATGCCATCTGCACGAGTGCATTGCTCATTGCTCCTCCTTCGCGCGGCGTTCGCCGTTAACCTTGTACCGCCCTGAGCTGCCCCTGCACCACGTTGACCTGCTCGTCCAGTTGCCGGAGCAGCTGGGCGGGACATACGACCCGCCCTCCCTGATGGCAATCGGAGGCGGACTTGAGCAGCGCGTTGAGCAGGATCATCGAGACATGCAACTGCCGCCGCTCGGGCGTCGGCTGCGGACCTTCCTGGCGGACAATCTCGCGCAGCCGTTCGCGTTGCGTCTCCACGTCCTGCCGGAACTGCGCGACATCGGCATGACCCTTGGCGGCCGCCACCAGCCCCTCGGCGTGCTCGATCCACGTGCTTTCCGCCGCCACTCCGCCGCCCGCCCAGGCCGTCGTCGACAGCCAGAGAAGAACCGCCGCAATGAGCCGCCACCGTTGCTCCGGTCGCCGCATCGGCGCGGCTTCACTCATCCAGCCGGTAGCGCTTGATCTTGCGCCACAGGGTGGACTTGTCGATGCCGAGGATTTCGGCGGCGAGCCCACGGTTGCCCTTGGTTTCGCGCAACGTCTTGGCGATGAAGTAGGCCTCGATCTCCTCGAGGCTCTGCGGCGCCAGGTGATCGAGTGCCCGGCTCAGCCCCTCCGGAGCCTTCGACAGCTCCGGCGGGAGCACATCCACGTCGAGCATGTCGGTCTCCGTCAGGATAATCATGCGTTTGATGAGGTTCTCGAGTTCGCGCACGTTGCCCGGCCACTCGTACCGCATGAACGCCTGCAAGACCGGCGTCGTCACTCCCGTTACCTTCTTTCCCAGTTGGGTCGTGATCCGGTTGACGAAGTAATTCGTCAGCATCGGGATATCGTCCCGTCGCTCGCGCAGCGGCGGCACGCTGATTTCGATCACCTTGAGCCGATAGTAGAGGTCCTCGCGGAATAATCCGCGCTCGATCAGCTCGGGCAGTTTACGGTTGCTGGCGACCAGCACGCGCGCGTCAGTCACGCGCGGTTCGGTGTCTCCCAGCCGGTAGAAGCTCCCGTCCTGCAGCACACGCAGCAGCTTCGCTTGCAGCGTTGGCGGCGCATTGTTGATTTCATCGAGAAACAATGTCCCGCCGTGCGCCGTTTCGAACAGTCCAGGCTTGTTGCGGTCGGCCCCGGTGAAGGCACCCTTCTGATAACCGAACAACTCGCTCTCGATGATGTTTTCCGGGATCGCCGCACAGTTGATCGCGATGAAGCGATTTTCCTTGCGGCGGCTCTGTGAGTGGATCTGACGCGCGACCAGTTCCTTGCCGCTGCCGCTCTCGCCGGTGATCAGCACACAGCAATCGTAGGCCGTCGAGGCATCGATCAGGCGACGAACGTTCTCCATGGCCGCGGTACGGCCGATCAGGCCATACCCTTCTTCATAGTAAATCCGGTTGGCGACCCGCAGCCGGAGGTTTTCCCGCGAAAGCAGATAATGTTCCAGCGCCCGTTCGACGATGCGACGCAGCTCGTCGGATTCGAAGGGCTTGCGCAGATATTCATAGGCGCCGTTCTTGAGGGCTTCGACGGCCGACTCCACCGTCGCGTAACCTGTAATCAACACCACCATGGTGGATGGAGTGCACCGTTTCGCGAACCGGAGCACCTCCATCCCATCAACGCCCGGCATGCGCAGGTCGGTCACGACCACCGCGACTTCGGTGTCCTCGAGTATCGCCAGGGCATCCTGCGCGCTCTTGGCGCTGATCACGCTGGCCGGCAACGGCGCGAGTATGTTCGCCACGAGCTCGCGCATGTTGGCGTCGTCCTCGACCAGGAGGATGATGGGTCGTTCGTCAGGACGCTTGTCGAGCGTCGATTCCCGGATCTCAGCTGCCACGACTCGTCGCCTCCGTTGGTTGCGCCAGGGGCAAAGCGAGCACGAACCGCGCGCCGCCCTGGAACGCGGAATCACATTGTATTTTGCCTCCAAGCTTGGTTACGATCGACTGGCTGATCGCGAGACCCAATCCGGTGCCCTCGCCCACTTCTTTCGTGGTGAAAAAGGGATCGAAGATGCGTCGGCGCAGCTCGGGTGCCACGCCGGGTCCGTTATCCTCCACGACCACGACGGCCTGGTGTTCCCCCTGGGCCCGGACGCTTACCGCCACGCGCGGACTCGGGCCGCCGGCCGTGGCCTGAATCGCGTTCAGCAGAAGATTCACCAGCACGATGTCGACCTGTCCCGACGATGCCTTGACCGCGAGTTCCGGTCCCGGATCGAACGAGACGTCGACCTCGTAGCGCTTGCCCTGGCAAAAGATGATGGTGTCGACCACGTCCTTGACGACGCCGTTCAGCTCGCAGGTTTCAATCTGGCAATGATCGCGGCGCGCATAGTTCAATAGATCGTCGACGATGCGCGCGCACCGCCGCGCCTCTTGCGAAATGATCCGCGTATATCGCTCGACCGGGTCCGTGCCCCTGCGCGCGTCGTCTATCAGCTGGGCGTAACCGATGATGTTGCCGAGCGGGGTGTTGAGTTCGTGCGCCACTCCCGCCGCGAGCTGTCCCATCGCCGCGAGCTTCTCCATCGTGTAGATATGTTCCTGCAGATGCTTGTAGTCTGAGATATCCAATATGCTGACGACGGCGCCGGTTTCGTTGAAGTTGTCCGATCGAAAGAATGATAGGTTCAGCGCGAAGTAGCGCGCTTCGCCACCGATGTGCAGGAGAATTTCCTTGTTGACGATCGGCCGCTCGTACAGGAAAGCGTCGCGCAGAATTTCACGGCTCGATTCATCGAGCGCGAACAAGTCGAACAGGTTCTGACCGAGCAGGACATCGTACGAAACGCCGAAGAGGTTTTCGGCTTCGTGATTGGAGAGATTTATCCGCAGGTCTCCATCGACGCAAACCAGCGCCCCCGGCAGACTGCGCAGGATCGCCTCGTTGCGGTTACGTTCCCCGATGACCTGGTTCTGGCATTCCTCCATTTCGGCGAAGGTGGCGCCGAGGCTCGACATCAGGAGATTGTGGTCCGCCACGAGGCGATGCAGAAAGCGATCAGGGAACCGGGAAACGGGAACCGGACCCAGCCTGCCCTCCTGGGCACGCAGGATGCCGTCGCGCATCGCGCGCAGCACCTTGCGATACAGGAGATGCACATAAAACAGGGCGGCGAGCGCAGCGACAAGCAAGCCGGCGAGCAGGATACCGAGATGGAATTGCCAGGCAGTACCGCGCGCAAGGGTGTAATACACAGCCACGGCCCCCGCCAGTGAAAGCATGATGGCGAAGGCCCATTTCCACCGCATGGCCGAAAATCGCCCCACGTGGGGCACCGACCAGATTCCACCCGTCAGCGCTTCCGGTTTGATCGCTATCGCTTCCCTACTCGAATTACTGAGAAAGCTCAGGCGCATGAAGGCTTAACGTATGACAACCAAGTATTGATCATACACCCGGACCGCGCGGGCGAGAAACCCGCGCCAACGACGTCGGCGCCGGCCATCACCGCGCAGCTAGAAAATAAGCTGAAAACCGGCAGTCGCCTGATTGTAGTCGCGCAACGAGGCGTTCGTCGGGTCCTGCTTGTCGAATTCGATTTTCGCGAACTCGAAGGTGAGCTTGAGGTTCTGGCCGTCGAAGTAGTAGTTGAAACCCGCGCCCTTCCAGGTCTGGTCGAAAAGACCGGTATTGACCCCATAGTCCGACTTCTCGAAGCGGAAATACGGCTGCAGGCGGCCGATCCCGACCTTTCTTGGCAGGAGATAGCCGCCCTTGACGTAGTAGGCCTTGAGCTGGGCGGTCACCGGGAAGTCGGGGTCGGGATTGGCGTTGACTGCATTCTGTGTGTCGTAATTGAAATAGGCCGACGAGAAAGTGTAGGTGCCGGTCTTCGTCGGATACTCGTAGAACACGTCGGCCGTCCAGGCCTTGTAGTCCACGGAATCGGTACGCGCCGGGAAGTTGGCGAAGGCGACATCGGCCTGGTAGTCGTAGGCGAGCCCGAACGTCAGCACCTTGCGCGTGCCGAGGTAGGTGCCGAGATAGCCGTAGTCGGTTTCGGGATCAAGCAGCGACCAGTGCACGCGGGCCGTCAGCCGCGGGGTGGACTTGGCCACCTCATCGCCCTGGCGGCCGTCCGCGACCATCACGCGGTACTGGAATTTTCCGTTGGCGAGATTTCCCCACATGGCCCACCCATCGTCGCGCGAGCCGCCGCCGTTCGCGCCGAAGGGCGTGTAGGCAATGACCTCAGCGCGGTCGATCGTCAGCGGCTCGAAACACGCCTCGAGGTTCTCGCGCGAGAAGGCGTTCTTGAATCGGCCGCCGATGAATCGCACACCATCCGTGTAATCGATCGTGACGTAGGCATCGCGGTAATAGAGCGCCTTGTCGGCGTTGCCCAGCTTGTTGTCGTTGGTGGTCTCCAGTGAGGCATAGAAACCCACGTAGTCGTTGTACTGCCCGCCGAAGACCAGTCGGCTGCGGCGCAGGAAAGTGTCGTAGTAACTGGCGTCGTTGGTCGCCGAGGTGTAGCCGCGATATTGCGTCCATATCTGGGCTTCGTAACTGAACGTGACGAACCCCTGGTCGCCGAAAGTGATCGTGGGTCCGGCCAGCGCTGCGGTGGGAGTCAAGGCCGCCAGAAATGCAGTCAACAGCCCAGCGCGAATCGGGAAATGCGGGATGTTCCTCCGTTGGTTCGACATGATCGTCTCCCCCTGCGTGTTGGTATTGAGTTATTCGAAATTACTTCGTCTTCTGATACTGCTTCATCAAGGCCGCCGTATCTTCCGACTTATGGCATGCGGCGCAGCGCTCAGGTTTGGAGCGGGGATCGGCGACCAGATCCGCATGGGCCAATTCCTTCTTGATGATCCGCGGATTGCCCGCATGGCAGCCCACGCAGTCGTCGTTGACGTGCATGTGCTGCACGTGCCACAGACCGGTGGCCTTGTCCATCTTC
>DASPRK010000218.1:0-2351 GCA_035624495.1 Methylomirabilis sp. (SeqCode) | reverse complement strand
CGCAAACATCCTTTTATTTTCGAGGTTATTTTTAATGCGTAACGGTACAGTAAAGTGGTTCAACGATTCCAAGGGTTTTGGCTTCATCAAGCCGCAGGACGGTGGCGAAGACGTTTTCGTGCACCACTCTGTCATCCAGGGTAACGGTTTCAAATCCCTGGCTGAAGGGCAGAGCGTGACCTTTGAGTCGCAGAAAGGCCCGAAGGGCATGCAGGCCACCAAAGTCATCCCGGCCTAAGTCAAGCCTGGTTGTAATCGAAACCCCGCCGCCTGGCGGGGTTTCTTTTTTTTGAATTTACACCGCCGAAACCCGGATGCACGGCGTGTTGGCGGTTCGGCAATGTTTTGTATAATCGCGCGCCCTGTTTCCGGCGCCCCGTATCGAGCATGTCAGAATTGAACCAGGAGATCGCGCGACGCCGCACATTCGCGATCATTTCCCATCCC
Organism: Methylomirabilis sp. (SeqCode); assembly: GCA_035624495.1. GTDB lineage: Bacteria > Pseudomonadota > Gammaproteobacteria > Acidiferrobacterales > Sulfurifustaceae > Sulfuricaulis. The sequence goes on along the minus strand of DASPRK010000218.1, from coordinate 1,904 downwards.
GACGCGGGCAAGACCACGCTGACCGAAAAACTGCTGCTGTTCGGCGGCGCCATCCAGTTCGCCGGCGCGGTCAAGGGCCGCAAGGCGGCGCGCCACGCCACTTCCGACTGGATGGAATTGGAAAAACAGCGCGGCATTTCGGTGACCTCCTCGGTGATGCAGTTTCCGTATCAGAACCGCATCATCAACCTGCTGGATACACCCGGCCATGAGGATTTTTCCGAGGACACTTACCGCACGCTCACCGCCGTGGACTCGGCGCTGATGGTGATCGACGGCGCCAAGGGCGTCGAGGAGCGCACCATCAAGCTCATGGAAGTGTGCCGGCTGCGGCAGACTCCGATCATGACCTTCATCAACAAACTCGATCGCGAATCGCGCGATCCGGTTGAATTGATGGATGAGGTCGAGACCGTGCTCAAGATCCGCTGCGCGCCGGTCACCTGGCCGATTGGCAGCGGCAAGCGCTTCAAGGGCGTGTATCATCTCATGGACGACAGCGTGCATTTTTTCAGCCCTCAGCACGGCGGCCGGATCCAGGAAGGCAAGGTCATCCGCGGACTGCGCAATCCCGAGCTGGACGAGGCGATCGGCGAACAGGCGCACGAGTTGCGCACGGAAATCGAGCTGGTCAAAGGCGCGAGCCATGATTTCGATTCCGGGCAATATCTGCGCGGCGAACTGACGCCGGTTTTTTTCGGATCGGCCATCAACAATTTCGGCGTGCGCGAACTGCTCGACAGCTTCGTGCTGCACGCGCCGGCGCCGCGCCCGCGTCGGGCCGTCTCGCGCACGGTGTCGCCGCAAGAGGAGCCGTTCACGGGTTTCGTCTTCAAGATTCAGGCGAACATGGACCCGAAGCACCGCGACCGCATCGCGTTTTTCCGCATCACCTCCGGCAAATACAGCAAGGGCATGAAGATGCGCCAGGTGCGACTGGGACGCGACGTCCAAAACGCCAGCGCCATCACATTCATGGCGCGCGAGCGCGAACAGATCGAGACGGCATACGCGGGCGACATCATCGGGCTTTATAACCACGGGACAATCCAGATCGGCGACACCTTCACGGAGGGGGAATCCCTTAAATTCACCGGCATCCCGTATTTCGCGCCGGAGCTTTTCCGGCGCGTCGTGCTGCGCGATCCGCTGCGCATGAAGGCGCTGCAGAAAGGACTGGACCAGCTGAGCGAGGAGGGTGCGACACAGATCTTCCGCCCGCTGATCAGCAACGACCTGATCCTCGGTGCGGTGGGCGCGCTGCAGTTCGACGTGGTGGCTTACCGCCTGAAGCACGAATACGGCGTCGAGTGCACCTACGACGCAATCGACGTCGCCACGGCCCGTTGGGTCGAGTGCGACGAACCGAAGAAGCTCGAGGAATTCCGCCGCCACGCCGAGCCCAGGCTGGCGCTGGACCGCGCCGGTAACCTGGCCTATCTGGCGCCGACGCTGGTCAATCTCGGTCTCACCATGGAGCGCTGGCCGCAGATCCGCTTTCTGGCCACACGCGAGCACTGAGCGGCGACAGGTCATCACAATCCGTGCGCGTTTACAGAGGCGAGTCGCCCGATTTACCATGGTCCGGGGTTTTTGCCGGCCATCGGGCAGCGACTTCCGGAGATCAGTCGGGTCCCCTTGATCAGGAGTTCTGAATGGAGAAGCTGAGCCTGGAAGATCGGAGCGAGCTTACCCGCGCGATCGTCAATATACTGGACGACTGGGGCCTGAGCGCCACCCAGCAGATCGTGCTGCTGGCGCTGCCGGAAAACACGCGTCCGGGCGCGTTTCGCCAGTTTCGCCAGAATACGCCGTTCCCGGAGGACGAACGCGTGATGGAGCGCATCGATCACGTGATCGGCATCGCCGACGCCCTCCGCACCTCTTACCCGCACAACGCGCGC
>DASPRK010000217.1:0-2322 GCA_035624495.1 Methylomirabilis sp. (SeqCode) | reverse complement strand
CTGCTATCTCGTGAGCCGCATCGGCCGCCCGATCACCGAGCCGCAGGTGATGGACCTGAAGCTGCGCCTGGACGACCCCGATGCCCTGCCCGCGCTCGCGCCGCGCGTCGCCGAGATCGCGCGCGCAGGGCTGGAAGGCGTCGCCACGCTGTGGCGCGAGCTGATCGAAGGTCCGCAGCGCGTCTGGTGAGCGCGGCGCTATACTGCCGCAGGTGTTTTTGGAGGATATCGCCCATGATCAAGATCACGCTCGCTGCGCTCGTGACGTCCGGTCTCATGCTTGCAGGTGGTGCCCAGGCAGCCGGAATGTCGCTCGGTAGTCCGGACATCAAGAAGAACGGGACGATCGGCGCGGAATTCGTCTACAAGGGGTTCGGCTGCACCGGCAACAACGTTTCGCCGGCGCTCGAGTGGAAAGGCGCCCCGAAGGGCACCAAGAGCTTCGCGCTCACCGTCTACGACCCCGACGCGCCGACCGGAAGCGGCTGGTGGCACTGGGTCCTGTTCAACATTCCGGCCGACGTCACCTCGTTGCCCAGGAACGCAGGTGATCCGAACGCCAACCTCGCCCCGGCGGGCAGCGTGCAGGGACGCACGGACTTCGGCGCGCCCGGCTACGGCGGTCCGTGCCCGCCCAAGGGCGACCGGCCGCACCACTATCATTTCACCATTTACGCGCTGGACATCGACAAGATCGACGCCGATCAGAACGCCTCGCCGGCGTACATCGGCTTCAACATCCACTTCCATACGCTCGCCAAGGCGAGCTTTACCGGACGCTACGGCCGCAAGTAGCGCTAGAGGTCGGCGTCCTTTTCCGGGGCGGTCGGCCGCGGGCGCAGCAGCGCGGCGTCCTGCGGGCGCAAGCGCGAAACCAGGATCCTGGGTAGCGCCTGCGTGCCCGGAGGCTTCCCTTCTGGCCGCCAGTGCGTCTTGATGAATTCCGCCACGTCCATCGACACGTGCTTCCAGCCGGCTTCGTGGTGGCTCGCGTCGACGACGATGACCGAATCGCGCTCGTCCATCGCCTGCCAGAGCCTGGCGGCGGCCTCCTGCGGGCCGAGCTCCGATTCGACGTACCAGAAGCTCGTGTGCACGCGCACCGCCTGCCCGAGCGCCGCAATCGCACCCTCCACGCCGTGGTAGTTCGCCGACGGCGAGTGGAGCTCGAACGAGATGAACAGGCTGCTGGTCATGCCAGGCAGGCGGACATTCGGATCAAAGCGATAAAGGGTTCCCGCTAGTGCATATGTACCATATGCCGGTGACCTCCCGGCGTCAACGGCCCCGCTCGAGCGACAGCCTGACACATGGTAAGACTTAGAGACTTGGCGTCAGTGTTTCTGAAAATCGGCGCACTGGGGTTCGGCGGACCCTTCTCGTTGCTTGCCATCATGCAGAAGGAAGTCGTCGAATTTCGGAAGTGGATGACGGCAGAAGACTTCGCGCAATGCGTCGGCATCGGGACACTGACGCCGGGGCCGATCTTCTTTGCTGCTGCCGTCTTCATCGGCTACCGCCTGCGAAGGATTCCCGGCGCAATCGTCTGCGCATTCTCCACGTTGCTGCCGAGCTTCTTTCTCGTCATCGCGATATCTGCGCTTTACGTCGAGATAGAAGCCAACCCGGCCATGGCGGCGGCTCTGAATGGAATTGCCGCCGGGGTCGTTGGTGTGCTGGCAAGCGTCGTGATGCAAATCGCGAAGTCGACGGTGAAGGGTCCGTGGCGAGGCATCTTTGCGGGCATCACGTTTATAGCGCTCGTATTTCTGAACGCGGATCCCGTTGTGCTCATTGTCGGAGCCGGACTGGCCGGCGCATGGTTGCTGAGGCCGACGCAGCCGGCGCAAGAGACGCGTGCCTAGCAAATGTTGTGGCAGTTCTTCCTCATTACGCTGAAGATCGGCACGTTTGCCTACGGCGGAGGCTACGCGATGATCACGCCGTTGCATTACGAGCTGGTCACGCACCACGGTTGGCTCACCGAGGCACAGTTCAGCAGCGCCGTGGCGATCGGGCAACTCACGCCCGGGCCGCTGATGATCATGGTCGCGTTCATGGGCTACAAGGTTGCGGGCATCGCGGGCGCGACCTTGGGGACCATCGGCCTATTCCTCCCCTCAGCACTGATTGTGATCACCATTGCGGGCTCGTATTTGCGATTCAAGGATGCGCCGGCGATTCGCGGGGCGATGCACGGCGTCAATTGCGCGGTCATAGGGCTGCTCGCCGCCGTCGCGATAGATATCGGCCGCAGCGCGCTTGCTACACCGTTTGGGGCGCTGATCGGCGTGGCGGCATTCGTTGCGGCAGGCCCGCTCA
>DASPRK010000180.1:0-9733 GCA_035624495.1 Methylomirabilis sp. (SeqCode) | reverse complement strand
GATAAGTTTGGTCCTTAGCTAACACCAAACCTGGAATTATTTTTGTTAGGGACTTCTTATCCATCTCGGACAGTCGGTGATCAGCCCGTCTGTGATCCATTGTTTCAGCAAACCCGCGGCATGCACCGCGACGTTCTGTGCGTCGATCCATTCGGTGAGCGCTTCGCAAATCTCGGCGAAGGTGCCGCCGGCGACGGCGGTATCGATCGCCCAGGCCTCGCCGACGGGCAGGGAGCGAAAATAAGTCTTGAGCTCCTGGCGCCAGATCAGCCAGGAGCGCGGACAGTTCTCTGCCGCTGGCGCCGGGACATCGGCCGCCGGTTCCGCGCCGTTTTTCTCGGCCTCGATATTCCGGTTGATCGGATTCCAGATGGCGGGGACGTTCCAGCTCAGGTTCAATCGCCGCACTGAGGCATGAAACCGGAAGCGCATGGTCGGCCAGGCATCCGGGGGGATGGCGGCCAAGTCTTCGCTTTTCACGAGCGCGTCGTCGTCGGCGTCGAAGGCCTCGGACAGGGCCCATTCCAGCACCGCCATTTCGGCGAGATAGGACCGCTCGCGGTAAGCCTCGGTGCCCAGAAACTCGGGCAAACGATGGCCAAAATAGCGGATCGAAAAGTGCCTCGACGGATGGGCGTCGAGATAGGCCAGGCCCAGCTGTTCGAATTCGTCGTCGCCGACCCAGGCGTGCAACACCGGATAATTGGCGTCGAGCGCTTCCAGCAGCCGCAGGCGGTAGGCGTCGTAATAGATTGCGACGCGCGTCTGCGCGTCGACCGTGGCGGTGCCGCTGACCCGGTCCAGCAGGCGCTCCTCGCGCTGCAGCAGGAAGGACTGAAAATCCGATTGCAGGCTGGCGAGGGGGTTCATGGTTAGCTCTTGGTTTCGACCGAACGTAGCGTTGACCTTGAATCAGCACCTTCCGGCCTCTCGCGCCCCCTCACCCCATCGCCGCCGGAACGAAGATGCTCACCTACCTCCCGTCCCCCTTCGGGAGAGGGCACGGAATGAGGGGATCTCCCCCTCATCTCCATCCCTTCTCCCTCAAGGGGAGAAGGGGGCGAGCCCTGGCGCGCAGCGCGCGCACCCTGTTCGTCTGGGGGAGTCGGATCGCTGACGCGGTTCATGAGGTGAGCGGCGGTTTCGTGTTCCACAGCGGCGGCGATCCGCCGCGCTTGGTCGAGCTCTGCGAGCAGCACCGGCAGCGGCGGGATGTTGTCGTCGCGCTCGATCATGGTGGAGATTCGCCCGAAACGCCGGACCGCGGCTTCGTAAAGCTGCCACACCCGGTCGATCACCGGCTCGTCATGGGTGTCGACGATGTAATCGCCGTGGTTGCGATGCCCGGCGAGATGGAACTGCTGTACCCGCTCCACCGGCACGGCTTCGAGATATTCGCGCGGGTCGAATTCATGGTTGAAGCCGCTGACGTAGATGTTGTTGATGTCGAGCAAAATCAGGCAGTCGGCGCGTTCAGCGATCTCGCCCAGAAAATCCCATTCGTGCATCTCCGACTCGGGGTAGGTGACGTAGCTCGAAACATTCTCGAGCAGAATCCGGCGTCCGAGAAAATCCTGCACCTCGCTCACGCGTGCGACCACGTGCTGAATCGCTTCCTCGGTATAGGGCAGCGGCAGCAGGTCGTGCGCGTTGACGCCGTGCGCGCCGGTGAAGCACAGGTGATCGGATATCCACGTCGGCTCGAGCCGGGCGGCCAAATCCTTGAGCTGGCGCAGATAGTCGCGGTCGAGCGGATCGATCGCGCCGATCGACAGCGACACCCCGTGCATTACGAGGGGATAGTGTGCGCGGATGCGGTCGAGGTAGTGCAGCGGCTTGCCGCCGGGAACGAGGTAATTTTCCGAGACGATCTCGAACCAGTCGATCGCGGGGGATTCGTTAAGGATGGATTCGTAGTGGGTCGGGCGCAAGCCGAGCCCGAAACCCAGATAAGCCCGCTTGTCGCCGGAACTTGCATGGACCATGGTGGTTTACCGGAATACCCGGACGCACAACGCGTCCGGGGATTAGTCGCATGAAGGTCCGTATTATTACTTCTTCTGCGTCTCGTTCTTCAGCTTGGCCTTGGCGGCGTCGCATTCGGCCTTGGTCATATAGAGCCAGCCTTTGCCCTTGCAGCTGTTCATGCCCTTGCAGGAATTGTGGGCGCTCTGGCAGGCCGACTCGCCCTTGCAGGCATTGACGCCGTCGCAATGGACCTTGGCTTCCTCCGCCGCCGAGGCGGCCGGAATGGTGGCGGTCACGAACAGACCCGCGGCGGCGGTGGCGAGAGCGATACCCGTGAGTTTCTTGGCACTGATCATGGTGGTCTCCGTTTCGATTGCTATATAAGGTTTCTCACGCGGCGGCCGGTCCCCGCGAAGACAGCGTCAGAGCAATGTCGTCAGCGGACAGAATCGGCCGGACGTTGTGATTTCCCTGTGCACGATACGAATCAGTCCAGGGAGTGGACAATCTAACAGAAGCGCGCCGGTTCTGCCCAGTCTCGTGGATGGCCGGCAGGAATGGCTTGATTTGCGGCTGTCGTGCGGCCGCCCGTCGCGTCAGTGAACCAGCTTCTTGTACTTGATGCGGTGCGGTTGCACCGCCTCGGTGCCCAGGCGCCGTTCCTTGTCGGCCATGTAGTCGGCGTAGTTGCCTTCGAACCAGACCACGCGGCTGTCGCCTTCGAACGCGAGCATGTGCGTGGCAATGCGGTCGAGAAACCAGCGGTCGTGCGAGATGATCACGGCGCAGCCGGCAAAGTCGAGCAGCGCCTCCTCGAGCGCGCGCAGCGTGTCGACGTCGAGATCGTTCGTCGGTTCGTCGAGCAGCAGCAGGTTGCCGCCGCTCTTGAGCAGCTTCGCCAGGTGCACGCGGTTGCGCTCGCCGCCGGAAAGGTCGCGCACCAGTTTCTGCTGGTCGGGGCCGCGGAAATTGAAGCGGCCGCAATAGGCGCGCGACTGCACCTCGGTCTTGCCGACCAGCATGGTGTCGTGCCCACCGGAGATTTCCTCCCACACGGTCTTGCTGCCATCGAGCGTGTCGCGGCTCTGGTCGACGTAGGCCAGCTGCACGGTTTCGCCGATGCGCAGGCTGCCGGCGTCGGGCTGTTCCTGTCCGGTAATCATGCGGAACAGTGTGGTCTTGCCGGCGCCGTTCGGGCCGATGACGCCGACGATGCCGCCGCGCGGCAGGTTGAATGACAGGTTGTCGATCAGCAGCCGATCGCCATAGCCCTTCGAGAGCTTTTCGGCCTGCACCACGACGTCGCCCAGGCGCGGGCCCGGTGGGATGAAGATTTCCTTGGTCTCGTTGCGCTTCTGGAATTCCTGCGACGCGAGCTCCTCGTAGGCCGCGAGTCGCGCCTTGCTCTTGGCGTGCCGGCCCTTGGGATTGGTGCGCACCCACTCGAGTTCGTGTTTCAGCGTTCGTTGGCGGGCGGACTCCTGTTTCTCTTCGACTTCGAGGCGCTTTTCCTTCTGTTCCAGCCACGAGGAGTAATTGCCCTTCCACGGGATGCCCTCGCCGCGGTCGAGCTCGAGAATCCAGCCGGCGGCGTTGTCGAGAAAATAGCGGTCATGAGTGACGGCCACCACGGTGCCGGGGTAGTCCTGCAGGTAGCGCTCGAGCCAGGCGACCGACTCGGCGTCGAGATGGTTGGTCGGTTCGTCGAGCAGCAGCATGTCGGGCTGCGACAGTAGCAGCCGGCACAGCGCCACGCGCCGGCGCTCGCCGCCGGAGAGCTTGGTCACGTCCGCGTCCCACGGCGGCAGGCGCAGGGCATCGGCGGCGATTTCGAGCTTGCGCTCGAGGTCCCAAGCGCCGGCGGCGTCGATTTTTTCCTGGAGTTTGCCCTGTTCCTCGATGAGCTTGTTCATTTCGTCGTCGCTCATCGGCTCGCCGAACTTCATGCTGACTTCGTTGAATTTGTCGAGCAACGCCTTGGTTTCGGCGACCGCTTCCTCGACGTTGCCGCGCACGTCCTTTTTCGGGTCGAGCTGCGGCTCTTGCTGCAGAAAGCCGATATGGATGCCGGGCTGGGGGCGCGCTTCGCCGTCGTATCCCTGGTCGACGCCGGCCATGATGCGCAGCAGGGAAGACTTGCCCGAGCCGTTCAGGCCGAGCACGCCAATCTTGGCGCCGGGAAAAAACGACAGCGAGATGTCCTTCAGGATCGTGCGATTCGGCGGCACGATCTTGCTGACGCGATGCATGGTGAAAATGAACTGGCCGGACATGAGATCGCCTTGCGTGGCTCAAAGGCGGCTTATTATAGGGGTCGCGCCAGCGGAGGCAATGGCGGGAAGCAACGGCGGACACCGGCGCGCGCCGGCGATCTCAGCGGCCGGAATTCGCCGCCCAGACGGGCGTGGTGGTATCGGAAGACAGCGTGGTTTCGTCGGCGAAAGCATAGTCGGGGTGCGCGTCCGCCTCCTGGAAGTAGTTGCCCTGCACGTAATCGAACCCGAGGTTCCACAGCGCTCCGAGATCGTCGGCTTTCTCGACGAACTTGGCGATGGTCTGCTTGTTCATCGCTTTCGCCAGCTCGAGCAGCGCCTCGAGCGAAGTGCGGGTCAGTTTATCGGTGGAAAGATTGCGAATGAGCGAGCCCGAGATCTTCAGGAAGTCGATGGGCATGCCGCGCAGGCGCGTGAGGGTATTCAAGTTGCTGCCAAAGTTGTCCACGGTGAAGCGGCAGCCGATTTTGTGCACCATCTGCATGAACATGGCGGCGTCCGCGGTGTTCGCCGTGACCGCGGACTCGTCGGCCTCCAGCACCACGCATCCGGGTTTCAAATGCGCAGCGGCGATCTGCTTTTGCAGCGTGGACACAAGTTCCGGATCTTTGAGCGAGGCCGGGCACAGATTGATGAAGAAACTCGCCTGGCGGCCGTCGCGGTGAAGCGCGGCGAGCGACTGGATCGATTGACGGACGACCCAGCGGTCGATCGCGGTCGCGAGCCCCAGTTGTTCGGCTGTGCGCAGAAATTGACCGGCGGGGATCAATTCGTTGTTGCGTCCCACGAGGCGCAGCAGCACTTCGAAATATTCCGCCGGATCGCCGTGAAGATTCACGATCGGCTGATAGGCGAGCTGGAAACCGTCTTTTTCCAGCGCGGTCTTGAGGCGCGATTCCCAGTCGACCGCGGTGCCCGGGCGAACCTCCACCGTTCTCGGCGTCTCGTGATGTGTCGGCGTCTCGAGCGCCGGCACATTCGCCATCGCCGCCGGGGCGGGCGCATCAGCGGGGGCCGGCGCTGGTTTCACCGGGCGGTTGTTTTGGCAGGTTTGATACGCCTTGTTCAGTATCGCCTGCGCGCTTTCGGTATTCTTGTCGATGATCACCATGCCGATCGTGCCGTTGCACTTGAAGGTTTTGCCGCCTTCGGTGAAGCTGGTTTCTTTCAAGGCCATGAGCAACGACGCCACCGCCTCCTTTATTCGCGATTCGTCCATCTCATGCAGCAGCGCGGTGAACTCATCGCCGCTGAAGCGGGCCAGGATGCAGGACTCGCCGAGTTTGTCGCGGCACAGGCGCGCGATCTTGAGGAGCTGCCGGTCGCCGGCGGCGTGCCCGAGCGCTTCGTTGATGTCCTTGAGCTCGTGCAGATCGAGATAAAGAAGGGCGCTCTGCGAGTCCCGTTCCTTCACCGTTTCAATCACCTTCGTGAGTTCCTGCGTGAAATGATGTCGGTTGTACAGTCCGGTCAGCGGATCGTGCTGATTGAGATATTGCAGGCGGTTTTCGACCGCCTTGCGCTTGGAAACGTCGGTTACGACGAATTGCGTGCAGTTCTCTCCGTTGAGCGCGATCGGCGCGATCACCAGTTCAGCGTGAAAATGACTGCCGTCTTTTTTCAGCGCCAGGAATTCCTGCGGCGGAATGGGATTTGGCGAAGACGCCTTGCGGAAGTATTCCTTGAATCGCGGGTGATCGCTTTTGTCGATCAGGTTGAGCGCCGGCACGCCTTCGATCTCGCTGAAGTTTTCATAGCCGAACATCTCGAGATAGGCTTTGTTGGCGTCGATGTGCATCCCGTCCTGGCAATAGCAGATGGCCTCGCGCGAACCCTCGATGATGGCGCGGTTCTTGGTTTCCATCTCCTGCAGCGATTGAGAGATTTCGCGGAACCGGCGCCGTTCCTCGGCCACGCGCAGTTCGCGCTCTACCACCGGCCCGAGGCGCGCCGACTGGGTTTTCAACACCACGTCGTGGGCGCCGTTGCGCATGATCTTGACCAGATCGGTATCGCGGATGCTGCGGGCGACGACGATGAAGGGTGTTTCGAGGCCGGTGCGTTTGATCAGGTCGAGCGCGAGTTGGGCGCCGAAATGGGGCAGCGTGTATTCCGCCAGGATCAAGTCCCAGGCGCCTTTTTCGAGCGCCGCCTGCATCGATGCGAGATCCTGCACACGCTGGTTCTTCAGCATGTAGCCGGCCTTGCGCAACGTGGCGACAGCCAACTCGGCGTCGTCCGGCGAGTCGTCGACGATCAGTAAGCGTAGAATCTTTTTTTCCACAAACCCCTCTTTCTTAAAGAGTATTTTAGCAAAACCGGACTGTAAACCCCGTTTTGCCAGGAAAATTGAAATAAATTCTCCAGCCCGGCCGTTTCCGGCGCGCGGTGCGGTCTGGCCGAGGGCGGTGATCATTACCGCCGGGTCCCGGCATCGTTCAATCGAGCAATTAACGCCGCTTATCGCCTGAGAGATGCCGCCCGGTTGTCATTTCGAAAACCCTGTCTAGGCTTTCCCTCCCGGTGGGGTTGCTTGTGGCAACCGCCGAAAAAATCATCCGGCTCGACCAACGGCCTGGTTCACCACCCGGGGAAAAGCAGCAAGGATCGCCGCCATCGCCCTGAAGCGCGCATACACGGTACTGCCCGTTCTCGAATGCAGTGCCGACCGTGCGGGAAGCCATGCAGGACGCGACAGGGAGCTAGATCATGAGCGGCATACATCGCCTGGGAACCGCCAGGGAACTCAATGCGCCGTACGGCGGCACGCTGGTCAATCTTCAGGTCGGCGCCAAGCGCGCCGCGGAACTCAAGGCGGCTGCACGCGATTTCTTCTCACTCGATCTCACGCCGCGCCAGCTTGGCGACCTCGAGATGCTCGCCACCGGCGCGTTCTCGCCGCTGACCTCGTTTCTCGGCCAAGCCGACTACGAGGCCGTCTGCGCCGGCATGCGCCTGGCGGATGGACGGCTGTGGCCGGTGCCGGTAACGCTCGATATTCTGCGTGCGTGCGCCGAGAAACTCGTCCCCGGACAGCGCGTCGCCTTGCGCGACGCCGAAGGGACGCTGATCGCGGTACTGACCATCGCGGAAATGTGGCAGCCAGACAAGGGCGCCGAAGCGCAGTGCCTCTACGGCACGCGCGCGATTACGCATCCGGCGGTCAATCATCTGCTGAACGCGGCGGGAGAGATTTATCTCGCTGGCGCGCTCGAAGTGGTGGAGCTGCCGGCGCATCACGATTTCACGCCGCTGCGCGGCGACCCTGCCGGCATGCGCGACCGATTGCGCCGCCAGGGCGTCACCCGCGTCGTCGGGTATCAGCCGCGACATCTCATGCATCGCGCGCACGTGGAGTTTACCAAGCGCACGGCCTATCTGAACGACGCCGTGCTGCTGATCCAGGCGGCCGTCGGCCGCAAGGGGTTGAGCGAGCCGGATCACTTCTCGCGCGTGCGCGCGTTGAGCGTGGTGCTGAATCATTATTCGACGCAGGCCGCGCATTTGAATCTGATGGAACTCTCGCCGCGCTACTGCGGTCCGCGGGCGGCGCTGTGGCATGCAATCATCCACAAGAACTTCGGCTGCTCCCAATTCATCATCGAGCACGACTACGATGATCAGGGCGACGGCGCAACCGGCGAACCGCTCTATGGGCAGTATCGCACTCTCGATTCGGTCCAGTGGCACGCGCAGGAGATCGGCATCGAACCGGTGCCGTTGCGCCATCTGGTGCAGGAGGAAGACCAGCCGGAGCGCTTCCTGTCGCCGCAGCGCCGCCGCCGGCGCACCCAGGACGGACTGCGCCTGGCGCCCGGGCAGACGGCGGAAATGGCGCACTGGTTCTCCTACCCCGCGGTGTTCGAGGAATGGAACAAGAGCCTGCGTCACGGCTTCACGCTTTTCTTCACCGGCCTGTCCGGCGCCGGCAAGTCGACGCTGGCGCAGGTGCTGTATGCCCGGTTGCGGGAACAGGAGTCGCGTCCTGTGACGCTGCTCGACGGCGACATAGTGCGCAAGCACCTGTCCTCAGAGCTGGGGTTCTCGCGCGAGCACCGCGACCTCAACGTGCTGCGTCAGGGATTCGTAGCGAGCATGGTGACGCGGCACGGCGGCATCGCGATCTGCGCGCCGATCGCTCCCTACGCGCACACGCGCGAGCAGGTTCGGACCATGGTCGAGGAGCACGGCGAATTCATCGAGATTCACGTAGCCACGCCGCTCGAAATCTGCGAGCGTCGCGACCGCAAGGGGCTGTATGCGCGGGCGCGCGCGGGGCTCATCAAGAACTTCACCGGCGTCTCCGATCCCTACGAAGCGCCGGCCAATCCCGAGATCGTGATCGACACCTCGCTGCAATCGGCCAGCACGGCGGCGGAAAAGATTCTGGCGTATCTCCGGGAACAGGGTTATCTGTCCTCGTCCAACGTCGTGTCGGCGGAGGACAAGACCGCGCGGCGCGATCCCGCCACGTTATGGACCTCCTCCTCGGGACGGGCGCCGGAATGGACATCGCCGGCGGACGTCGGCCTGCCCCGCAGTCCACGTTCTTCGCGGTAAACTCCGCCTCTTGACGTCCCAACGTTCCGCACACGCGCCTACCCGGCGCGGGATGGGCGTATTTTTATCGAGCGACTGATTATCGCAGCCGCCGACGGCGGGAGATCGATTTGCGGCGCGCGCGCACGCCACGGCTGGTGTCGGAGGATTTTGCAGTGGTATGGCCCAGCAGGAATTCCAACAGGGCTTTCTGGGCGTGCAGTCGGTTCTCGGCTTCGTCCCAGACTACGCTTTGCGGCCCGTCGATCACGTCGGCGGCGACTTCGGCGCCGCGATACGCCGGCAGGCAATGCATGAAGACCGCGTCTTTGTTGGCGAGCTTCATGAGCGCGGCGTCCACCATGAAACCGCGGAAGGCTTTCATGCGTTCGGCTTTTTCATGCTCCTGCCCCATGCTGGCCCAGGTGTCGGTGATCACGATATCGGCGCCGCGGGCGGCCTGCGCCGGATCATGCGTGATCGTCACGCGGTCGCGGCAGGGCGCCAGGTATTCGGCGTTGGGTTCATAGCTCTTGGGCGTGGCGACGTCGAGCTGGAACCCGAACTGCTGCGCCGCGTTGATCCACGAATGGCAGACGTTGTTGCCGTCGCCGATCCAGGCGGCTTTCTTGCCGGCGATGTCGCCGCGTTTCTCGATGTAAGTCTGGATGTCCGCGAGCAGCTGGCAGGGATGGTTGCGGTCGGTCAGCGCGTTGACGACCGGCACCCTGGAATTGGCGGCGAAACGCTCGACCATGGCGTGCGAATTGGCGCGAATCACGATGACGTCGACCATGCTCGATATGACGCGCGCGGTGTCTTCCACCGGTTCACCGCGGTCGAGATGCGTGTCCCGCGGCGAGAGGAACATGCTGGTGCCGCCCAGCTGCGCCATGCCGGTCTCAAACGACACGCGGGTGCGCGTGGAGGACTTCTCGAAGATCATCGCCATG
>DASPRK010000178.1:0-20870 GCA_035624495.1 Methylomirabilis sp. (SeqCode) | reverse complement strand
GGGCGTAGTTGTCGTCGTTGGCAACTATGTGTTTGCCGCTGTATTTACGAGGAAATCGGCACCTCGGCATGCTCCAGAGGTTTCGTGACCCACGTCGAAACCAGGTCACCCCCGGAAACGTTCACAGTATATCCCATCGTTGACGGAACTTCCCCTTTTTGGAGGCGAAGTGGAGCGTTTTCAAGGCGTTGTTCGCATTCGGTGTCCATGGATTTCTTTCTGGGTGAACCACACGTTGCGTCGAACGCTGACCGGTCAATTCGGCAAACGAGGTGGAGGAATCCTGCGTGAGTTTCATGGTCCGGGCCAAAGCCCGCTCGCGAAGCGCGTAACCGGGGACGGCGTTGATGTTTCCACCGCAGATGCAGTGCGCCAATATGCATCGATTCGTCGCGGTATCCCGGCTTGACAATTAAATTAAACGAATGTTGAATTAATGCCACGAATTGAGTTCAAAAATGTTTACTCGGAACGCCGAGCACGGCATATCGCAGCGGGTATTCGAAAAAGAACCCGCTAAAAAAGCATTCTTGAGATCGACTATGTCACAATCGACCGTGAAATCCGTCAAACAGTTCAGACGCCGTCGCCCCGGCCGTCCGGAAGGCGCGGCGCACCGCGAGACGGTGCGCGCGGATTTGCTCAAGGCGGCGCGCGAATTGTTCGCCAAACGTGATTTCACCGCCGCCTCGGTGCGCGAGATCGCGGCCGCGGCGCGTGTGAACCCGGCCATGATCCATTACCATTTCGGCGACAAGGACGGACTCTACCGCGCGATGCTCCGGGAAACCCTCGGTCCGGTACTGCGGAAGGTCCAGGGCCTCATGGGTCGCGGCGGGCGTCGACCGGATACGTCGATTCACGACGCCCTGGAGGCGGTAATGACGATGCTGGCGCGCGAGCCGTGGGTGGCGCGGCTGATCGTGCGCGAGGTGCTGGCTGAGGAAGGACCGTTCCGCGAGTTGTTCATCCGCGAATTCGCCGCCAAGGGCGGCGGGCGGGTACCGCAGTTGCTGGAGCGCGAAATGGCGAATGGCCGAGTACGCAAGGACCTCGATCCCACGCTGGGAGCCTTGTCCTTCATGAGCATGGCGCTGTTCCCGTTCATTGCGCTGCCGGTGGCGGAGAAAGTGTTCGGCATACGGATGACCGACGCTTTCACGCGGCGACTCGTCGATCACAGCACGCGGATGTTCTACGAGGGCGCCGGGCAGAAAAAATCCCGGAACGCATCTCGCTGAGTTTCGTATTGCGCGGCAATACATTGGGCACGGACGACATGAAACGCTTCGCCGAATTCCGAATCCTGATTGCGCCGGTTGTGATCGCGGCCGCCGTCGCCGGCTGCGCCGTCGGTCCGGATTTCAAGGAACCCGAGGCGCCGCGGGTGAAATCCTATACCCGGGCGGCGTTGCCCGCGGAGACGGAATCGACGCCGGGCCGCGCCGGGACGGCGCAACGTTTCGAGGCCGGGCAGGAGATTCCGGCGCAGTGGTGGACGCTGTTCCATTCCGACGCGCTCGATCGCCTGATCCGCCAGGCGCTCGAGGACAGCCCATCTCTGGCGGCAGCGCAGGCGACGCTGCGCCAGGCGCAGGAAAACCTGCGCGCCGAAATCGGCGTGGTTTCGCCGAGCGTGGACGCGAAGCTGTCGGCGCAGCGTGAGCGGTTCTCGTTTTCCTCGATCGGCCAGCCGAACGTGCCGTCCACGGTTTTCAATCTCTACAACGCGTCGGTGGCGGTGTCCTACACCTTCGACGTCGGCGGCGGCTGGCGTCGCGAGCTCGAGGCGATGAGCGCCCAGGTCGACTACCAGGGGTTCCAGCTGCAGGGCGCCCATCTCGCGCTGACCGCGAATATTGTCACCACCGCGATCCGGGAGGCGTCGCTGCGGGCGCAGATGCAGGCGCTCCAGGAAATCGAGACCCTGCAGCAGAAGGAACTCGATATCATGGAGCAGCAGTTCACGCTGGGCGGGGCGAGGCGTTCCGACGTGCTGGCCCAGCGCGCGCAACTGGTGCAAACCCGCACCACCCTGCCGCCGCTGGAAAAAGAACTGGCGCTGACGCGCCATCAGTTGGCAGTGCTGGTGGGCAAGCTGCCGAGCGAGGCGGACCTGCCCGAATTCACGCTGGAGTCGCTGGAACTGCCGCCGCAGCTTCCAGTGAGCCTGCCGTCCGAACTGGTCCGGCAGCGGCCGGATGTCCGCGCCGCCGAGGCCTTGTTGCACCAGGC
The DNA here is from genome assembly GCA_035624495.1 of Methylomirabilis sp. (SeqCode). Classification (GTDB taxonomy): domain Bacteria; phylum Pseudomonadota; class Gammaproteobacteria; order Acidiferrobacterales; family Sulfurifustaceae; genus Sulfuricaulis. The sequence continues at coordinate 18,635 of DASPRK010000178.1, read as the reverse complement.
GAGCGCCCAGGTCGGCGTCGCCACCGCGAATCTGTATCCGCGGATCACCTTGTCCGGCAATTACGGCTCGCAGGCGAACCAGACGGGTGACCTGTTCGGTTCGAGCGCCGGCATCTGGAGCTTCGGCGCATCGCTGTTGCAGCCGTTGTTTCACGGGGGCGAGCTCACGGCGCGGCGCCGCGCCGCGATTGCCGTCTACGATCAGACCGCCGCCCAATACAGTGATACAGTGTTGCGGGCGTTTCAGAGCGTGGCCGACACGCTGCGCGCGCTGGAGGTCGACGCGCGCGCGCTCAAGTTGCAGGTCGAGGCCGCGTCGGTCGCGCGCGACGCGCTCGAGCTGACCAGTAAAGAGTTCACGCTCGGCGGGGCGAACTATCTTTCTCTGCTGAACGCCGAGCGGCAATATCAGCAGACCCGCATCAGCCTGGTTCAGTCGCAAGCGCTGCGTTATGCCGATACCGCGGCATTATTCCAGGCACTCGGTGGCGGTTGGTGGAATCGCCCGCCGCCGGACGACGCCCAATCCAAGAACCGCGTCCGCGAACCCGCTTTCCCTCGCCAGAGTGAAGCGATGCGTGCGCCAGCACGCCACGACTCGCCCCCCGCTCCCCTGGAGGGAGAAGGGATGGGGATGAGGGGAGCAAGCGGCGAGGGGGAGACGAAATGAGGGCCGCTTCGGTTCAGGGGCACCATTCGCGACCGCGGCTCGGTCGTGACGTTCCATTGTTGCCGGAAAGGAAAACCAATCAATGAAAAAACCTTCTAAGAAAGTTCTTATCCCCGCCGTCGCCGCCATCGCGATCAGCGCGGTGACGGCGACGTTCTTTATCCTCGAAAAACCGTTTCGTTACGCCGGCACGCTGGAAGCCGCCAAGGTCGACCTGTCCGCGCGCCTGGCCGCCGCCATCGACCGGGTCCGTGTCCAGGAGGGCGACCGGGTCAATGAGGGCGAAACGCTCGTCAGCCTTTCTTGCGAGGACTACAAGATCGCCGCGCGCCTGGCGCACGAGAATTACAACCGTAATCTCAATCTGTCGAAAATAGGTTCCGTCAGCGCCGAGACCATGGACCAGATGCGCAACCAGCGGGACGACGCCGACGTCCGGCTCTCGTGGTGTACTATCGATTCACCGATCGCGGGGAAAGTGTTGAGCCGCTATCACGAACCCGGGGAGTGGGTAACTCCGGGGACCAAGATCCTGACGCTGGCCAACATCCGCGACATCTGGGCGTATATCTACGTTCCCCAGCCCACGGTCGCCAGACTCTCCCCGGGGATGAAGCTCAAGGGTTATCTGCCGGAGCTCGGCAATCGCGAGTTCGATGGCACCATTCTGAAGATCAACGACGAGGCCGAGTTCACGCCGAAGAACGTCCAGACCCAGGCCGAACGGGAACGTCTCGTCTTCGGCGTCAAGGTGAGTTTCCGCGACGCCAACGCCGAGGAAATCCTGAAACCCGGCATGACCATCGAAGTGGCGCTGCCGAACCAGAACCGATGAACGGCCAGATCTCCATCCGCGTCAATGACGTGAGGAAGAAGCTCGGGCCGAACCAGGCGCTCGCGGGCGTTTCCCTCGAGTTCGCGGCGGGCCGCATGCACGGCATCATCGGCCCGGAAGGCGCGGGCAAGACCACGCTGATGCGCACCTTGCTCGGGCTGCTCCGGCCCGACGCGGGAAGCGTCGAATATCGGGATGACGGCGCGCGGCTCGAATTCGAAACGGTCCGACCTCGGCTGGCCTATATGCCGCAGCAGCAGAGCCTGTATCCCGATCTTTCCATCGACGAGCACCTGGAATTCTTTCGCGTGCTCTACCAGATCCCGCCGGACGAGTTCCGGGTGCGGCGCGAAGAGTTGCTTGAGATCACCCGCCTGGGCCCGTTCGTCGACCGCGCCGCGGCGCAGCTTTCGGGCGGGATGTACAAGAAGCTGGGCCTGATGTGCGCGCTGTTGCGCGCCCCCGAGGTCATACTGCTGGATGAGCCCACCAACGGCGTCGACCCCATCAGCCGGCGCGAGTTCTGGGAGCTGCTGTATCGCCTGGCCGACCGGCAAATATTGATTCTGGTGGCCACCGCGTACATGGACGAGGCCGAGCGTTGCGCCATTGTGCACCTGCTGGAATCGGGCCGGGCGGTCGCTGAAGGCGAACCGCGCGCGTTGCTCGCGCGTGAGCAGGTGCGCACGTTCGATGAACTGTTCCTCAAGCACGCGGGCGCGACATCATGAATGCCGCGCCGGCCGTCACGGTGTCGAACCTCACCGTAAAGTTCGGCGACTTCACGGCGGTGGACAACATCAGCTTCACGGTGCGGCGCGGGGAGGTATTTGGGTTTCTCGGCGCCAACGGCGCCGGCAAGACCACGACAATCCGAGTGCTGTGCGGGCTGTTGCCGCCGACCTCGGGAGAGGTTTCGGTCGCCGGCGCCGGCTTCGACACCGGCGAGCTGGCCATCAAGCGCAAGGTAGGATACATGTCGCAGAAGTTCACCCTGTATAACGATCTCACCGTCGCGGAGAACCTGGCATTCATTGCGAGCCTGCGCAAGCTCGACCGCGGGACTTTCCTCAAGCGCCGCGACTTCCTCCTGCATTTCATCTCATTCCAGCGGCCACTTGACTCGTTCGTCAAGGACCTGCCCGGCGGCATCAAGCAGCAGGTCTCGCTGGCCGCCTCGATGCTGCACGATCCCGAAATCGTGTTTCTCGACGAACCCACTGCGGGCGTGACGCCAGCGGCGCGAGCGCGCTTCTGGGCGCTGATCCGCGATCTCGCGGCGCAAGACAAGACGATTTTCGTGACCACCCACTACATGGACGAAGCCGAGCAATGCGACCGTATCGCGCTGATGAGCACCGGGCGGATCGTCGCGCTGGATACGCCGGCGCTGCTCAAGAAGGCGGTTTTTCCGCGGCCGCTGTACGAGCTCGACCCGCTCGGCCGGGCCGATTACGAAAGCCTTCAGGCGCTGCGGCGCGACCCGGGGATCGAATACTTCGAGGCGTATGGGCTGCGGTTCCACGCCGCGTTCCGCGACACGCCGGCGGCGGCGCAGCTGAAATCCCGGCTCGACCGGGACTTTCACGTCCGCGAGATCGTCCCGACGCTTGAAGACGTGTTCCTGCGGATCGTGGAGGGCGCCAGCCCATGAGCTTCCGCTGGAGCCGGGCCGCCGCGGTCGCGCGCAAGGAGGTCTATCACGTGCTGCGCGATCCGTTCACGCTCATGATGTCGCTCGCGCTGCCGGTGTTCATTGTGTTCATGTTCGGTTTCGCGATCGAATTCAACGTGAAGAACATCCACGTCGCCATGTTCGACGCTGACCACACGCGCTCCTCGCGCCAGCTTGCCGACGCCTTCGGCAGTTCCGGCTATTTCATCGTCGACCGCGTGGAGTCGCCGGACGCCGCTCAGCGCGCGCTGACGGGCGATCGTGACCGCGCGGCGCTCATCGTTCCGGGGGATTTCCAGAAAGACCTCTACGCCGGGCGCACGGCGCGGGCGCAGGTGCTGCTCGACGGCTCCGACAACTCGACCGTGGGTCCGATCCTGGGTTACGTCGGGTCGATACAGACCATCGCCTCGCGCCGCATCGGCGAATTCGATCCGCCCGAACCGGTGGCCATCAAGACGCGCTTCCTGTTCAATCCCGAGCTCAACAGCCGCTGGTTCGCGGTTCCGGGACTGGCGGTGGTCGTGATGTCGATTCTTTCCGTGCTGCTCACGGCGCTCACGGTGGCGCGCGAATGGGAGGACGGCTCGATGGAGTTGTTGCTGTCCACCCCGGTCGAGCCGCTCGAGATCATCGTGGGAAAGCTCGCGCCCTACGCGGTGCTCGGCCTCGTGGCGGTAGCGTTCACGTACATCATGGCGCGCACCGTGTTCAGCGTTCCGTTCGAGGGGAGCCTGATCACATTCGGCGCCGGTTGCTTGCTGTTCCTCGCCGCCTGTCTGGCGCAGGGGTTGCTGATCTCGGTGGTCATGCGCAATCAGCTGATCGCCATGCAAGTGGCGGTCATCACCGGACTGGTCCCGGCGCAACTGCTTTCCGGCTTCATCTTCCCGATCGAAAGCATGCCGGCGTTTTTCCAGTATTTCACCATGATCCTGCCGGCGCGCTGGTTCATCGTCATTACGCGCGAGACTTACCTCAAGGGCTCGACACTGACCGAGATGGGCACGGAATTCGCGGCCCTGGGCGTCCTCTGTGCCATCATGGTCGTGGCGGCAACCCGCAAGTTCAAAAAGGACCTGGAGCCATGAGCCCGACGCTCGGTGGTTTTTTGCGCAAGGAATTTTTGCAGGCGCTGCGCGACCGGCGCATGCGGATCCTGCTGTTTCTCGCCCCGATCATCCAGCTCACGTTGTTCGGGATCGCGCTGTCGAACGACGTCAAGAACATCCGGCTGTGGGCGCAACCGGACTCGCGCGATACGGTGTTGCAGCACGTATACGAGCGCGCCGTGGCGAGCAAATGGTTCCTGCCGGGCGCCGGCGACCGCAACGCCGATCCTTTCGAGCTGCTGCGCGCGGGCCGAATCGACGCCGCGCTGATACCGCCCCCGGGCGGGCTCACGCGCGCGCTCGGGCGCGGTGACGCCGATCTGCAACTGCTGATCAATGCAACGAACGTGATCCAGGCGCAGTCCGTCGAAGGTTACATGCAGAATATCGTGAACCGGGTGGTCCAGGACGACCTCAAGGTGGCGCCGCCCGAGCTGCCGATCCTGTTCGACGTGCGCGTGCTGTACAACCCGACGCTCGACACCGCGTATTTCATGGTGCCGGGTGTCATGTGCATCCTGCTGTGCATGACGCCGCTGGTATTGACCAGCATGTCGATCACGCGCGAAAAAGAACTGGGCACCTTCGAGATGCTGATTTCGGCGCCGATTTCGGCGTCGGAGGTGCTCTACGGCAAGACGATACCGTTTATCATCCTCGGCATGGCCACCGTGCCCCTGATCCTGGCAGTGGCGGCCTTCGGATTCGGCGTGCCCATGCGCGGTTCGTTGCTGGTACTTCTGATCGCGTCGTTGGCGTTCGTCTGCACGGCGGTCGCCATCGGGGCGCTGATTTCCACCGTCGCACAGAACCAGCAGCAGTCCATGCTCGGCGGATTCCTGTTCCTGTTTCCGGCGATTTTGCTTTCGGGGCTCATGTTTCCGCTGGAAAACATGCCCACGATCATGAAGTGGTTTTCCTACGTCGACCCGCTGGCGCATTTCCTGTCGCTGTTGCGCAACATCATGCTCAAGGGCGGCGAGCCGGGTTTCATCGCGCTGCACGTGGCGGTGCTGATCGTGATGGCGCTGGTTTCCGTGTTCATCAGCTACAAGCGCTTCCACACGACGCTGCAATGACCGCACGCGCGAACCGCACCGCCGGGCGGCGGCGCACGGCCGTCGGCATCAGCGGTTTTTGAGTACGCGCCGGATTTCGCGGTCGGTTTCGCGTTTCTTGATATCGGCGCGCTTGTCGTGTGCCTGCTTTCCGCGCGCCAGTCCGATCTCGAGCTTGGCGTGGCCGTGCTTCCAGTAGAGCGAGAGCGGCACGAGCGTGTAACCCTTCCGTTCCACCGCACCAATGAGCTTGTTCAGCTCCTCGCGATGCAGCAACAGCTTGCGCGCCCGCACCGGATTGGCCTGCACGTGAGTCGACGCCGAGGCGAGCGGCGAGACGTGCGCGCCGATGAGCCAGGCTTCGCCACGGTCCATTACGACATAGGCTTCCTTCAGTTGCGCGCGTCCGGCGCGCAGGCTTTTGACCTCCCAGCCCTGCAACGCCAGACCGGCCTCGAATTTATCCTCGATGAAATAGTCGTGCCAGGCCTTGCGGTTCTGGGCGATTGCGGGACTGTGTTCGGCGTCTTTTTTCTTGCTCATCGGCGATTGGGATGGCGGCATGTCGGGACGGGGGAATTGCCTTCGGCCGTGGCCTATTCTTAATAAGGAATCGACATCGTGAGGACGTGTGTAATGCGGTTTGTCGGTGGACGCTTTGCGCCGAGTATGCCACATTCTCGCCCCGTGCGAGAAAAACACGGTACCGTTCCGGCGGGAATGTCTCGATGATCCCGACTCACAAGCATCCGGCGCGCCGGGACCCCCTGCGCAGCGGCAGGAAAACCGTGTACGAGCGCTGGTCCTCGCCGCGGATATTCGTACTCGCGGCCGGAGGCGCGGCCATCGGTTTCAACAACTTCTGGCAGTTTCCGCAACTCGCGGCGAAGTACGGCGGCGGTGCCTTTCTCGTGGTCTACCTGTTGTGCGTGTTGTTCCTCGGCGTGCCGCTGTTGATGGCGGAGTTCGCCATGGGGCGCGCCGGCAAGGCCTCGCCGATCGCCACGTTCCGGTTTCTCGCGGGCCGCGCGCGCGCCGATTCGCTGTGGCAGCTGGTCGGCGGCATGGGCGTACTCGCGGTGTTCCTGATCCTGTCGTACCTGAGCGTGATTACCGGCTGGGTGATTGCCTTCGCGCTGCGCGCGGGTTTCGGTGTCTTTGCCGGGCTCACCGCCGACGGCATGAACGCCCAGTTCACGCAGCTGGTGAAGGATCCGGAGAAACAGCTTTTCTGGCACACGCTGTTCATCGCCATGACCATGATCGTGGCCGGGCGCGGCGTACGTCACGGCCTCGAAGCGGTCGCGCGTTTCGTGGTGCCATTGCTGCTTGTCCTGCTGCTGGGGCTGACCGGGTATGCCGCCACCACTGACGCCTTCGCGCACGCCGCCAGCGTGCTGTTCATGCCGGACTTCAGCAAGCTGAACGGCGACGGCCTGCTGGCCGCCCTGAGCCAGGCGTTTTTCAGCCTCGGGCTCGGCGCCGGCGCGATGCTGATGTATGGCGCCTATCTCAGTGCCGACGCGCGCATCACGCGACTGTCGTTTTATGTGGCCGGGGTGGACACCGTCACCAGCCTGGCCGCGGCCCTGGTGGTGTTCACGCTGCTGTTCGCCGGCGGCGTCGACCTGGCTTCCGGCCCCAGTTTGGTGTTCCAGGCGATCCCGCTCGCCTTCGATCACCTGCCGTTCGGGCGCACCGTGATGACGCTGTTTTACGTCCTGCTCATTATCGTCGCCTGGACGTCGGCGATCGCGCTGGCCGAACCGGTCATGGTGTGGCTGAGTGAGCGTTTCGGCATGAGCTTACGGCGTTCCACGATCCTGTGCGGCCTGGGCGCCTGGACGCTCGGGGTCGTGACCATCCTGTCGTTCAACGCCTGGGCGTTTTCCTTCATGTTCTTCGGCGTAGTCAAGAAATTCGGCTTCTTCGACGTGCTGCAGGTGGTGACGGCGCAGGCGGTGCTTCCGCTGTGCGGCATCCTCACGGCGGTGTTCGCCGGCTGGGTGCTGAAACGCGACATGATGCGCGAGGCGCTGCACTTGCGACCGACTGGTTTCTATCTCCTGTGGCGCTGGTTGTTGCGCTGGGCGATCCCGGCCATGCTGCTGATCGTGTTGTTCAATCTTCCCCAGCTGTACGCATGACCGAGATCCATCGTTCCGCGATCGTGCCCTACAGCGCCTCGCGGATGTTCGACCTGGTGGCCGACATTCCCGCGTACCCGCAATTCCTGCCGTGGTGCGGCGGCGCGCGCATTGTTTCCTCGCAAGGCGATGAGGTGATCGCGGCCATCGACATCGCCTATGGGAGCGTCCACAAGACCTTTTCCACGCGCAACCTGATGCAGCGTCACAAGATGCTGGAGATACGGCTGATCGAGGGCCCGTTTAGCCACCTGCAGGGATTCTGGCGCTTCGATGCGCTGGATGAGGAGGCGTGCAAGATCTCGCTCGATCTGCAATTCGCGGTGGCCAATAAACTCACGGGTCTGGTGCTGACGCCGGTTTTTTCCAAAATCGCGAACCAGTTGGTGGACAGTTTCCACCGGCGCGCGATCGATCTGTACGGCAAGAAGGCGTGAGCGAACCGGGCGCGTGGCGCGTGCAGGTGGCGTACGCCACGCCGGCACGTCAGGAGGTTATCGAAGTGATGCTGCCGGCGGGTGCCACGATCGAGGACGCCATCCGACTCTCCGGCGTGCTGGCGCGGTTTCCCGAAATCGATCTGTCGCGCAACCGCGTCGGCATTTACGGCGAGGTTGTGCGTCTGCAGGATCCGGTGCAGGACGGTGACCGCGTCGAGATCTACCGGCCATTGCGGGCAGACCCCAAGGAAACACGGCGGGCACGAGCCGGCAAAAACGCCGGCCGTCGCCGGAAATCATAAGAGGCGCGTAGGGGACGGTTCGGGAGCCGCGTCGGCGGCGGGCGCGGCCGGTTTGGGCGCGGACGCTTCATCGCCGGCCGCCTCGGCAGGAGTATTTCCTTTCTTGACCCGGGTGTCGCCTTCCACCGCCGCGAGCAAGTCGTTCTTGAATATCACGGTCAGTCGCTGCGCCTCGCCGGTCTTCTGCTTGCTGCCGCGCAAATAGTAATAGTAATCCCAGCGATCGGGATGAAACGGATCGATGACGAGCGGCGTGCCCAGCACGTAACGCACCTGGCTGCGGGTCATGCCGGGTTTCAGCTTGTCGATCATCTCCTGGGTCACGACGTTGCCTTGCTGGACTTCCAAGTGATACACACTCAGGCAGCCGGAAAGCAGCGTCACCAAGGCCGCCAGCAGTAACGCTTTGCGCATGGTTTTGGTAATCGTCCGCGGGGTGATTTAAACTGGTGCGATCATAACCCAGATGCATTATCCGGGTATACAGCTGCTGCTGGCATATCCGCGAAGGAGCGTCGATGACGACTACCACGCGACATCCCGAAATCGGCGGCGCCGAACTCAAAAAGGCCGGGCTCAAGGCGACATTGCCGCGCCTCAAGATACTGAGCATTCTTGAGGACGCCAAGGACCGGCACATGACCGCGGAAGACGTTTACAAGCATCTGCTCGAGGCCGGGGAACAAGTGGGGCTCGCGACGGTGTACCGCGTGTTGACGCAGTTCGAAGCCGCGGGCCTGGTGATGCGGCACAACTTCGAGGGCGGCCGCTCAGTGTTCGAGATCAACCAGGGCGGGCATCACGACCACATGGTGTGCCTCGAGTGCGGCAAGGTGTTCGAGTTCTACGACACCGCAATCGAGGAGCGCCAGCACAAGATCGCGGAGAAGGCCGGCTTTCATATCGAGGATCACTCGCTGTATCTCTACGGCGTTTGCGAAGGCATGAAGAAGCACGGGAAGTGCTCGAAGAAATGAGGCGCGCGCCGCAGGCGCGCCTCGATTCGCCCGCTTCCCCCGCGCGCGAGAAGAGACGGGATAATCGGACAGAGCTAACGCCAGCTCACCCGATCCGATTCAGCGTCGCTTCAGCGCCAGACCACCAATCCACGCAAACACCGTGCCGCAGCTTGCCAGCGCCCATACCACGACCGCGCCGGAAGGCAGATCGAAGATTGCCGACAGCGCGAGTCCGATCGCATAACCGAGAACGCCGATGCTGTAGCCGATGAACAGCCGCCGGCGCGCGACATGGAACCGGCTCGCGAGCGCCGGGATAATCAAGCTGGCGAACACCAGATACACGCCGACCAGCTGCACCGATGCCGTCACCGCAAACGCGAACATCGAGTAGAAGCCGATGCGCCCCAGGCGTTTGCCTGCCCTGAACCAGAGCGCGAGGATCACGGCGGTGAGTAGCGCCACCGGCAGCAACTGGCGGTAGCTCACCCACAGGATCTGCCCCACCAGCAGGTCCTTGAGATTTTCGCCGCCGTGCGGGTTGTTCGCGAGCAGCAGGATGCCGGCGCAGGCAGCGAGCACGAACAGCACGCCGATCAGCGCCTCCTGCACCTCGGGCCAGCGCTTCTCGGTGTACGTCAGCAGTAGCGCGCCGAGGAGTGCGGCGCCCACGGCGGCGATCTGCACGCCGAAGCCGCGCGGCTCCCAGCCGAGCGCATCGGCGGCGATCACGCCGAGGCCGGCGATCTGCGCGATCGCGAGGTCGATGAAAACGATGCCGCGGGCCAGCACCTGCTGGCCCAGCGGCACGTGGGTGGCGAGCACCAGCAGGCCGGCGACGAAGGCCGGCCCGAGAATGCTGAGGTCGAGCGCGTCCAGGCTCATTTCAGCGCCCCCAGCAGACGTTGCACGGTATCGTCATACAGGCCGAAAAGATCCTTGGCCCTGTCCGTGCCGCCCACGGTGAATGGCAGCATGACCGCCGGAATCTTGGCGCGGTCGGCAAGCCAGCTCGAGGCGCGCGAGTCCTCGTAGGCCGTGCGGATGACCATGCGCGCCGGCTCGCGTTTGAGTTGCGCGAGCACTTCCTCCAGGTGCGCCGCGGTCGGTTCGACGCCGGGTTTGGGTTCGAGCTCGGCGATTTCATGTATGCCGAGCCACTGGTCGAGATAGGCCCACCCCTTGTGATGGGCGACGACGTTGATGCCCTTGAGCGGCGCGGCTTCCTTCTGCCAGCGCAGGATTGCGGCGTCCCAGCGTTTGGCGAAGTCCTGGTAGCGCGTCTGATAGAACGGCGCGTTCGCCGGATCGATCTCGCCCAGGCGCTGCGCCAGCGCGGTAGCGACGCGCCCGATGTTGCGCGGGTCGGTCTGGATATGCGGATTGCCGCCCGGGTGCACGTCGCCGGCGGAGCGATCCAGCCGCTTCGGGACCTCCAGCATCTGCACGTAGTGCGCGGCCTCGAAATAGCCGGGCTTGCCGGGCTGCACCGCGTCGTTGCCCGACTGGCGCAGCACGATCGGCAACCAGCCGATCTCGAGCTCGGCGCCGGTGCACACGACCAGGTTCGCGCGCCGCGCCCGCGCCAGCAGGCTCGGTTTGGCCTGGACCTGGTGCGGGTCCTGCAAGGCGTTGGTGGCGACGTAGATCGAGACGCGATCGCCGCCGAGCTCCTGCGTGAGCGCGCCCCATTCGGGTTCGCAGGCGAATACGTCGAGCGCCGCGGCGTGCTGGGCGAAGGCCAGCGTCGCGACGGTGAGCAACGCACTGAGAAGGTTTTTCATGTTGAGTGCTCCTTGAAATCAGAATTGGTGGGCGCCGTGGGCGCCGAGGCTCATCTGGTACTGCACGAAGGCCTGGTGGTCGGTCACGCCCTGTTGCGACTTGTCCTGCGCGAATTGCACGCGGATGCGGCTGAATTCGCTCGGACTGTAGTCGACCATGACGGTGTTCTTCGTCGGATTGAAATCCGGTTGCATCAGATTTGCGCTGTTGGACGAGAAGTCCACCGTCCCCTGATCGAGCCGCTCGGTGCGGAGCCCCACGCGCCAGTACGGCATGAACTGGTAAACGCCCTGCAGATACCACCCGGATTGCTTGGAGTCGTAGGGCGCCGTGGTGGCTAGGCCGGTGGTATCGTAGGTGAGACTACCGTCCTCGTGGCGGCGCAGGTATTCCGCCTGCAGTTTGAAGTTGGTGTAGATCGGGTTGCCGTTCGGCGCGTATTTCCACACGAAGTCCGCAATCCACAGGTGGGTGTCGCCGCTGAAGCTGTCGGTTACGGAATCGCCGGCAATATTGGTGTCGGAGAATTCCTGGTTCTGCGGCGAGGTCTGCAGCGTCGAGAGGCCGGCGCGCCAGCTGTTGCTCAAGCCGACGTCGCCGCCGATGTGCGCGAACACGGTGCCGGCGCCGGAACCGTTCTTGTCGCGATCGCTGCCGGGATACGGGCGGCCGCGCCCGAGCTCCGCGCCGAACTCGAGAAAGATGTCGGTCGGCGCGAGCCACCGGACCTGCATCGCGTCGTCGCCGAACTGCGTGCCGAGAAACGCCTGGTAGGCGAGCGGCGCGTCCACGAAATCCCAGGCGTGTGCATGCTGCTCGTTGAGGTAGCCGATGCCGGAGAAGAAGCGCCCGGCCTTGACGGTGAACCCGTTCGACAGCGCGATCGTCTGGATGAACGCTTCTTCCACCGAGGCGGTGTTGTCCGGGTGGATCGAGTAATTCATTGCGCCGTAAAAATATGGATCGATATTGGCGTAGATGCCGAGCTCGCTCTCGGCCAGACTGAAGCCACGGTTGCCCGGACCAATCTCCACGTCGGAAGGGACCGGGAACCCGGTGATGCGGTAATTCGCCGGGTCCTGCGAGAGATTGGTGTAAATGCCCGAGAGGATCAGCGATACCGCCGGGTTGAAGCTGCTGATGGATGACGGCGGTGCGGCCGGCGGCGGCGCCGACTCCAGTTGCTTGACGCGCTCTTCGAGCGACTTCAGGCGTTGTTCGTCGGTTTGGCCGGCATTCGTATCCACCGGCGCCGGTGGATTGTCGCCGGAGGCGGCGAACGCCGCGCCCGGCGCGAAAATCGCCGCCACGACAGCGGTGAAAAATATTTTGCGCAACATGAATTTTTCTCCGAAATCATGAGTGAATGACCGCCTTGCTTGCGCCAGGCGCACGCCGCGGACGTCGTCCGGGCGCAGTCGTATCAACCGTTAGATTTCGAAGCGCAGAGGCGGGGCGCGCCCCGAGTAGGCGTGGAATGCCTGCGGGCGCGGTGCCGGCAGGGAAACCGGCAGTGCGGGCGATTCGGGCGTACCGGCGGCGAAGACGAGGGGAACGGCGACGATTGCATTGCCGGCGTGACTGGCGAATATGCATTGCGCGCAGGGCTTGTCGGGCTTGTGAAACTGGTGATTCAGCTCGTCCGCGAGCGCGCCGACCTCCACCAGCAACAGCAGCAGAGACAGAAGCCAGGCGGCGAATATTGTTTTTGATTTCACGGTGATCCGTTGCAGGTGCGATAGGCCCTTACCGGATTGACTCGATGCGACACGCTAATGCATGTCGTGGCGGTATGCAAGGGTCCGATGGGCATGCCCGGTTCGATTCAAAATAATATCACCGACACATCGCCGCTGTATTGCATAACAGCGTCCGTCAATTATTCCATCAGACGAATCGCCGCATAGAGCAACGCGGCGCCAAGAATGGTCATGGCGGTGGTCAGCTTTTTTGGATGGGCATGGTAGCTCTCCGGCAACAGGTCGCTCGCGCCGATGTAGAGAAAGAAACCGCAGAAGAGCGCCAAAATCAGCCCAAGGTCGGTTTCCGGCAGAACGAAGAAGACCGTCGACGCCAAGCCCGCCACCGGAGCGGCGGCATCGAGCAGCAACCAGCGAAATGCTTCTTCCGAAGTGCCCGAATTCTTGATGACCAGATTGACTGTATTGATGCCGTCGGAGAAATCATGCACGAGTACCGCGATGGCGACGATAATGCCCACTGACGCGGAAACCTGGAAAGCGAGACCGATCGCCACGCCGTCGAGGAAACTGTGAATGGACAGGCTGCCCGCCCCGAGTCTCCCGCGTCGCCGATGGTGCCCCAGGCCTTCGTCGCCCCCCGTGTGAAGCACCACGGTCCTATCGAGAACCATGTACAACAGGAACCCGAGAGCCGCCACCGACGTGATGGCCGGAACACCATGCTCCTTGCCCGCCAATTCGATGGCTTCGGGAAGAAGATCGAAAAATGCCACGGCGATGACAGCGCCGGCGCTGAAGCCCAATATCAGATGAAGCTTGTCGGAGATGCGCAACGCAAACCATCCGCCCAGCAGCGTGGACATGAAGGCGGCAATACCGACAAGAATCAATGTCATTGAATATCAGGACCGAATGAAAAAAAGGGTCCCCGGCGGAGGCGGTGAAAGTGAGGCATGTTCCCGTGGCGCCGGCGATCGCGCATTGAATCGCGGTGCCCGATCTTCGTCAACGGTCTTGATGCGGATCGCCCCGGGAGGGCGACCGACCGGACGGTCGTAACGTCGATGGCACGCGTTTGCGCGAGCCGACCCATGCTGAAGGAATCAAGAACGAGAAAACGGTTATCTCAATTCCATCAACACCGCGGTTTCGTCGCAGTTGTTGTACTTGTAGCACTTCACGCAGATGCCCCAGACCTTTTCCGGTAGCGTGTCTTTCGGTACGGTTTTGAATCCGAGCTTGTGGAAAAATGGCGCGACGTAAGTCAGTGCCATCAACCGTCTCAAACCGATGACGCGCGCTTCCTCGATAATGCGCTCGACCAGCTGCCGCCCCAAACCGCGTCCCTTGAAGGTGTCGTCGACCACCAGGCTGCGCACCTCGCCGAGGTTCTCGGTAAAGATTTCGAGCGCGCCGCAGCCGGCGACCTTGCCATCGATCTCGACCACGAAGAAGTCGCGCAGGTGCCGGTACAACTCGCTCATCGTGCGCGGCAGCAGGTTGCCCTGCGCGGCGTAAATTTCGAGCAAATGATGAACGTAGGGCACGTCGCCGATCGCCGCCGGCCGGATCACCGGCGTGGCGGACTCAACCGCTCGCTTCGCGCCGGCGTGCACAGCGATACTGCTGTTCACAGGTTGTTTGATTGACATTTGTTAACTCAGTTCACTCCGGCGCCGCGTCCGACTCGCCACGGTCGCATCCCCACTGCGTGGGGCCCATGCTCCCTGCTCGCGTGCGCGTCAGGCCGAAGCACGTTCGAGCATGTCCTTGGCGTGGGCCAGGGTCTGTTTGCTGATTTCCACGCCGCCAATCATACGCGCGATTTCCAAGGTGCGCTCGCGTTCCGCGAGCGGCGTGGCTTCCGCCACCGTGGTTTTGCCCTCGGCGCGCTTGCGCACCTGCACGTGTTGCGCCCCCTGGGCGGCGACCTGGGCCAAGTGCGTGATGCACAGCACCTGGCGCGCATTCCCGAGCGCGCGCAGCTTGCGGCCCACGACCTCGGCCACGCGCCCGCCGATGCCGACGTCGACCTCGTCGAAGATCATCGTCGGGATGCGCCCGGTGCCGGCCAGGACCACCTGCAGCCCCAGGCTGATGCGCGACAGTTCGCCGCCCGAGGCGACCTTGGCCAGTGGCCGCGCCGGCTGGCCGGCGTTGGCGCTGACCTGGAATTCGACGCGTTCCAGCCCGTGCGGCCCCGCTTCGCCTTCCGGCAGCGGGGTCAGCGTGACGTCGAACTTCCCGCCCGGCATGCCGAGCTCCTGCATCTCGTCGCTGACCGCGCGCGCCAGTTTTTTCGCGGCGGCGTCGCGGCGGCGCGAAATATCCTTGGCGCTTTTGAGATAGGACGCGCGCGCCCGTGTCAGATTTTCTTCGAGCTTGCCGAGATTGACGTCGTAGTGTTCCACGTCGTCCAGTTCCGCGCGCAGGTGCGCGTGTAGCGCCGGCAGTTCCTCCGGCTTTATCTTGTGTTTGCGCGCCAAGTTGTGCACCGTGGACAGCCGGCGCTCGACCGTTTGCAGGCGTTCGGGGTCGAGGTCCAGGCTGTCCAGGTAATGGCGCAAACGGTTTCCGGCTTCGTCGATCTGGATCGCGGCCTCGTTCAGCAGCGCGCTGATCTCGCCCAGTCTGGCGTCGTACTCGCTCAGGGTTTCCAGGCGTGAAAGGGAGCGCGCCAGCTGGCGCGCTACCGCGGATTCGTCGTCTTCCCGCACCGACTGCGCCACCGCCTGCACGCCCTCGATCAGCTCGGCGCCGTTGGCGAGGCGCGCGTGTTCCTCTTCGAGCGCGGGGATTTCCTCCGCCGTCAGCCCCAGGGCGTCCAATTCACGCACCTGATAACGCAATAGTTGGACGCGCGCGTCGCGATCGGCGGTTTGCCGCTTGAGCGCCTCGAGCCGCTCGCGCAACGACTCCATTTCGCGATATTGGTCGGCGAGGGCGCGCACGGTTTCCTCGAGCCCGGCGTAGTCGTCGAGGATCTGCCGCTGGGCGTCGCGCCGCAGCAGCGACTGGTGCTCGTGCTGGCCGTGGATGTCGACCAGGTATTCTCCAAGTTCGCGCAGCGTCTGGATCGGCATCGGCCGTCCGTTGATGAAGCCGCGCGAGGGTTTGTCGACTTCGATCACGCGCCGCAGCACGCACTCGCGGTCCTCGAACAGATCGCGTTCCTTGAGCCATTTGGCGGCGTCGTGCGCCGGCTTGAGCGCGAAGCCGGCGGTGACTTCGGCGCGCGCGCAGCCGTGGCGGATCACGTCGCCGTCGGCGCGTTCGCCCAGCGCCAGAGCGAGGGCGTCGATCAGGATCGATTTGCCGGCGCCGGTTTCGCCGGTGAGCACGGTGAAGCCCGGCTCGAGCGCAAGCGACAGCTCGTGCACGATGGCGAAATCGCGGATGTAGAGCTGCGTCAGCATCAGAGCTTCCGGCCCCAGTGCAGCTTGATGCGCAGCACCTCGAAGTGGCTGCGGCCCGAGGGATGGACCAGTTCAACTTCGATCTCGGCGCGGCGCACGTACACGCGATCGTTGTCCTCGAGCGAAAACGTCGACTGGCCGTCGAAAGTGACGTGAGCGCGCTGGTTGGCGACGCCGGTGACCAGGATTTCCACGATGCTGTCGCTGGAGACCACGATCGGGCGGTTCGACAGCGTGTGCGGGCAGATCGGCACCAGCGCGATCGCCTCGAGCGTCGGCGTGAGGATCGGCCCGCCCGAGGACAGCGCGTAGGCGGTCGAGCCCGTGGGAGTGGCCACGATGATGCCGTCGCCGCGCGTGCTGTTGACGAACTCGCCGTCGAGGTAGGTCTCGAACTCGATGATGCGCGCCAGCTCACCCTTGGTCACGACGACGTCGTTGAAAGCGTTGGCGGTGTGCACGATGTGGCCCTTGCGCATGATCTCGGCATACAGCAGCATGCGGCTCTCGGTCTGGTAATCCCCGTCGAGGATCTTGCCGATCTCGGCGGTCATGGTGTCGGCCTGTATGTCGGTCAAGAACCCGAGTCGGCCGAGATTGACGCCAATGATCGGCACGCGGTGTGGCGCCAGGTCGCGCGCCACGTTGAGCAGCGTGCCGTCGCCGCCGACCACGATGCCGAGGTCGATCTCATTGCCGATGGCGGTGCGCGAACGCACCGGCCCCGGCGTTTTGCCGAGGTGTTCGGCAGTGTGCTCGTCGAGCAGGATGTTCAGGCGCCGCTGGCGCAGGAATTCCACCAGCCGCAGGATGTGCTCGGCCACGGTCGGGTCCTGGTATTTGCCGAACAGGCCGACGGTTTTTATTTTTTTTTCCATTATGAGTCAGGGTCGGGTTCTGGCTCTGGAGGCGATTTTCGTGACGGTACCGCCTTCGAAGGTCACGGTCACGACGAACGGCGTACCGAAGGTGTTATTGGTGTGAAACGTCCAGACCTCCTTTTTGTATCCGCTGCCTCGCGACTTGCCCTGGCTGTCTTTGGCCGTCGGCTTGCCGGCGACATCCAGCACCTCGGATTTCGACATGCCTTTTTCCAGAAGTTGACCGTTTTCAAGGCGGAAGGAATCGGCGCCCCAGGCGGGTGCGGCCAACGCGACCGCGGCGCAGAGGCCCGTAGCGTATTTTTTCATGATGCTCCCGGCGATATTTTCATGCAGTCGGGGATAAGCTAGCACGCACGGCCACGACGGCCAATCAGCCGGATCAATTTGCCGTTTTCGCGACCGCTGGATTCCGCCACGGCGTCGTTTCCGTCTGCGCATTGCGGTGCCGGAGCCGACGACCGATGTTCAGCGGCGTTTTCCGCGCGCCGGTACCCGCGGAAACCCGGTGATACGGGACCGACCGCGTCGCGCCTGGGTTCCGGGCTTGGCACTCAAGCTTGCAGAGTGCTAAAGTCGCTACCATATTAAAGGATTATCATGGCTCTCAATCCGCGCGCCGAAATACTGCTGAAAACCCTGATCGAACGGTACATCGCCGAAGGTCAGCCCGTGGGTTCACGCACCCTGGCGCGCCAGGCCGGGCTCGAATTGTCGCCGGCGACGGTGCGCAACGTCATGTCGGATCTCGAGGAAATGGGCTTGGTGCGCTCGCCGCACACCTCGGCCGGGCGCGTGCCGACCGAGCGCGGTTACCGCGTGTTTGTGGATACGCTGCTGCAGGTCAAACCGCTGCACGCGAACGAGCTGCACAAGCTGGAGCAGGAAATCCTGACCAACCAGGACCCGCAGCACCTGATCGAAAACGCCTCGCAGGCGCTGTCCGAGATCTGCAAGCTCGCCGGCCTGGTCATGGCGCCGCGGCGCGAGGAGCAGCTGGCGTTCCGCCACATCGATTTCGTGAACCTCTCCGGCCGGCGCATTCTCGTGATCCTGGTGACCCAGGACGGCCAGGTGCACAACCGCATCATCCAGGCCGACCGCGAATACTCGCCGTCCGAGCTGGTCCAGGCGGCCAATTACTTCAATGAAACCTATGCCGGGATTTCCATGAGCGAGGTGAAGTTTTCACTGCTCGGCGAGATCCAGCAGGCGAGCGACGACATGCAGCGCGTGATGCACCTGGCGGTCAACATGGCGCGCGCCGCAATGGCCGCGGAGGAACCGCCCGATGAGCTGGTGGTGAGCGGCGAATCGAATCTGATGGACGTGCCCGAGCTCGGCGACGTGCGCAAGCTGCGCCGGCTGTTCGAGGCCTTCACCACCAAGCGCGATCTGCTGCACCTGCTCGACCAGAGCATGCGCACCAGCGGCGTGAAAATCTTCATCGGCACCGAATCGGGCTACGACGCCCTGGCCGAGTGCAGCCTGGTGACCGCCCCCTACAGCGCCGACGGCCGCGTCGTCGGCACCCTCGGCGTGATCGGGCCCACGCGCATGGCCTACGAGCAGGTCATCTCGATCGTGGACATCACCGCGCGCCTGCTGAGCGGCGCCCTGAGCGGCGGCGAGCGCGGCGGCCGGCTTGAATC
>DASPRK010000149.1:0-6969 GCA_035624495.1 Methylomirabilis sp. (SeqCode) | reverse complement strand
CTCGCCGAACTGGGAAAGCCACCGCATGGCGCGGTCGACCTCCGGATAGCGGTTTCGCACCACCGCTTCGAGGTCGTTTCGCAGCCCGCGCCCCTCGTGAAAGTCGCGTATTGTGAGGGGCGGGCTATACCCTGTCAATTCAGGGTTGGCAAAAACCTGCGCGGTCGAGACGTATACGGGGGGTGCCAGTACCAGATACCAGGCCTCTTCCGGCTCGACCGGCGTCAGGATTTCACCGATGCCCTCGGCCCAGGCCGCCCGGCCGTGGACAAATACCGGAACATCGGCCCCGAGCATGAGTCCGAGCCGTGCCAATTCGCCGCGGGGAAGGTGCGTTCCCCATAATTCATTGAGGGCCAGCAGGGTCGTCGCGGCGTCGGAACTGCCGCCGCCGAGGCCACCGCCCGTGGGAATGCGCTTGCGCAGACGGATTTCGACCCCCTGCCCGATACTGGCCGCCTCCTGCAGCAGGCGCGCGGCACGCACCGTGAGGTCCTGGTCCTCCGGCACACCCGCCACGGGCGTCGCGCGGGCAATTTGCGCGCCATCGGTGACGATGAATTCAAGCTCATCGCCGTAGTCGAGAAACTGAAATACCGTCTGCAAGGTGTGATAACCGTCGGCGCGCTGGCCCGTGATACGTAGAAACAGGTTCAACTTCGCCGGCGCCGGCCAGATGGTCATCGTGAGGCGTCAGAGGCGAGGAGCAAGAAGCATAAATCGTACAGAACGTCTCATCGCCCCCGCTTTCACTCCTCGCTCCTCTCGCCCGTCAGGGTCCAGTGCTCGATGATCAGGCGAACTTCCAGGGAATGATTTCTGGACGCGTCGATGGCGTTCAGGTCATCCTGTCGTTTTATGAAAATCTTATTCGGCAAATCGAGCGCGCCTTCATGCGCGTACTGGAGGAAACGGATATCCCAGCCGGATTGATCGAGAGTCTTCAGGCGCCCCTGGTCGTCCAGTTCCAGATTCGCGGCAGAACCTGGCGCGGGTAATCCTAGTATCCAGTAATCGAGCCCGTCCAGCGGCACGAGCCAGCCGGTCGTGCGGTACAAAAGCTGCTGTGCGTTTTTGGCGCGCCAAGTTTTCTGGTCGGCATCCCGCAACTCGGCGCCGTTCATGTCCTGCGTCAGTCGCAGATGGCCGCGACCGAGCGGGCCGCTGAGGTCGATCTGCTGGCGTTCGCCGTCGCGGACCCAAGCGACCTCGGCCTGCCATCCTTCCTTGGCCGCGCGCATCGCGAGCCGCCCTTGCAACGTCCAGGAAGTCATCGTACGCAATGCCGCTTGCCGCGCCTGCCAGACGGCGGCGGGATTTTCTACCGGCGGGGGAGATGGCTCGGTCGCGCAGCCGGCCGCGAGCACGGCCAGCGCGGCGACGCCCAGACCACGCCTCATGGTTTGTACTTTTTGATGACGCTGGTGAGCGCTTCGCTGTCCGGTGTGTCGTGCAACGCCCGGCTCCAGACGGATTCGGCCTCGCGATGGTTACCCATCACCCACAGCACCTCGCCGAGATGCGCGGCGATTTCCGCGTCATTGCGCAGTTCGAGCGCGTGCTTGAGATATTTCACCGCCTCGGCGTTGTTGCCCAGTCGGTATTGCAACCACCCCATGCTGTCGAGAATGAAAGCATCGTCGGGTTTAAGGGCCATGGCCTGCTGCAGCAGCACGAGCGCTTCCTGATAGCGCGTGGTGCGGTCCGTAAGCGTATAGCCGAGGGCGTTGAGCGCATTGACGTTCTTCGGATCCTGCTTGAGGATGGCGCGCAGATCACGCTCGGTCACGTCGAACATGCCGAGTTTCTCCGCCGCCAGCGCGCGGGCGTACAGCAGATCCTTGTCGTCCGGTACGGTCTTGAGCGCATCATTCAGCACCTCGAATGCCGCACGAAACTCCTTCGCCTCGCGCAGTATCTGCTCCTGCGCCAGCGCCACTTGCACGCGTTGCGCGTCGTTCTGCGCCACGACGCCGTTGAGCAGCCGGCGCGCCCCGGGCAGATCGCCCTGCTTGGCCGTGACTATGCCGAGCCGGACCTGCGCCTCGAAAAAATATTCGCCGTTCGTTATCTCGCGGTACCAGCCCGCGGCCTCCGGGTAGCGTTTCGCCTGTTCCGCCACCTGGCCCAGATACAGGCGCGCCTGATCGTTCTGCGGACGCAATGCCAGCGCCTGCTTGAGATACTTCTCGGCGTCGTCTAGGCGGTTGTTTTGTAAAGACAGCAGGCCCACGGCGTAAATGGTATCGGCGTCGTTCGGCACGTCGGCCGCGACGCGCTTGAATTCCTCGAGCGCCTTCTGCCATTCCTTCTGGTCGATCAGGAAACGTGCGTAGTTGAGGCGGACGCCGGTCGCGCCGGGATTGCTGTCGAGGAACGATTCGTAGAAAGCGCGCGCTTTCTGGGGTTCCTTCTGGGACAGCAGGATACGCGCCTTGAACAAGGCCGCTTCTTCCCAGTCGGGACGCAGTTTCAGCGCCTCTTCGTCGGCGATCAGCGCCTTGTCGAGATCGCCGCCGCGGACCATTAGGTGCGCCATGGCAAAATGCGCCGATGCCTGCTGCGGGTGCAGTGCGACGAGCGAACGCATGATGTCAGTAGCCCCCGCGCGGTTGCTGGCGCGGGCCAGCACCGCCGCGGCGCGCAGGTAGGCCTGATCGAGATTCTGGCGCTCCTCTTCCAGGCCAAAAAGACTTTCGAACTGGCTCTTGGCTTCCGGCATCCGGTCGAGTTCCAGCAGCGACGTAATCAGGGCTTCGCGCGCCTCGATATCGCGCGGCTCCAGTTCGACCCAGAGCCGGGCCGATTGCAGCGCCTCGTCATAATGCTTGGCGTAGAGCCCCGCCAGCGTCGCGCGCTCCGCGATGCGCGGGTCGCGCGTTTGCTGCGCCACTTTGCCCAGCGTGCTGGCGGCAACGGCGATCTGACCCTGTTGGCCGGCGATCTCGCCGACCAGCAACTCGTACAGTATCTCCGGCGTCAGCGCGACCTTGGGCAAGTTTTCATCCGTGTCGGCTGTCGCCTTGCCGGCCTCGGGGCCTGCGGCAGCCGGCTCGGGCGCCGTCTTCATGGTGCCGGCGCAAGCGGTCAGCAGCGACATGCCGAGCAAAACTGGGAACAGGCGAGAGCGAAAAGTCATCATATATAGTGTCTCGAACGGCTAGGGGTAAGGAAATACGTCTTCGACCGCCACGACGCGCGGATATTCGCCAAGCGATCTAAAATAAGCATGGCAGTCTGCAATATTCGGACTGGCCGCGCAAATGGTGAACCGGGGAGGCATCGGAATGGCTTCTAAAATCGCGTCCGTCGGCGTGGATAAATCATGAATTCGCTGGTTCTGGTGGCGGCGGTCGCGGTGGCGTTCGTCTTCGGTTACCGCTTTTACTCCAAGCTTCTGGCGCTCGGCGTTTTCCGTCTTGGGGAAGATTATAGTACATCCGCCCCCCGGGCCTCCGCCGGCGAGAGTCTCGCCACCGCCAACCGTCATCTGGTGTTCGGCCACCATGTGGCTTCGCTCGCCGGTGGAACGGCGGTCACCGGGACCATCATTTCCTTAATATGGGGATGGGCCCCGGCTTTTCTATGGGTCGTGGTCGGCACTGTCACCGCCGCCGGCACCTACGGACTCGGCGCGCTCTGGATGTCGACGCGCTATCCGGGCCTGAACCCGGCGCAGATCGCCGCCCGGCTTCTCGGCGGCCCGGCGCAGGTAATCTTCTCAGTGCCGATCCTTCTGCTGCTGCTCGTGATTAATGCCGTCTGTGCGACTCTGGCGGCCCAAATGCTGGCCGCCTTTCCATCGACGGTGCTGCCGTTCTGGGGTGTCGCGCTCCTCGCGTTTTTCCTCGGCAACTTCCTGTACGGCCGGGAGGATTCAGAGATCATTCCGGCCACGCTGGTCGCGCTCACACTGGTGGTGACCGGGGTTTGGGTGCTCAGCGGTTTTCCTCTGAGCATTGCCGGTGCGCTGCGGATCGAAACTGCGGATTCCTACGTGTCGTTCGACGCGAACGTCGTGTGGGTCGTCCTGATTTTCGTCTACGGCTACCATGCCACGCGTCTGCCGATGTGGAAACTGATCCGCCCGCGCGGCTATCTCACCGGCCTGCTGCTGGCACTGATGCTTCTCATCTTCTACGCCGCGGTAGTGATCGATCACCCGAATCTGGTTGCACCCGAAATCCGCACGGCGCCCGGCATCCCGCCGGCGATTCCATGGCTGTTCATCACTTTGACTTCCGGTGCGGTGGCCGGCTTTCATCTGCTCATTGCCAACGCCGTCACGGCGCGCGAGATACGACGTGAAGCCGACGCACGCTACATCGGTTACGGCGGAGCCCTAGCGCTCGGATGGCTCGCGCTGAGCGCCGTAATCATCGGCGGCACGGCTTTCGCCGATGCGCCGGCATGGAATCGATTCTATGGTTCCTGGGAATCGCTCCAGGACCTGCCAAAAGTGCTCGCGCTTTACATCGACGGCTTCGCGCAATACGCGGCCGGGATCGGCCTCGATCCCGGGTTCACGCGTACCCTAGCGGCAGTGGTCGTCACCGGTCTGCTAACGGCGACACTGGAAGGCGGCTTGCGCGCGCAAAAACAATTGCTGGCTGGTCTGGCGGAACAGTACGCAACCGTTTTGCCGGCCAGAGAAAAAACACTGGTCGGGGCTGCCGTCGTATTATCCGCCGCCCTGGCGTTGCACAACGGTCATGGCCGCGGCGCCGATTCGCTGTGGCCGATTTTCGGCGCGATCGATCAGGTCGTGGCCGTCGTCGGATTGGCCGCACTAGCCCTGATGCTGCGCCGCCTGGACCGGCCCGTGACTCCGGTGCTCATCCCCCTGGTGTTCCTGCTGGCGACGACCAATACAGCGCTGGCCCTGCAGCTTGCGCCGTGGTGGTTGGGGGGCGACTGGATACTGACGATCCTCGGCGTCATATTAATAAGCACGGAAATCGGGGTAACATTGCTGGCTGTGAGGACGCTGAAAGTGCCCCTGGCCAAACTTGACACCGGACCCTGATGGGTCAAAATCGCTGACATCGGCGGCGATTTCCCGGTTTTTCTCATGCACCTGCTTGCCTTCGGCATCAATCATCACACCGCGCCGGTTAACGTCCGCGAAAAGGCGGCGTTTGCCCCGGATAAGCTGATTGGCGCGCTGCACGAGGTCACCGATAACGGCGGTGCCAGCGAGGCCACGATCGTCTCCACCTGCAACCGCACCGAGCTCTACTGCGGGCTGGAATCGGAACAGGACGATCGCGTCATCGAATGGTTCTGCCACTACCACCGGATTAACCGCACCGATATACGCCCGTATCTCTACCAGCTTCCCGACCAGGAAGCGGTGAAACACGCCTTCCGGGTCGCCGCCGGCCTGGATTCGATGATACTAGGCGAGCCGCAGATCCTGGGTCAGATGAAAGAAGCCTTCGCCACCGCGCACAAAGCCGGCGCCACCGGCAAAATCCTCAATCGCCTGTTCCAGCAGACCTTCACCGTGGCCAAGCAGGTCCGCACCGATACCGCGATCGGTGCCAGCGCCGTCTCGGTCGCTTCCGCCGCGGTGCGACTGGCGAAGCAGATCTTCAACAAACTTTCTGAACAGACCGTGCTTCTGATCGGCGCCGGCGACATGATTGAACTGTGCGCGCGCCACCTCAAGGAACACGGCGCGGGCCACATGATCGTGGCCAATCGCACCGTCGAACGCGCGCAGCTCGTGGCCGGCGAGTTCGGCGCCCAGGCCATCTCGCTCGCCGAAATGCCGACGCGCCTGGCCGACGCCGATATCATCATCTCCTCTACCGCCAGCCAGTTGCCGATCCTGGGCAAGGGCGCGGTCGAACGGGCATTGAAGCTGCGCAAGCACCGGCCCATGTTCATGGTGGACATCGCCGTGCCGCGCGACATCGAGGCCGAGGTGGACGAGCTCAACGATGTATACCTCTACACCATCGATGATCTCAAGGAAGTGGTGCAGGAGAACATGGAATCGCGTGAGGCCGCCGCGCGCGAGGCGGAAAAGATCATCGACACCCAGGTCGTGGATTTCATGCGCTGGGTCAAATCGCTCGACGCCGTTCCCACCATCCGGGCGCTGCGCGAGTCGGCCGATACCCTGCGCGAGGTGGAGCTGGAACGCGCCCGCCGGCACTTGGCGCGCGGCGACGATCCGCGCGTGGTGATCGAGCACCTGGCGCGCGCGCTCACGAACAAGTTCACACACGCGCCAACCGACGTCTTGCGCAAGGCCGATCATGAAGGCAACAACGCCCTGCTGGAAGCCGCGCGTCGTCTGTTCAATCTCGACGAAAACTAAGCCATGAACCCGTCGATCGAGGCCAGGCTCGCCAGCCTGGCGGAGCGCTTTGAGGAAATCGAGCGCCTGCTCGCCGACCCGAAGGTCATCGGCAAGCAGGACCAGTTCCGCAAGCTGTCGCAGGAATACGCCGAGATCAATCCGGTGGTGAAGCTCTACGGCGATTACCGTCTCGTGCACGAGGAGCTCGAGGCCGCGCGCGCCATGCTCAAGGACGGCGACGCCTCTATCCGCGAGATGGCGCAGGAAGAAATGGCGGATGCACAGCGCCGCGTGGAGAAACTTGAAGCCGAGATGCAGACGCTGCTTCTGCCGAAAGACCCGAACGACGCGCGCAACGTGTTCCTGGAAATCCGCGCCGCCGCCGGTGGCGACGAGTCGGCGATTTTCGCCGGCGACCTGTTCCGGTTGTACAACTATTACGCCACCGCGCACCGCTGGGAGGTGGAAGTGCTGAGCCACAACCCCGGCGAGCACGGCGGTTACAAGGAAATCATCGCGCGCATCGCGGGCCAGGGGGTGTACTCCCGCCTCAAGTTCGAATCCGGCGCGCACCGGGTGCAACGCGTGCCCGAAACCGAGGCCCAGGGCCGGATTCACACCTCCACCTGCACCGTGGCGGTGCTGCCGGAAGCGGAGGA
>DASPRK010000152.1:0-2320 GCA_035624495.1 Methylomirabilis sp. (SeqCode) | reverse complement strand
CAAGGAACTGCTGCCGTGGTATGAATACAAACAGATTTTCCTCACCGAGGAAAACGTCCAGCAAGGCGTGCAATTCTGGGATCAGCATGCCGATACATTGACGCGCGCGGCGGCGCAATACGGCGTATCGCCGGAGATCATCGTCGCCATCATCGGGGTCGAAACGCGCTTCGGCCGGCACGCCGGCAGTTACCCGGTGCTCGACGCGCTCACCACGCTGACGCTGGACTATCCGTCGCGTTCCGATTTTTTCCGCGGCCAGTTGGCGGATTATCTGCTGCTGGCGCGCGAGCTCGACGCCGATCCGTGCCAGCTCAAGGGCTCCTACGCCGGCGCCATGGGTTTGCCGCAGTTCATCCCCAGCAGCTACCGGCAATACGCCGTGGATTTCGATGGCGACGGCAAGCGCGACATCCTGACCGACCCGGACGACGCCATCGGCAGCGTGGCGCATTATCTCAAGGAAAACGGCTGGGAGGCGGGCGCGCCGGTGATGGAGGATGTGCGCCTGGAAGGCACACTTTATTTCTGGATCGAGAGACTCGGCCTTAAACCGGCGCTGCCGGCGCGCCTGTTGCGGCGTTTCGGAATCTTTCCGCATCGTCTCGACGATAAGGAACAGCGCGCCGCGCTGATTTCATTCGAGGGTGATTACGGGCCCTTCTACCGCCTGGGCTACAACAATTTCTACGTCATCACGCGCTATAATCACAACAAACGTTACGCGCTGGCGGTGTACGAACTGGGCGAGAGCATACGCCGGCGCCGGGAGAAGGAAACGTCATGATGACGCGATGGCTGCTTCCGATACCGGTGCTCGTGCTGCTCAGCGCCTGCGGTACCTTCTCGCGCAGCGGCGGCTACTATCAGGACGACGGCCCAGGATCGAGTCCGCCGCCGGACGTGGCCAGCATCCCGGACGCCGTTCCCAGGGATGAACCGCGCAGCGAGTCCGGCAACAACCCGTACACGGTAGACGGCGTCACGTACTATCCGCTGGCGCTGGCCGACGGCTATCACGAACGCGGCATCGCTTCGTGGTACGGCAGGAAATTCCACGGCAAGCGCACCTCGAGCGGCGAACCCTACGACATGTATTCCATGACCGCAGCGCACAAGACGTTGCCGCTGCCCTCGTACGTGCGCGTGCGCAACCTGCAGAACGGCCGCTCCATCGTTGTGCGCGTCAATGACCGCGGGCCGTTCCTGAGCAACCGGCTGATTGACCTGTCCTACGCCGGCGCCGCCAAGCTCGGCATCATCGGCACCGGCACCGGCATCGTGGACGTCGAAGCCGTGCGTCCGGAAGAACCGCCGGTCCAGGTGGCCGAGCGCAAGAGCCCGCCGTTGCAGCTCGTCTCCACCGCCGTGGCGGCCGAACCGGCGCCCCAACCGGCGACGCCCAGACTGTATCTCCAGGTCGGCGCGTTCGCCCGCCAAGACAACGCGATCCTACTGCGCGATCGCCTGGAACGCGCGTCCCTGGGCCCCATTGTCATCCAGTCAACGTTGTCGCCCGCGGCCGCCGCCGACCACGTGCGCATTTACCGCGTTCGGATCGGTCCGTTCGCCACGGTGGACGAAGGCGACCGTTTGACGCAGCGCGCGGCGCAACTCGGAGTCGCCAACCCCCTGATCGTGGTCGAGTGATCGCGCGGTTTTGATCATCACGCCGGCGGCCGCGCGGAAGACATCGTCGCTGGAATGAACGCGGAAGCAACCACCCTTGGGTTGTCGCACACGGCGTTCGGCAACGTCACGGGTCAGGACGCCATGGATCAGGTGGCGACGGCCTGCGATGGGGCGCGGTTAGTGTCGGCGCTGCTTCGGGATTTTCCCGAGCGTGACGAGTGGTTTGCGCTAAAGGATTTCACCTTCGGCGGACTCACGCAGTATAATCGCAGCGACTTGTTGCGGCGCGACGGAGTCGCGGACGGTGTCTACACCGGACGGTGGCGCGCGGCTAACGGCGAGGGAAAGGTTTTACGCGCTGGTGCAGTACGGACCGTCGGCGGGAATCCCGGCGCTCGACATCGGCCGCGAGCCGCTCGCGGAATAGCCTTTGGTGGCGCTGATGCAGGTTGGAACCGGCAAATTGTGGCAACGGGCCATCGCCCACATTCAACTCAGGCTGCAATAAAGAGCGAGAACAGAGGCGTAAGGAGTAAGGCGCTAGAGACCTCTTTACTCATTTATTTTCCATTCCCGACGATTACAAACAACGATGAACCTGCAAGAGGTTTACCTGAACGGAGAATTTCTTCCGCCGGATCAGGCAAAGGTATCCGTGTTCGACCGCGGATTCGTCTTCGGCGACGGC
>DASPRK010000150.1:0-12120 GCA_035624495.1 Methylomirabilis sp. (SeqCode) | reverse complement strand
CAGCGCCGAGATCGCGAGGCAACCGACGAGGAAAAAGCCGGCCGTGACCGGCATGCGGTGGATGAGCCCGCCCAGGTGCTCGAGGTCGCGCTCGTGCGTGCGGTGCAGCACCGCGCCCGCGCCCAGGAACAGCAGGCCCTTGAACAGGGCGTGGTTCAGCGTGTGATACAACGCCGCCACCAGCCCCAGGGTCCCCAGCACCGCATGCCCGGTGCCGAGGAAGATCATCGACAGCCCCAGACCCATGAAAATGATGCCGATGTTTTCGATGGACGAATAGGCAAGCAGGCGTTTGAGATCGTTTTGCGCCGTCGCGTACAGGACGCCGCTCAACGCGGTCGTGGTGCCGATGACGAGCAGCACGAGTCCCCACGGCCAGTAGAATTCGCCGATCAGGTAATAGACGAAGCGCAGTAAACCGTAGAGCGCGACCTTGAGCATGACGCCGCTCATGAGCGCCGAAATGTGCGACGGCGCCACCGGGTGCGCCTCCGGCAGCCACGCGTGCAACGGCACGATGCCGGCCTTCATTCCGAAGCCGGCGAGCGCGAGCAGGAAGGCAACCGTAGCCCATGTCGGAGAAAGCCTGGCGGCCCGCATCGCCTCGAAGGTGAACCCGCCGCCAGAGCCGGCGAGCACGCCGAAGGCGAGTAGTATCGCGAGGGCGCCCACGTGCGCCATTAATAAGTAGAGAAAGGCCGCGCGCCGATTGGCGGCATGCTGGTGCTCGTGGGCGACCAGGAAGTAGCTCGAGACCGACATCAATTCCCAAGCGATCATGAAGACGAAGGCATCGCCGGCAAGCAGAACGAGCTGCATGCCCAAAATGAACAGGCCGGTGAACAAGCCGAGCGCCTGCGGCGCTTGTTTGTGCGCCGGGTGGGTGAATTCGGGCAAATAGCCGGGGGCGAACAGGCTGACGACGAAGACCAGCAGGCCGACGATGCTGAGGAAGAAACCGGAGAGGGGATCGAGCCGCAGGTGCCACTTGAGCCACGGCAGGCCGAGGGCGATGACGTCGACCGAGGAGGTTTCGTTGAGCATGGCCCAGCCGCCGGCCAGGACCGCAAGCAGGCCGCTCAGTCCGAGCAGAATCGACGATCCGACGCGCAGCAGGGCGGGATGGCGGTCCGCCGCCAGGGCCAGGACGCCGGAGGCCAGGGTGCCAGCCAGGGCCAGATAAGCCAGAACGAGAGGTGACAAAATACCCAACCGCCGATGCACGGATAATCGCCGCGCACGCCGTATCGCTTGTTTGTAACCCGGTCCTGCCCTCGTGGTCGAGGCACAAGCCAGAATTTTCAGGAAATGTTTTTCCTGCTGCGGTGGATGCTAGAACCTGGGTCGGGAAAATTCAAGTTGCCGCGAACGGGGCGTCGTCGCGGCGCTCGTGCGGTCGCTCAGGCGAGCGGCGCCGGCGTTGCGGCCGACAACGAATCGAACCGGCCGTCCGCCGCGTCGTAGCGCAGCAGCTCGCCGCGGTCCATGTCGAAGTACCAGCCGTGCAGCCACATTTGCCCGCTTTCGATGCGCCGGCGTATCCACGGGAAGGTCAGCAGATTGTTGAGCGAAACCTCGATCGCGGCCTGCTCGCAGGCGCGTTCGACCTCGGCGGACACGAGCCTGGTCCTGCCGCCCGTGGCCTTGCGGCGTGCTTCGGTGGCGATTTCCATCCACGGCTGGATGAACTGGCTGCGGTCGTCCCCGCCGTCGACGCCCTGCAACAGCGCGCGGATGCCGCCGCAGCGGGCGTGTCCGAGCACGACCAAGTGGCGGACTCCGAGGAAGCGTACCGCGAATTCGAGCGCGGCGCTGGTGCCGTGATAATGTCCGGTGGTTTCATACGGCGGCACCAGGTTTGCCACGTTGCGCACCACGAACAGGTCGCCGGGGTCGCAATCAGTGATGATGGCCGGGTCGACGCGCGAGTCGCAGCAGGCGATCACCATGATCTTGGGCGCCTGGCCCTCGCGGACCAGCTGTTTGAACGGGGTGCCGTCGCGTTCGTAATGCCGCGTACGAAAGCGGTGGAAACCGTCGATCAGTTTCTTGATTTCATCCATGGTGTCGCCCGTGATGGCGTTCCGCGGCGGCGGGATCTCATTTGTCGCGTGAAGGTGCGGCGGATTTTATCATCCGGCGTTCGAGTTGGGTACGCCGGAAAAGTTTTTCTCGCGCTAGATGTGCTTGGAAGGAGTCTCCGGCGCGGGTTCGGGGGCGCGCGCCGGCCGTACGCGCGCGATTTCGATGGCGGTGCCGCGGGTGCGCAGAATCTCCACCAGATAACCGTGGATCATGACGCTGGTCCCCGGTTCCGGCAGGTCCTCGAGATACTCCACGATGAGGCCGTTCAGAGTGCGCGACTCCTCGGTCGGCAGGTTCCAGCCGAGCTGGCGATTCAGGTCGCGCAGGTACACGGCGCCGCGCACCAGATAACTGCCATCGTCCTGGCGATGCACTTCATGGATTTTGCCCAGGGCGTGCGTGGTGAAATCGCCGACGATTTCCTCGAGAATTTCATCCAGCGTGACCAGTCCCTGAATATCGCCGTATTCGTCCACCACCAGGCCGATGCGACGTTTGGCCTGCTTGAAGTTGAGCAGCTGGGTGTTGAGGCTGGTGCCGGAAGGAATGAAATAAGGTTCCATGATGACCTGTTCAAACGAGGCGCGGTCGAGCTTGCCCTCGTGCATCAGGTTCAGCACCTGCCGCACATGAATTATGCCGGTGACATTGTCGAGGCTGCCGTGATACACCGGCAAACGTGTGTAGCGGCTGCCGGTGATGTGCGCCACGATCTCGTCCCACTCGGCGTCGAGATTGACGCCCTCGATCTTGCCGCGCGGCACCATGACGTCGTCGACGGTGACTTTTCCCAGGTCGAGGATGGCCAGCAGCATATCCTGGTGCGTTTCCGGAATGAGCACGTCGGCCTCTCGGACCAGCGCGCGCAGTTCCTCGGCGGTGATCTCCTCCTCCCGTTTTTTGCGCACCGACACGCCGAACAAACGCAGCGTGCGGTTGGCGATCGCGTTGACCAGCCAGACCAGAGGATAGAAAAACCATAACAGCGGTTGCAGAACGTAAGCCGCGGGAAACGCCACCCGTTCCGGATTGAGCGCCGCCAGTGTTTTCGGCGCGACCTCGGCGAACACCAGCACCAGAAAGGTCAAAAGCCCGGTTTCCGCGGCGATGAATTTTTCGCCGTACAGTTGCAGCGCCAGCAGCGTGGCGGTGGAGGAGGCGGCAATGTTGGCGAAATTGTTGCCGAGCAGAATCACGCCCAGCAGCCGGTCGGGCCGTTCGAGCAATTTGCGCGCCAATCGCGCGCCGCGATGGCCCGACTCCGCCAGCCCGCGCAGGCGGTAGCGGTTCAGGGTCATCAGGCCGATTTCGGCGGCGGAAAAAAAAGCGGACAGCAAAATTAGAAAAACCAGGGCGCCGATCAGTGCGCCGGGAGGGATATTTGTCAAAACTTAATGGCCTCCGGCTTTCCGTGTATAGATCCGCTAAGTTAGCACAACCGATGCGGGTTGCCTAATTACTGAAAATCATTGGTGATCGGCTGTGTTTTCGCATCCCACCGCGGGGACCCCTTCGTGAAAAATAAAGCGCTGCGCATTCGCCTGATCCAGTCCGGCCTGCTGTCCTTTTCCTTCCATGGATTGTTGTTCGTCGACGCCGAGCATTTCTGGCGCCTGTCGACGCGCGCCGATGGCCTGTATTTCCTGATGCCGGTCATCATCGCGCCAGCGTTCTCGCCGTGCATGGGGCGTTCACCGGCGACTTGCGGGAAGTCATCGGCATCAAGCGAAACACGCGCACGTGATGGAAAATAAACGATGGAAGAACCGGCGGCGCCCTTCATCGAGCTGCACGCGGCGAATATGTCGTTCCTGTTTCTGGTGGGGTTCGTTGGTTGTGGTGCGCGGGCACCGCGATCACAAGCTCGGCCTGATTGTGGCGCAAAAAAGTGCCGGAGTGACGGCCACAAATAAACAGTGGCCCAAGCCGGTAGTGATTGGCGTTGTCGGCTTGAAGCCGACCAACTTGCCCGCTCCCGTTTACGCGGGAGCGGGCAAGGAGTGAGGGCGAGCGGCGAGATGATATAGCGTTAGGGTGTGGCGCCTCGGACCTCGTGTCCGAGGCGCCGGCTGATGTCGTCCAGCGCGGCCTTTTCGGAATCGAAGACATTCTCCGCCCCGATCCTGTCGAGCAACCCGGTCCGCCGCATGACGTCGGTCACTGTTCCCTTGATGCTGCAGAAGGCCAGCGTGATGCGGGTCTGGCTTAGCCGGTCGACCAGGTTGCGCAACATTTCCACGCCCGAAGCATCCAGCCCGTTGATTCCGCTTCCCACCACCAGGATGTATTTCAACTCCGGGTCCTGGGTGACGAGGTACAGCACGGACTCCTCGAAATAGCTCACGTTGGCGAAGTAGAGCTGGCCGTCGAACCGTATCGCCGTCACCTGCGGATGCAGTTTCGGCAGGCTGAAGCGCTCGGCATTGCGCAGCGTGCCGTCCTTGTCGAGACCCAGCAGGACGATGCGCGGCTTCATGGTGCGGAAAAGAAACAGCGACAGAGACAGGAGGATGCCGGTGAGAATGCCGTTCTGGATGTTCGGGGCGAACGCCAGGGTGGCGACGAAAGTGATGATCGCGGCGATGCCGTCCTGTTTGCCGGCGACCCAGGCGTCCTGGATGGTCTTGAAACTGATGAGGCCAATGACCGCCATCATGATGATGGCCGCCAGCACCGGCTTGGGCAGGTGGTGCAGCAGCGGCGTGAAGAACAGCAACGTCAGCAGGACCGTTAGCGCCGAGAATATCGAGGACATCCCGGTCTTGGCGCCGGCGGCGAGGTTGAGCGCCGAGCGGGAAAACGAGCCGCTGACCGGCATCGCGTGGCTGAACGCCGCCGCGACTTTCGCCAGACCCTGGCCGATCAACTCCTGGTTTTCGTTCCATTGAGTGCGGGTCTTGATGGCGATGATCTTGGCGCTCGACATGGCTTCCATGAAGCTGATGAGAGCGATGACGAATGCTGTCGGCACCATGTGGATGCTGGCCTTCCAGTCCACCGGCGGTATGCTGATGTCAGGAAGCCCCTGCGGAATGGCGCCGACGATGCGGCCGCCGAGCCCTTCGAAGCCGATGGTGTAGCTGATGAAGGTGGTGAGGACGACGACAATGAGCACCCCCGGGAGCTTCGGCGCGAATTTCTTGAGCAGCGCCATCAGCGCGAGCGAGCCAAGGCCGAAGAGCAGCGACTCGAAGTGCATGGCGTCGAGGTTTTCGACGACGTGCAGGATGTCGGTCAGGAAATGCTGGCTGTTTTTCAGCGACAGGCCGACCATGGCCGGGAGCTGAGACAGGCCGATGATGATGGCGGCGGCGTTGATGAAGCCCCGCAGTACAGGGTAAGAAAGAAAATTGAGCAGCACGCCCATGCGCGCCAGCCCCAGGCCGATCTGGAACAGGCCCGAGAGCAGCGCCATCAGGATGACATAGGAATAGAACTGTTCCGTTCCGTAGGGGGCGAGCGGCATGATGCTGGCGGCGGTCAGCAGCGAGGTCATGGCGACCGGACCGGTGGAGAGAATCAGCGACGAGCCGAACAGGGCGCCGATAATAACGGGGATGAGTGCCGCATACAGACCATAGTAAGCGGGCACGCCCGACAGTTGCGCGTAGGCCAGCGACTGCGGAATGGCGACGAGGGCCACCGTCAACCCCGCTATCAGGTCGTCTTTCAGCGTGTGCCGGCTGACCTGCGGCCACCAGTGAAGAAATGGAAAGAAGCGTTGCCACACGGTGGAAAGATTCGCAGTGGCAAGATGATTCATGTTGGCTGTGTTTGCCTAATGCCGATAATTTCGGGCGGACAACCTCATCCCGGCCGCTTGAGCAGTATCTCGAGCACGAACTTGGTGCCGAAGTAACCCAGCACCAGCAGCGCGAATCCGCCCAGGGTCCAATGAATTGCCTGCCGGCCGCGCCAGCCGAGACGCCAGCGTCCGATCAGCAGTATCGCGTATACCACCCATGCCGTGCTTGCGAGCACCATGTGATGGGTGAATTTGAGCGGCTGGCCGAACATCCGCTCGGAGAAAAACACGCCGCTGAGAACGGTGAGCGTGAGCAGCACAAAGCCGATCCAGATCATCTGGAACATCAGGGTTTCCATGGTTTGCATCGGCGGCAACGCGCGGATGAACCCCCCGGGATGCTTGGCGCGCAGGTGGCGTTCCTGCACCAGCAGCATCAGGCTTTGCACGGTCGCGAGCGACAGCAGGCTGTAGGCCAGGATCGACACCACGATGTGTGCTGCCTGCCACGCCGAGGTCAGCGGAAACGACATCGTTCCGGGCCACAGCCAGTCGACCAGCACCATCAGGCCGGCGACGGGCATGATCAGAATGCCGAGATTGTCCACCGGGCGGTTCAGCGAAACGAGGAGATACAATACCGCGATGACCCATGCCACCAAAGAAAACGCCGGCGTCAGCGCCAGGTTCAATCCGTTTTCGCGCCACAGACCGGTGTACAGCAGCGCGGCGTGCAATACCACCGCGCCGAAACCAAGGCTCACGATCGCGATCTTGGTCCGGCCGGTGATCGTTTGACCCCGCGCCAGGTGCAGGCCCAGCAACGCGCCGGTGCAGAGGTATAATGCCAGGGCGAGAAAATTGATCGTCGGATTTGTCATAAATCAACGTCGCCCTGCTGCGTTCGTCTGGTCATGGAATCGGTCGACCTGCTTCGCTCGTCTGGTCATAGAAAAGGTAGCCCTACTTCGTTCGTCTAGTCATAATATCTCCGCATGATGGCACAGGATGTGGCGCCTTTGAAGTGCGCAGCGGAGCGCGAGGGCGGGGGATGGAGTGGAGTACGAGCGATGAAAATCCGTATTCTCGGGGCCAGCGGCGGCATCGGCGCCCACGCGCGCACGACCTCCATTCTGGTCGATCAGAACATTCTCATCGACGCCGGCACCGGCGTCGGCGACCTGACGATTGCCGAGCTCGCCGCGGTCGATCACGTGTTCCTGACCCATTCGCACCTCGATCACGTGACCATGCTGCCGTTTCTGCTCGATACCGCCGGGGTCGAACGCGAACGGCCGGTGCGGGTGCACGCCCAGGAGGCCACGCTTGGCATACTGCAACGTCATCTTTTCAACGGCAAGTTGTGGCCGGATTTCAGCCGCCTCCCGACACCGGAGGCGCCATTCATGGCGTACGAGACCTTGCCCGCCGGCGCCGAGCGCGTGTTGCCGTCGTGCCGGATCCGCAGCATTCCGGTGACGCACGCGGTGCCCGCGGTCGGTTACCTGATTCGCGACGCGCGCCAGCCTCGCCTTCAGCGGTGACGCCACCATCACGGATGAATTCTGGCGGGTGCTGAACGCGACCGACGACCTGCGCCACGTGATCATCGAGACCAGCTTCCTGGACGCCGACCTGGAACTCGCCCGGATATCCAAACATCTCTGCCCGGCGATGCTCGCGGGCGAATTGAAAAAACTGAAATCCGGGCCGCACGTGCACATTACCCACCTGATGCCGGGCCGCGAGGACGACATCATGCGCGAGATCGCGCGGCACGCGCCGAGCAATACCCCAAAACGGCTCGAACGGAGTCAGGTGATTGAGTTATAAGATTACGACCACCAGGACGCCAGGGTCGCCAGCACGAAGTTATTTTTTCAAAAATTGGTGATAGGGAAACCGCCAAAGACGCTTTCGACGTCAGAAGTTATAATTCTTTAAAGGAATTCGAATTAAACCCAGGCGTCCTGGCGGTTAAAATTCATATATATGTTCGACAATTTAAGCCAACGATTACAAGCCACCCTTCAGCGCCTGCGCGGCGCCGGCCGGCTCACGGAAGAAAACACGCGCGAGGCGCTGCGCGAGGTGCGCATGGCGCTGCTCGAGGCCGACGTGGCGTTGCCGGTGGTCAAGGACTTCATCGAGCATGTGCGCGCCAAGGCGGCGGGGCAGGAGGTGCTGGCGAGCCTCACGCCGGGGCAGGTGCTGGTCAAGGTGGTGCACGACGAGCTGGTCGCGCTGATGGGCGCGGCGAACGAGCGGTTGAATCTTGCGGTACGCCCGCCCGCGGTGATTCTGGTGGCCGGTCTCCAGGGTTCCGGCAAGACCACCACGGTCGCCAAGCTCGCGCGGTTCCTGCGCGAACGCGAGAAAAAATCCGTGATGGTCGCGAGCGCCGACGTTTACCGGCCGGCGGCGATCGAACAGTTGCACAAGCTCGCCGACACCGTCGGCGCGGAATTCTTTCCCAGCCACGCCGGGCAGCAACCGGTGGACATCGCGCGATCGGCGGTGGAGGAGGCGCGCAAGCGGGTGATGGACGTGGTGTTGATCGACAGCGCCGGGCGGATGCACGTCGACGAGGCGATGATGCAGGAGATCCGCGCGGTGCACGCGGCGATTCAGCCCGTGGAAACGCTGTTCGTGGCCGACAGCATGGCCGGCCAGGACGCGGTGAACACCGCCAAGGCTTTCAACGAGGCGCTGCCGCTCACCGGCGTGATCCTCACCAAGACCGACGGCGACGCCCGCGGCGGCGCGGCCCTGTCCATCCGGCAAGTCACGGGCAAGCCGATCAAGTTCCTCGGCGTCGGCGAGAAGACCGACGCGCTCGAGGCGTTTTATCCGGATCGCGTGGCCTCGCGCATCCTCGGCATGGGCGACGTGCTCGGTTTGGTGGAGGAGGCGCAGCGCGCCGTTGACCAGGAAAAGACGCGCGCGATGGCCGAAAAGCTCGCCAAGGGCAAGGGTTTCGACCTGGAGGATTTCCGCGATCAGCTGGCGCAGATGGCGAAAATGGGCGGACTCGCGAGCCTGATGGAGAAGTTGCCGGGTGCCGGTCAGGTGCCCGAGGCGGCCAAGGCGCAGTTCAACGACACGCACGTGAAACAATTGGTTGCTATGATTAATTCCATGACGCCGCAGGAGCGGCGCTTCCCGGACATCATTCGCGGCTCGCGCAAGCGCCGCATCGCCGCCGGCTCCGGCACCCAGGTACAGGACGTCAACCGTTTGCTCAAGCAGTTCGATCAGATGCAGAAGATGATGAAGCGCATGGGCAAGGGCGGGCTGCAGCGGCTGATGCGCGATGTCAAGGGGCGGTTACCGGGCTTTCCAGGTTGATTTGTCCTGCGACCGCGCCGCGTGCGGCGGGATTAACAAATCCCGGGAGAGTAGGGTATAGTCTGCCGACTATTTCTTGAGGAGAGGGGCGGAAGGTCAAGATCATGACAACGGAACATCAGAGACAGTCTACGCCAACAACTGCGAAAACTCCGGAACGCCGCACCGGAAGCCAGGAGCTGGTGAAAAAACTGGTGGAGGAGCGCACCGAAATGCTGTCCTTGTATTGCCAACTCGCCGGCCTCGAACCTTACGGCAACGGCAAGAGCGCGCGCGGCAAGCACGCGCAGGAACTGCTCCAGAAATTCTGCCAGGTGCTGGTCGATTACATTGCCGCCGGCCACTTCAGTCTCTACGAACGCATCGTCAACGGCACCGAGCGCCGCCAGACGATCGCCGGTCTCGCCGAGAAGCTCTATCCCCGGATCGCCGCCACCACCGAAGCGGCGCTGGATTTCAACGATCGCTACGACTGCGGCGATCACTGCGAGATCGGCCTTTCGTTCAGCGATGAACTCTCCCGCCTCGGCGAAGAACTCGCCGCCCGCATCGAAATCGAAGACAAGCTGATCGGCCAGTTGCGCTGAGCCGAGTCTCCCGCGATCGTTCCTGCCAGCCTGTGGCTGCGCAGGAACGTCACCCGCCGGTTCGGGACATGAACCGGACGACCTGTTGCGACCGCTCGCGGAACTCGTTGCGTTTGAATTGCACCGCATTGGCGGACGACGAAAGGTCTTCGGCGCCCGGCAACCGTTCCGGCCGCGCGGACAGACCGGGCAGGTCGCAGCGTGTGAGCGGCTCGCCGCTGCTGAGCCGCGAGCGGCGCACGCCGAGCCCGGCGAAGGCGCGTATGACGCGCTCGATCTCGTCGAAGTCAAGCCACGCCGCCGGTTCCTGAAAATCGTGGAAACTGTCGGGCAGGCGATGTTGGCAGCGCCGATGGCGGCGGTCGGTCACGGACAGACGCACGTGTTCGATCGGGCGATTGAAAGCATCCATCAGCCTGGACTGCATGCGCGTGACTATTTAAGCGCAACCGGACGCGCCGGACGCTCCGCGAACTATGCGGGACCAAATTGCGCGTTCAGGAAACGGAAGCGAGCCTGGCGCCGGCGGCGGGTAGCGCAATAAAAATCTGTCCGTCGACCACCTTGACCGGGAAGCTGGCGGCGCAGCCTTTGTCGGGCGCGACCGCCTCGCCCGAGTCGAGGTGTATGCTCCAGTTGTGCAGCGGGCAGGCGACTTTTTTGCCGTAGACGATTCCCTGCGACAATTGCCCGCCCTTATGCGGACAGCGGTCGCGCAGCGCGAAAACCTCGTCTTCGGCGGTGCGGAACACGGCGATGTCGCCCGCGGCAGTGCGGATCACGCGCGCGCCCTGGCGCGGGATGTCTTCCACGGTTCCGATTTCGATCCAGTCGTTCACGACAAGTCCTTGACGATAGTGTTCAGGCGATCTGCTTGAGCGGAATGAATTCATGCCCATCGACGCCGCCATTCGCGCGCTCGGCCCACGGATCGACCTGGGAGTATTGCTGGGATTCGCGGAAGCGCGCGTACAGTTCGCGGCGCTGGTCGGGATTTTCCAGCAGCCGCTGTTTCACGTACGAAAGCCCGACGCGCTCGATCCAATGCGCGGTGCGTTCGAGGTAGCGCGCCTCTTCGCGATACACCTGCAGGAACGCGCCGCAGTATTCGAGCACTTCTTCGGGTGTGGCGACCTTGCACAGCAGATCGGTGACGCGCACCTTCACGCCGCCATTTCCGCCGACGTGCAATTCCCAGCCGGAGTCGACCGCGACCACGCCGAAGTCCTTGATGGTGGCCTCGGCGCAGTTGCGCGGGCAGCCCGACACCGCGAGCTTCACCTTGTGCGGCGTCCACGAACCCCAGCACATTTTTTCGATGGCGATGCCCATCTGCGTCGAATCCTGCACGCCGAAACGACACCATTCGGCGCCGACGCAGGTTTTCACGGTGCGGATCGCCTTGCCGTAGGCGTGGCCGGAAACGAGCCCGGCCTTGCCGAGCTCGCGCCACACCGCCGGCAGCTGTTCCTTCTTCACGCCCAGGAGATCGATGCGCTGGCCGCCGGTCATCTTGACCTCGGGCACGTTGAATTTTTCCGCGACGTCGGCGATGGCGCGCAACTCCGCCGGCGTGGTGACGCCGCCCCACATGCGCGGCACCACCGAATAGGTGCCGTCCTTCTGAATGTTGGCGTGCGCGCGCTCGTTGATGAAGCGCGACTGGTAATCGTCCCTGGCCTCCGCCGGCCAGGTGGAAATCAGGTAATAGTTGAGCGCCGGCCGGCAGCTGGCGCAGCCGTCCGGATTTTTCCACTCGAGCCGGTCCATGACTGCGCGGATCGAGGTGAGGCGCTGTTCGCGGATTGCCTGGCGCACCTCGTCGTGGGAGTAATCGGTGCACTTGCACAGCGGTTTTTCCCTGGGCGCCGCCGAGTAATCGCCGCCGAGCGTGGCGGCCAGGATCTGCTCCACCAGCCCGGTGCATGAGCCGCAGGAGGAGGAGGCCTTGGTGTGGGCGCGTACGTCCTCGAGCGTGAACAGTTTCTTGCCGATGATGGCGTCGACGATCTCGCTCTTGCACACGCCGTTGCAGCCGCAGATCTCGGTGGCGTCGCTCATGGTCGCGGTGGCGGTGCCGCCGCCGTGGCCGGCGTCGCCCACGTGCGCCTGGCCGTGCAGCAGCCGGGTGCGGATGTCGCGGATGTCGCTGCCCTCGCGCATCAGCTGGAAATACCAGGAGCCGTCGATGGTGTCGCCGATCATGACGGCGCCGTGAATGCGGTTGTCCTTGATCACGAGTTTCTTGTACACGCCGCGGGCGTGGTCGCGCAGGATCATGGACTCGGTGCCGGCGTCGCCGGTGAAGTCGCCGGCGGAGAACACGTCCACGCCCGTGACCTTGAGCTTGGTCGA
>DASPRK010000143.1:0-7510 GCA_035624495.1 Methylomirabilis sp. (SeqCode) | reverse complement strand
GCCGACCGAAGAGGTCGTGGAAATGAAAAGCGGCCAGAAGCGCACCAGCGAGCGCAAGTTCTTCCCGGGCTACGTGCTGGTGAAGATGGAGATGGACGACGAGACCTGGCACCTGGTCAAGGACGTGCCCAAGGTCAGCGGTTTCATCGGTGGTTCCGGCATGAAGCCCACGCCGATCTCCGATAAGGAGGCCGAGGCGATCTTGCAGCAGATGAAGGAGGGCGTGGAAAAACCCAAGCCCAAGTTCTCGTTCATGGCCGGCGAACAGGTGCGCGTCATCGACGGCCCATTCCAGGATTTTCACGGCACGGTCGAGGACGTCAACTTCGAGAAGAGCAAGCTCAAGGTGTCGGTGTCGATCTTCGGACGTCAGACTCCGGTGGAGCTGGAATTCTCGCAGGTGGAGAAAGCGTAATCGAAAATTTCTGATATCTAAATTTCAAGTTAGAAATCAGAAATCTGAAGATTTATCAATCGCGGGGAGCCGTAAGGCGTTTGCACCCGCAGGAGCAAAACAGTGGCAAAGAAAGTTACGGCATATATTAAGTTGCAGGTGCCGGCCGGTTCGGCGAATCCGTCGCCGCCCGTGGGGCCGGCGCTGGGTCAGCACGGCCTGAACATTATGGAGTTCTGCA
The DNA here is from genome assembly GCA_035624495.1 of Methylomirabilis sp. (SeqCode). Classification (GTDB taxonomy): domain Bacteria; phylum Pseudomonadota; class Gammaproteobacteria; order Acidiferrobacterales; family Sulfurifustaceae; genus Sulfuricaulis. Next base: position 6,875 of record DASPRK010000143.1, on the reverse strand, counting down.
AGCAGTTCAACGCGCAGACTCAGAAGATGGAAAAGGGCATGCCGATCCCGGTGATCATCACCGCCTACAGCGACAAGAGCTTCACTTTCATCACCAAGACGCCGCCGGCGTCGGTGCTGATCAAGAAGGCGCTCGCGCTTGAATCCGGCAGCGGCAATCCGCTGAAGGAAAAGGTCGGCAAGCTCACGCGCAAGCAGCTTGAGGAGATCGCCAAGGTCAAGATGCCCGATCTCAACTGCTACGATCTAAATACCGCGGTGAAGATCATCGCGGGCAGCGCACGCCAGATGGGCGTGGAATGCGAGGGGGTGTGACATGGCCGGCAAACGCATGAAAGCCCAGCTCGCGAAAATGGACCGCATGAAGAACTACCCGCTCGATGAGGCGCTGCAGATCCTGAAGGGTACCGCGAGCGCCAAGTTCGACGAATCGGTGGATGTGGCCATCAACCTCGGCATCGACGCCAAGAAATCGGAACAGAACGTCCGCGGCACGGCCGTGATGCCGCGCGGCACCGGCAAGAAGGTGCGCGTGGCGGTGTTCGCCGAAGGCAACGCCGCCGAGGCGGCTAGGAAAGCCGGCGCCGATATCGTCGGTTTCCAGGACCTGGCGGACCAGATCAAGCAAGGCAGGATCGAGTTCGATCTTGCGATCGCGACTCCCGAAGCCATGAAGATCGTCGGCCAACTTGGCCAGATCCTCGGACCGCGCGGCCTGATGCCGAACCCGAAGGTCGGCACCGTGACGCCGAACGTGGCCAAGGCGGTGGAGAACGCCAAGGCCGGTCAGGTGCAGTTCCGCACCGACAAGGCCGGTATCGTGCACGTGGCCATCGGAAAGGCCTCGTTCGAAGTGGAGGCGCTCAAGGAGAATTTCATGTCCCTGGTTGCGGCGGTCAACAAGGCCAAGCCGGCCGCCTCCAAAGGCTCGTTCCTGAAGAAGGTGACGATCTCGACCACGATGGGCCCGGGCATCCGCCTGGACACCTCGGGGCTGTAATTAATGCAGGTTGGAGTGAACGAGGCGACAAAATCGCCGGGACCGATTTTGGACAGCCGCAGGCTGGCCCGCAGGACGGAATCCAGGGATGGATTCCGCAACCCCGGCGAAAAACAGGCCTGTAGTGGCGTAACGAAGGATGACGCGGTTGGCTTGCCAACCGCGATTATTGACTCAAGCGGTTAGATTGCTGATTGCGTTATTACGAAATGAACTTTGGGTCGCTCCGCGTCGTTGTTTGACGCGGAGCGTTGTCAAAGACCGCAGGCGCGGCGCATCGATGAAGTTGCTCGATGACCGCTTAATAGGTGGCAGCACCAGCCCGCGCAGACGGTGTACCCGCATGCAGGATTTGTTGCTGACTCCTGAATCCGGTCGCCGTGGTAACAAGCAGTGAGCCGAAGGCGCTTGGAATTGCGAAGCGCGCGAGGCTCCAACTGGAGGTGACTCACATGAGTCTGACGTTAGATGAGAAGAAGGCGGTTGTCGCCGAAGTGTCCGGGAAACTCACGGACGCGCAGGCGGCGATGCTTGCCGAGTATCGTGGGCTGAGCGTCGCCCAGATGACCACGCTGCGGCGCAAGGCGCACGACAGCCGGGTCTATCTGCGCGTCGTGAAGAACACGCTGGCGCGGCGCGCCGTCGAGGGCACGAGCTTCGAATGTCTCAAGGACCAGATGACCGGTCCGCTGGCGTTCGCGGTGTCGGCCGATCCCGTGGCAGTTGCCAAGATACTGAGCGAATTTTCCAAGGATAACGAGGCGCTCAAGATCAAGGCCGGCGCCATGGGCGGCAAGCTGATGTCGGTCGAGCAGATCAAGGCCCTGGCGACGTTGCCGGGTCGCGAACAGCTACTCGCAATGCTGCTCGGCACGATGCAGGCGCCGATCCAGAAGTTCGTCCAGACCTTGAACGAGGTCCCGGCGAAGTTCGTTCGGACGCTGGCCGCGGTGCGCGACTCCAAGGCCAAAGCCGCCTGACCGTTCAATATTATTTCCCAAAGACTTTATTCAGGAGATTTCATCATGGCAGTTTCCAAAGAAGAGATTCTTAATACCATCTCCAGCATGTCGGTGCTGGAGCTCTCCGAGCTCATCAAGGAGATGGAGAGCAAGTTCGGCGTCTCCGCCGCGGCCGTGGCCGTGGCGGCCCCGGCTGGCGCCGCCGCCGCGGCCGCTCCCGCCGAGGTCAAGGACAACTTCGACGTGATCCTGGCAGCCTCCGGCGACAACAAGGTTGCCGTCATCAAGGCCGTCCGCGCCGTCACCACCCTGGGCCTGAAGGAGGCCAAGGACCTGGTGGAAGGGGCGCCGCAGACCGTGAAGGAAGGCGTGCCGAAGGCCGACGCCGAGAAGATGAAGAAGGAACTCGAGGCTGCTGGCGCCAAGGTTGAACTTAAGTAGGCCCGGCCCCATCTCAGGGTTCATCCGCGCGGCGCGGATAAACCCAGTACAGTTCCGGCAGAATATGCCGGCGGCGTGCTGCTGCCGGCATATTCTGCCCGTCGTTCCAGTCCAAGCCGTCTTTAGTCGTACCGGTCCGTGTGGCTGTTTCTCTTACATAGAGCGCTGAGGAAAGCATGACCTACTCATTCACCGAGAAAAAACTCATCCGCAAGAACTTCGGCAAACGTCAGACCGTTTTGCGGGTGCCGTACCTGCTCGAGATCCAGAAGGAGTCGTATCACCATTTCCTGCAGGCGGAAACGCCGCCGGAGCAGCGCATCGACCAGGGTCTGCAGGCGGCCTTCAAGACGGTGTTTCCGATCGAGAGTTACAACGGCAACGCCGCGCTCGAGTTCGTCAGCTACCGGCTCGGGATCCCGCCGTTCGACGTGAAGGAATGCCAGCAGCGCGGCCTGATCTACGCCGCGCCGCTGCGCGCGCTGCTGCGCCTGGTGGTGTTCGAAAAAGACGAAACCACCGGCACCAAGACCGTGCGCGACATCAAGGAGCAGGAAGTCTACATGGGCGAAATCCCGCTCATGACCGACCACGGCACGTTCATCATCAACGGCACCGAGCGCGTGATCGTTTCGCAGCTGCACCGTTCGCCGGGCGTGTTCTTCGAGCACGACTACGGCAAGACCCATTCCTCGGGCAAGCTGCTGTTCTCGGCGCGCGTAATCCCGTATCGCGGCTCGTGGCTCGATTTCGAGTTTGACCCGAAGGATTACCTGTACGTACGCATCGACCGCCGGCGCAAGCTGCCGGCCACGATCCTGTTGCGCGCGATCGGCATGTCGACTCAGGAGATCCTCGCGACCTTCTTCGAGACCGACAATTACCACCTGGTGAAGAACGAAATCCGGCTCGACCTGATCCCCGCGCGCCTGCGCGGCATGCAACTCGACTTCGATCTCAAAACCCCCAAGGGCGAGACCATCATCGAAGCCGGCCGGCGCATCTCCGGGCGCCATGTGCGCGAGCTGGACAAGGCGAAGCTGAAGCAATTGACGGTGCAGGCGAGCTTCATCATCGGCCGCTCGCTCGCCGAGGACGTGATCCATCCGCAGACCGGCGAGTTGCTGGCGCAGGCGAACGATCTGGTCTCCAAGGACCTTATCGACAAGCTGTTCGAGTCCGGCATCGCGCAGGTGAAGACCATCTATACCAACGACCTCGACCAGGGCCCGTTCATCTCCGACACGCTGCGGCTGGACGCGACGCGCGACCCGCTCGAGGCGCAGATCGAGATCTACCGGATGATGCGCCCGGGCGAACCGCCAACGCGCGACGCGGCGCAGACGCTGTTCAACAACCTGTTCTTCAGTCCCGACCGCTACGACCTGTCCGCGGTCGGCCGCATGAAGTTCAACCGCCGCGTCGGGCGCACGTCCGACGAAGGCCCGGGTATCCTGACCAAGGAAGACATCATCGACGCGATGAAGATCCTCATTGAGCTCAAGAACGGCAAGGGCGAGATCGACGACATCGACCACCTCGGCAACCGGCGCGTGCGGTCCGTGGGCGAGCTGGCCGAAAACCAGTTCCGCGTCGGGTTGGTGCGCGTGGAGCGCGCCGTGAAGGAACGCCTGAGCCTGGCGGAATCCGAGGGCCTGATGCCGCAGGAACTGATCAACGCCAAGCCGGTGTCCGCGGTGATCAAGGAGTTCTTCGGCAGCTCGCAGCTGTCGCAGTTCATGGACCAGACCAACCCGCTGTCCGAGGTCACGCACAAGCGCCGCGTATCGGCGCTTGGACCGGGCGGCCTCACGCGCGAGCGCGCCGGATTCGAAGTGCGCGACGTGCATCCGACCCACTATGGCCGCGTGTGCCCGATCGAGACACCGGAAGGCCCGAACATCGGCCTCATCAATTCGCTGGCGGTGTACGCCCGCACCAACGAATACGGTTTCCTCGAGACGCCGTACCGCAAGGTGAACAACGGCAAGGTCGCCGACGACGTGCATTACCTCTCCGCGATCGAGGAAAGCAAATTCGTCATCGCTCAGGCGAACGCGACCCTCGACAGCCGCGGCGGCCTCATCGACGAGCTGGTCTCGTGCCGTTACAAGAACGAGTTCATGCTGTCGACGCCGGACAAGGTGGACTACATCGATGTGGCGCCGTCGCAGATCGTTTCGGTTGCCGCTTCGCTGATCCCGTTCCTCGAGCATGACGACGCTAACCGCGCTCTCATGGGCTCGAACATGCAACGCCAGGCGGTGCCCTGCCTGAAGACCGAGAAGCCGCTGGTCGGCACCGGCATCGAGCGCATCTGCGCCATCGACTCCGGTGCCACGGTCGTGGCCAAGCGCGGCGGCGTGGTGGATTCCGTGGACGCCTCGCGCGTCGTGGTGCGGGTCAACGACGACGAAACCAAGCCGGGCGAGGTGGGCGTGGACATCTACAACCTCACCAAGTACACGCGCTCGAACCAGAACACTAACATCAACCAGAATCCGCTCGTAAAGGTGGGAGACGTCATCGCCAGGGGCGACGTGCTGGCCGACGGCCAGTCCACCGACATGGGCGAGCTCGCGCTCGGGCGCAACATCCTGGTCGCGTTCATGCCGTGGAACGGTTACAACTTCGAGGACTCGATCCTCATCTCCGAGCGCGTGGTGGAGAACGACTATTTCACCACGATTCACATTGAAGAACTCCAGACGGTGGCACGCGACACCAAGCTCGGCCCCGAGGAAATCACGCGTGACATCCCGAACGTGGGTGAGACGGCGCTGGCCAAGCTCGACGAGTCGGGCATCGTCTACATTGGCGCCGAGGTCGACGCCGGCGATATTCTGGTCGGCAAGGTTACGCCCAAGGGCGAAACCCAGCTGACGCCGGAAGAGAAGCTGCTGCGCGCGATCTTCGGCGAGAAGGCCTCGGACGTGAAAGATACTTCGCTGCGCGTGCCGTCGGGCATCTCCGGCACCGTCATCGACGTGCAGGTGTTCACGCGCGAAGGCGTGGAGAAGGACGCGCGCGCCAAGAGCATCGAGGAATCGGAACTGGCGAGTATCCGCAAGGACCTCGACGATCAATTCCGCATCCTCGAGAACGACGCCTTCATACGCCTCGAGCGCCAGCTGGTCGGCAAGGTCGCCGACGGCGGTCCGGCGGGCCTGAAAAACGGCGACAAGATCACCAAGACCTATCTCGAGGAGCTGCAGCGGAACAAGTGGTTCGACATCCGACTGAAGAACGAGGAGGCGAGCCTGGCGCTGGAGCAGATCCGCGGCTATCTCGCCAAGCAAAAGGACCTGTTCGATCAGCGTTTCACCGAGAAGAAGGTCAAGCTCACCTCGGGAGACGATCTCGCCCCGGGCGTGCTGAAGATGGTGAAGGTATACGTCGCGGTGAAGCGGCGCCTGCAGCCGGGCGACAAAATGGCCGGACGCCACGGCAACAAGGGCGTGATCTCGCGCATCGTGGCGGTCGAGGACATGCCATACGTCGCTGACGGTACTCCGGTCGATATCGTGCTGAACCCGCTCGGCGTACCTTCACGCATGAACGTGGGACAGGTGCTCGAAACGCATCTCGGCTGGGCGGCGCGCGAACTGGGCGCGCAGATCGGCCGGATGCTGGAAGAGCAACGCAAGGTCGAGGAAATCCGCCGCTTTATCGACAAGATCTACAATCACGTCGGCAGGAGCGGGCGCAAGGAAGACGTCAAGTCCCTGGCCGACGAAGAGATCGTGGAGCTCGCGCGCAATCTGCGCAAGGGCGTCCCGGTGGCGACGCCGGTGTTCGATGGCGCCACCGAGGACGAGATCAAGGAGATGCTGGTGATGGCGGGCCTGCCGCCCTCCGGCCAGACCACGCTGCACGACGGGCGTACCGGCGAATCGTTCGACCGCCCGGTGACGGTGGGCTACATGTACATGCTCAAGCTCAATCACCTGGTCGATGACAAGATGCACGCGCGCTCCACCGGACCGTACTCGCTGGTGACGCAGCAGCCGCTCGGCGGCAAGGCCCAGTTCGGCGGCCAGCGATTCGGCGAAATGGAAGTGTGGGCGCTCGAAGCCTACGGCGCCTCGTACACGCTGCAGGAGATGCTCACGGTCAAGTCCGACGACGTCACCGGACGCACCAAGATGTTCGAGAACATCGTCAAGGGCGACCATCGCATGGAGCCCGGGATGCCCGAATCCTTCAACGTGCTGGTGAAGGAAATCCGCGCGCTCGGCATCGACATGGAACTGGAGCAGGAAAAAGAGTAAGCGCCGGGGCGGGACCGTAACGTACCGGAGTCTGGAATTTATTAATCAGTTTGCGATTCAGTTGGCGAATTAGTTCGCAGGAGACAAAACCTTGAAAGACTTATTCAATCTTTTCAAGCAGCCAGGCAAGTCGGAGGATTTCGACTCGATCCGCATCGCGCTCGCGTCGCCGGAGAAGATCCGCTCATGGTCGTACGGCGAG
>DASPRK010000132.1:0-3858 GCA_035624495.1 Methylomirabilis sp. (SeqCode) | reverse complement strand
GATGGGAGAGCTGTTCTACAATGAACTGGGTGGCCAAGCGTTCCAGCCCATTTCTTCGACGCACAACAGCAACTACAACCTGTTTTCCAACATCCAGTCCGACTTCTATTGGTCGGCCACGGAGTTCGCGTTCAATACCAGTGCCGCGTGGGCCTTCGGCTTCAAGGATGGCCAACAGTACGAATACGATAAGACCGATACTTGGTACACCTGGGCTGTTCATGCGGGCGATGTGGCCCCGGTGCCGCTGCCGGCCGCCGTGTGGCTCTTCGGCACCGGCCTGTTGGGGCTGATGGGTATCACGCGCCGCAAAGCGGCTTAAGTCCGACAGCCGTTGAGCGCAGAAAGCCGCGCCTAAGCGCGGTTTCTGTTTTGAACATCCTCGGGCGTTTGGCGAAAGAAACCCCGTTACCCAGTTTTCGCCATCGGAAACCGACGGGACACGCACGCGAACGCCCGCACGTAATTCATTAGCCCTTGCTCAAGTGGAGTCGCTGTGCTCATTTTGTGTTCATCGGCACCTCTCTCCAGCTCATTCCAACCTACTCCAGCCAACATAAGACAATATCGATAAATCCTTATTGCTGTGGGCTGGAGTGAGTAGGAGTGAGCTAGAGTAGGCTGCCGTAGGTTGGCAGGAATGGATTCACACGGCAGGGGTCGCAGGTTCGAACCCTGCATCGCCCACCATCACCTTTCGCCATAGAAGCGGCGCCACCCCTTCAAGGAAATCGTCAGCAAAGTCGCAGCCTGCCTCATCTTTACGGCACATTTTTGGATCTTTTTTGCGACAAAATCAACCTAAGAAATGTGTGCGGCTATTGCGTAGGCCTGCCAAGTGCTCGCCGCTTTCGGACATTTTTCCGGAAACAACCGGGGCTGCTCACTATCACGACCCGGCTAACCGTGACAAGGAACGCAAACAAACAATGCATCGTCGGGGTTCCAGTTCTCGTTGCCATCCTGGGGCTGATCGCTGGATGCACCACGAGTAGTTTTCGTGGCCGAACCACCGGAAAACTGTTCGACCGTTTACACTAGAACTTTTTGTGCAAACCCACCATAAAGCCGTGGGGCAAGGCAGATAGTATCAATGGTTGCGAACGCCCGTGCGCGTACACGCCCCAGCCGGTACCCAGGGCAAAACCGGCAAGCACGTCGGTCTGCCAGTGTCCCCAGACCTTGACCCGCGCCACCATGTCATAGGCCGGCAGGATCTCGAGTGCGTACACCGAAGGATGGTCCTCGCTATATTCGGCCACGAACGGCGTCACGATCGCACTGGCAGTCGTGACTTCGCCGCTGGGGAAGCTGCGGTGGTTGTCGCCTTTGAACCATTCGTTGGGGTTATCGGTCTCTGACGGGCGTTTCCGGGAGGTGGCGATCTTCAGCGCCTCCGCCGACACCCCTCCCAGAACCGACGCATCGATCGACTGCCAGAAAGTCTTGCCGAGGCGGGTTTCGCCGCCCTCCCACACGGCGCCGACGATTTCACCGCCGATCATCAGCGTCATCAGGTCCTGCTGATATTTGCGCTGCCAGATTCCGCTGTCATCGAAGGTCACGCGATGGTCGATTCCCAGCGGACCGCCGCCGGCCAAGGCCGTGCCGCTCAACACACTAGCCGCAATCGCCAACGGCACCACCCAGCGCAGGTATTTCATCGCACCCCCCGACTCGAAGACTGTGACCGTCGGGTGACACCCAAGTTCTTCCAGAATTGGCTGAACGGATCGTAAATGATCGAGAAAACCTCACGCGAAGAAATCGCTCATGCCGACATAATGTATCATGGTGCACAAAAAAAAGGGCCCGTGATTGGGCCCTGAGTGCAATTCCAAATTGATATTCCGCCTCAGTGGGCGCGCGCGATTCTTTCTGGACGTTCGGGGAGGCCCGGATGCGCGACCACATCGGGCCGCGCGAGTATTTCACTCGTCCCTGCTTTTTCCGGATTCGGCGCAACCGTCGCCGATTTCAAGACCTGGGAATCCTGGTGCAACTCGTTGCGCGCCTGCTGCGTGGCGCTCACCACCGGCCTAAGCTTGAAGCCGAGATCCTTGGCGATCTTACCCCAGCCGATTTTGCCGGCCCGCGGCGTTTCTATCTTCGCCAAAGCATCCATCAGGGCGGGGTAAGTCTTGGGATCCGTTTGTGCCAGTCGCTGCGCCATCGCGAGCTCGATGGCGGTTTCGCCCCAACCTTGATTCCTCGCGCGCAGGTCTTCCACGGCGCTCGGCGCGACGTTGAATTGTTTCGCGAGCGTCTGAATCGGCGTAGTTGGCCCGGGCGTGATGCTGTCGATTTCTTTCTGCAGCGTGTTCAGCCGCGTCTCGTCCGCCTCGGTCCTGGCCCAGACAGGCAGGCCCAATCCCATCACAAGGATAAGTCCGCCGATTACCGCTGCTGTGAGTTGTCCGTTCATGATTGCCTCCTTGCATGAATCGCGTGGTGCGGAGCGTATTAACGCACGAAGAGGCATGCGGGCGTGACACCGTCCGGCGGGAAAATCAGGCCTCCCATTCCTCGAGCGGCGAGCTGGGTTGGCGCCTGTCAGTGAGCAAACGCTTGGCCTTCGCCTCATCTTCAGCAAATGCCATGCGAACTGCATTGGGATTGTCTGGTGATTCGCTCTGGCGCAGCTGGCGGCAGAGATCCCTGGCGTCTTTATATTTGGCGAAGGTGTTGATGAGGGTCAACTTTTTGTTGGCGGAAAGCCGGAAAACGTAATAAGGCATCGCGTGCGCGCTCCCGTTCGGAATATCGAAGCCGGCAAATGCTACTCCGCCGTCATGTCATTGTCATTATTCACCGACGTGCAACAATTGTCCGCGCACCCGCGCAATTTTGAAAAAAGCCAGGAACGAGAGGAAGCCGGCGACGAGATACAGCACGTTCAAGGCGACCGCGTGCAACAGCAAATCCACGCGGAACACATGGTCAAACAGCACCGCGCGCATGCCCTCGAACACGTGGCTCGACGGCAACACCGCCGCGACATACTGCAACCAGGTTGGCAACGTGCTGATCGGATAGTACACGCCGCTGATGGGCTGCACTGCGAAGATCGCGATCCATGCCATGCTTTCCGCGCCCAGGCCGTAACGCAGCACGATGCCCGAAACCAGCAATCCGATGGCCCAGCCCATGACGATGAGATTCACGAAAAACGCGATCAGCGGCAGACCCAGGCTGAAAATGGAAAAATGAAACAGCGGAATGGCGATCAGTGCGGCGCCGCCGACTCCAAACAGCGTGCGTATCAGGCTCATGGTGAGCAGCGCGCAGCCGAGCTCGAAGGGGCGCAGGGGACTGACGAACAGGTGCCCGAGATTGCGCGACCACATTTCCTCCATGAACACGAGCGAGACACCGAGCTGGCCGCGAAACAACACGTCCCACAGCAACACGCCCGAGAGCAGCACGCCCGACGCCTGCGCCACCCACGAGCTGTGATTGACCAGGAACACCGTAATGAAACCCCACAGCACCATCTGCACCGTGGGCCAGTACATCAGCTCCAGGATGCGCGGCCCCGAGCTGCGCAACAGATACATGTTCCGCAACACGAGCGCGCCGATGCGCCGCAGCGACGGGACCAAACCGGTGTGCTGGCGCGCGAGGCCGCTCATCTTTTCGCCGCTGGTCCGGGATTCAGGGTGATTTCGAGGCGGCGTTCGCGCGCGATGTCGATGAACACCTCCTCCATGTTCTGCCGACCGTAGCGCGTCAGCAGCTCCGTGGGCGTGCCGCGGTCCACGAGCCGGCCGGCGCGCAGCATGATGACGTCGTCGCATAAGCGCTCGACTTCCGACATGTTGTGCGAGGCCAGCAGCATCGTGGTACCGGTGCGGGCCC
>DASPRK010000101.1:0-16450 GCA_035624495.1 Methylomirabilis sp. (SeqCode) | reverse complement strand
GTTGCGCGGCATGAAGCTCCATTTCAAACCGGTGCTGAAACCGGCGCCGCCGCGGCCGCGCAGCGCGGATTTCTTGAGCTCGTCGATGATCTTCTCCGGCGGGGTTTTCTCTTTAAGTATCTTCTTCCATACCTCGTAGCCGCCGACGCCCTGGTAGGTCGCCAGGCGCCACGGCTGGTCGAGATGCAGAGTCCTGAAACAGAGGTCGTTGGCCATGGCTAATTCATTGAGCGCGCGCTTCGTGCACGGTTTGAAATGCTAATTGCGGGTGGTTCCGACCTCGCAACATAGTCGTCATTCCCGCGAAAGCGGGAATCCAGGCTTTGAATGGTATCGCGTGCGTTGCGCGCGATCTCAGGCTGGTTTTGTGTCGCCTGCGGCGACGCATACTTGTGGGTGGCTGATCCACGGCAGGTGACTTTTCTTTGCTTGTCCAAAGAAAAGTCACCAAAAGAAAAGACACCCCGGAGCCGCCGACTTCCTCCTGCGCGTCTCGCCGGAATCGGCGCTCGCCTAACTCGCCGGGCGCTGAACAACGCGCCTCGGGCTCGATCAGAAGGCTCGCGAATACCCCGATTCCGGCTGCGATGCTCGGCGGCGGCTACGGGGAGCTCGAAAACCCCTAGCGCCCAGTTTGGCCAAAGCGCATATCGCCAGCCAGTGTTTTTCAAAACCCCCTTGATCAAGCCGAGCGCCGCCCGCGGCCGAAGCGCGGGCCCGCGGGGCCGCGGGCGGGATGCCCGCGCGTGCGCATCCGCGACAGGGATGTCGCGTATGTGCACCCCCTGAGGCGAGGGCGGCGCGAGGGAACCCCGCGCCGGTTGTTGGCACGGGGCGCTGACCAGGGGGCGTGCTTTCTTTTGGTTTCTTTTCTTTGCACGAGCAAAGAAAAGAAACCCGCCCGCGGTGCGGGAACCGCAATTACACGCGGCCGCAGGCCGCCCAAAACCCGTTGTCATTCCGCGCGAGCACAACGTTGAAGTTCCTGGAACCATTTAATCCAACTTCCCCAGAATCTCATCCACTTTTTCTGGCGTGAGATTCTCGTAATAAGTCCTGTCCACCATCATCATCGGCGCGCCGCCGCAGGCGCCGAGACATTCGGCCTCTTTCAGCGTGAACTTGCTGTCCGGCGTGGTTTCGCCCGGTTTGACGCCGAGTTTCTTCCGCAGATGTTCCATGATCCGGTCGGAACCGTTCAGCTGGCAGGCGATGTTGGTGCACACGCAGACCTTGTGCCGGCCGACCGGCCGCAGGTCGTACATGGTGTAGAACGTCGCCACCTCTTCCACGGCGATTGGGGGCATGTCAAGGTATTCAGCGACCGCCTCGATCAGTTCGATCGAGAGCCAGCCACCGTTCTGGTCCTGGGCCACGCGCAACGCCGCCATCACGGCCGCCTGCTTGTGCGACGGCGGGTACTTGGCGATCCAGCGGTCGATCTCGGCGCACGAGGTCTCCGAGAGCAGACCAATCCTGGTTGACGTTTTCAGCTGTGTGGTCACCGGTCGATCTCCCCGAAAACGATGTCCAGCGTGCCGATGACCGCGACCACGTCCGCGATCATGTGGCCGCGCGTCATTTCGTCGAGCGCCGCCAGATGCGCAAAGCCGGCGGAGCGGATTTTAACCCGGTAAGGTTTGTTCGCGCCGTCCGAGATCATGTACACGCCGAACTCGCCCTTGGAATGCTCGACCGCCGCATAGACTTCGCCGTGCGGGACGCAGTAGCCCTCGGTAAAGAGCTTGAAGTGATGTATGAGCGCCTCCATGTCCTGCTTCATCTCCTCGCGGCGCGGCGGCGCGATCTTGTGATCGTCGATCATCACCGGTCCCGGGTTTTTGCGCAGCCACTCGACGCACTGGCGGATAATGCGGTTGGACTGGCGCATTTCCTCGACGCGCACCAGGTAGCGGTCGTAGCAGTCGCCGTTGACGCCGACCGGGATATCGAACTCCATGCGGTCGTAGACCTCGTACGGCTGTTTCTTGCGCAGGTCCCACTCGACACCCGAGCCGCGCAGCATCGGGCCGGTGAAACCCAGCTGCAACGCCCGCTCGGAGGACACCACCCCGATGCCCACGGTGCGCTGCTTCCAGATGCGGTTGTCGGTGAGCAGGCTTTCGTATTCATCGATATGTTTCGGAAAACGCTCGGTGAAATCCCAGATGAAATCGAGCAGCGAACCCTGGCGGTTGGCATTCAGAAACGCCATGTCGTCGGCGTCGCGCAATTCGGACGGCTGGTACTGGGGCATGCTGTCGGGCAGATCGCGATAAACGCCGCCTGGCCGGTAATAGGTGGCGTGCATGCGCGCGCCGGAGACCGCCTCGTAACAGTCGAACAGGTCTTCGCGCTCGCGGAAACAGTAAAGGAACACGGTCATGGCACCGATGTCGAGCGCATGCGCGCCGAGCCAAAACAGGTGATTGAGGACGCGCGTAATTTCGTCGAACATCACGCGGATGTATTGCGCGCGGATCGGCGGCTCGATTCCGAGCAGCTTTTCAATCGCGAGCACGTAAGCGTGTTCGCTGCACATCATGGAGATGTAATCCAGGCGGTCCATGTAACCGATCGACTGGTTATAGGGCTTGCTTTCCGCGAGCTTCTCGGTGGCGCGGTGCAACAGGCCGATGTGCGGGTCGGCGCGCTGGATGACCTCGCCGTCGAGCTCCAGCACCAGGCGCAATACTCCGTGCGCCGCCGGATGCTGCGGGCCGAAGTTCATCGTGTAATTTCGGATTTCGGCCACGATGCCTAATTCCTGACGCCGACAAGAATGTCGAGCGGCCTTCGGCCGCGTGCACTTGTGGGTGGCTGACCCACGGCAGGTGACTTTCTCGTGCTTGTCCAAGAGAAAGTCACCAAAGAGAAAGACGCCCTGGAGCGCGCGGAGACTCCTTGCGTTCCTCGCCCGAGCGGGCGCTCGCCAACTCGTCGGCCGCAAACTACGCGGCTCGACTCGAACACGGGGCTCGCCTGCATACCCCCGCTCGGGCTGCGGTACTCGGCGCGCGCTACGGGGAGGTGAGCAACCCACCTCGATCCTTGGCACGGGTGTTCTTTCTCACCCCGCATGGCGCGCCCGAGCATCGCCAGCCTCGGGCGAAGCGCCCGCAGGGGCGCGCGAGGGATCGCGCGCGTCGCCCGCCGGGACAGGGATGTCCCGTCGGGCGATCGCCGTGCCCGAGGCGCGAAGCGCAGGGGGTATTCGCGCCGTCCGGGGAACGTGCTTTCTTTGGTGAATTTCTTTGCACTAGCAAAGAAAGTCACCCAGGGTGCAGAGGCGGAGCCACCCGCAATTAGGTTTTCAGAATCGCGCGCTACGCGCGCGATACCATTTAGTGCCTGGACCCCGGCTTTCGCCGGGGTGACGACTCCATTACCGGGACGAAACCCGCTCGACAAGTTATGGAAAATCTCCGCCACGATGCTCATCCCTTCGCAAACCCCTCTTCCCGTATCACCCGCGGTACCAGTACCCGCGGTTCGATCGACACCGGCTGGTACACCACGCGCTGCTTCTCGGCGTCGTAGCGCATTTCGACCTCGCCGATGAGCGGAAAATCCTTGCGGAACGGGTGGCCGACGAAGCCGTAGTCGGTCAGTATGCGGCGCAGGTCAGGATGTCCCTCGAACACGATGCCAAAGAGATCGAACGCCTCGCGCTCGTACCAGTTGGCCGAGTTCCAGATGCCGGACACGGTCGCAACGATCGGCAGATCGTCGTCCAGGTACGCCCGCAGCCGCAAGCGGCGATTGTGCTTGAGCGAGAGCAGCTGGTAGACGACCGCGAAGCGCCGTTCCGGAACCCGCGGCGGCTCGCGCACCGCCGAATGCGCGCCGCCAGACGGCCCGCCGGCCGGATCGTCGCTGCCCTCGACCGCAGCGCGGCCGTACTCGAGGTAATCCACGCCGCAGAGGTCGATCAACTGTTCGAAGGAAAACGCCGGATCGTCCCGCAGCGCGCGGCATAGTTCCACGATGTCCTCGTGCCGCACCTCGAGGGTGAATTGTCCGGCCGATTGCAGAATACCGGTGATCGCCGCCCCGAACGTTTCCTGCGCATGAGCGGCCAGGTCCCGATGTGAATCCGTCATGGTCCGGCTTCCTTGGGCGCTCAGCGAGCGATGGTGTTGGTGCGGCGGATCTTGTTCTGCAGCTGCAAGATCCCGTAAAGCAGCGCTTCGGCGGTCGGTGGGCAGCCGGGAACGTACACGTCCACCGGCACGATGCGGTCGCAACCGCGCACCACGGAATAGGAATAATGGTAATAGCCGCCGCCGTTGGCGCACGAACCCATGGAGATTACCCAGCGCGGCTCGGCCATCTGGTCGTAGACCTTGCGCAGCGCCGGCGCCATCTTGTTGACCAGCGTGCCGGCCACGATCATCACATCCGACTGGCGCGGGCTGGGGCGGAAAACGATGCCGAATCGGTCCATGTCGTAGCGCGCGGCCGCGGCGTGCATCATTTCGACCGCGCAGCACGCGAGCCCGAAGGTCATGGGCCAGAGCGAGCCGGTTCGCGCGGCATTGATCAGCTTGTCCGCCTGCGTCGTGACCCAGCCTTTTTCGAAATAGCCTTCAATGCCCACGATGGGCCTCCATGATCTGGCTCGCGCGCGCCGCCTCCGCAAAGTCGAACGAGACTAGTACGCCATGGTGTCGGCGGCCCGCCATGACTCGCAACGGTTGCATTCCCGTGCTGCGCGCGGGGCTCCTGCGTCCTGCTCGCGCGCGCCGCCTTCGTGAGATCGCGGAATCCGACATGTCGTGCGGTCGGCGTCCTGCGCCACTCGCCGGTCGCATCCCCGCTTCGCGCGGCTCCTGCTCTGCGCCTCGTGTCGCTACTCCCATTCCAGCGCCCCTTTCTTCCATTCGTAGATGAAACCGACCACAAGGATGCCGAGGAACGCCATCATCGACAGGAAGCCGAACAGGCCGATCTCCTGGAGCGCGACCGCCCACGGAAACAGAAATGCGATTTCGAGATCGAAAATGATGAAAAGAATCGCGACCAGGTAGTAACGCACGTCGAATTTCATGCGCGCGTCTTCGAAAGCCTCGAAACCGCACTCGTATGGCGAGAGCTTGGCGCTGTCCGGGCGATGCGGACCCAGCACGCGTCCGGCCAAGATGATGACGCCGCCCATCAACAGCGCAACCGCAATGAAAATCAGGATGGGGAGATAACCTTGCAGCATCATAGCACCCTGGATTGGCCGGCGGATTTCGATCCGCTCATTGAATTTAATGTGCCGGCGAGTCTAGGCTTTCGCTGCAAAGGATGTCAAGCGAGCATTAACCTGACAAACCGATAGTCTTCAAGAGGTTATCTTGCTTTTAGGGGCATAAAAACCGCCTATCGACAATGACGCGGCATGAATGAGTTTGATTCGCGCCGAATCGACACTCACGCGTGCGCTTTAGAGTTCACACACGTCTGATGACTACGACCGTGAATTCAAAAGATGGTGCCGAAGGTGGGACTCGAACCCACACGGCTTTCGCCACTACCCCCTCAAGATAGCGTGTCTACCAATTTCACCACTTCGGCAAGTGGACATCGGGATGCCGCCGCGCGGCGGCGCGTTCTGCGGAATTCTACTACGTTTACTTGGGAACTTCCGGCGTCTTGGGCGCCGGCGGCACCTCGGCGGGCGGCGCGGGAACTTCGATCTTGGCCGGCCGTTCCGTGGTCACGCTTTGCGTGATACTCGCCGGTCCCACCTGGCGCGCGTACAGCCAGGCGAGCCCGAGGTTCGAGAGAAAAAAAACGGTCGCCAGAATCGCCGTGGTACGCGTCAGGAAGTTCGCCGTGCCGCGACTGCCGAACAGCGTCTGCGACGCGCCGCTTCCGAACGCCGCGCCCATGTCGGCGCCTTTGCCCTGTTGCACCAGGATAAGCACGATCAGCAACATGGCCGACAACACATCAATGATCAGTATCAAATCTTTCAAACCCATATCGATTTCTCCGTCAATCGGCGGCGCGACAGATGGACAGAAATTCCGCCGCCTGCAGGGACGCCCCGCCGATCAGCCCGCCGTCGATATCGGGTTGAGCGAGAAGCTCCTTGGCGTTGCTGCCCTTCATGCTGCCGCCGTAAAGTATGCGCACTCCATCCGCCACACCTTTGTCCCTGGCGGCGAGTCTTGCGCGAATGAAACGATGCACGTCCTGCGCTTGCGGCGGGCTCGCGGTCTTGCCGGTGCCGATGGCCCATACCGGCTCGTAGGCGATGACCGCGTGGCGCAGGCTGCCGATGCCGTGCGGCGCCATCACCGCGTCCAGCTGACGCGCGACCACCGCTTCGGCCTGGTTCGCCTCGCGTTCCTGCAGGGTTTCCCCCACGCACAGGATCGGGATCAATCCCGCGCGCTGGGCCGCGCCGTATTTCTCCGCCACCAGCGCGTCGCTTTCGCCGTACAGCGTGCGCCGCTCGGAGTGCCCCACGATAACATAGGTGCAACCGTAATCCTTGAGCATCGGTCCGGAGATCTCGCCGGTGTGCGCGCCGGATTTGTGCACCGAGAGGTTCTGCCCGCCCCAGGCGATGGCGCCGCCGGCGAGTTTTTCCGCCACCAACGGGATCAATATGAACGGCGGACACACCGCCACTTCCACTTTCGAAGCGGCGGTAACCGCTTGCCGCAGAGCAGCCACCAGCGCTGCGGATTCGGCGCGGCTGCCGTTCATTTTCCAATTACCCGCCACCAGCGGCCGGCGCATACCCATCGGGACCTCCCCGTCTTTGTCTTGCATTGAATCGAAAAACGGGCGCGATGTTACCGATGCCGGCCCAAGAATGCAATTTAACGGGGAATCAAGCCGCTTCTTCGGCAGCGAGGCGGACGGTGTCGGCGAGACGCTGAGACAGGCGCTCGACCTGGTTGGCGTCGCGACCTTCGACCATGACGCGGATCACCGGCTCGGTGCCGGAGGCGCGCAGCACCACGCGTCCCTGGCCGGCAAGCTCACGCTCCGCGTCCCGGATCGCCTGCTGCACGCGCGCCGACGCCTTCACGTCGAAGCGACGGCTCATGCGCACGTTGATCATGGTCTGCGGATAGATTTCAAGGGCATCGCGGAGCTCAGCCAGACTCTTGCCGCATCCGCGCATCGCCGCCAGCGCCTGCAGCGCGGCGATGATGCCGTCGCCGGTGGTGCTGCGGTCGAGGCAGATGACATGCCCAGAGGTTTCGCCGCCCAGGTCCCAACCCTCTTCGATAAGTTTTGCCAGCACGTAACGGTCACCGACCGCGGCGCGCGCGAATGGAATCCCGTGCGTCGCGAACGCCTGCTCGAGTCCGAAGTTGCTCATGAGCGTGCCGACCACGCCGCCGGTCAGCCGTCCCGCGCGCTTGCGATCCAGGGCGATGATGTGCAGCAGGTGATCGCCGTCCACCACCTCGCCGCGATGGTCCACCATGATCACCCGGTCGCCGTCGCCGTCGAGCGCCAGCCCCATATCGGCGTGGTGCGCCAGTACCGTCTTCTTGAGGAAGATCGGGTAGGTCGCGCCGCATTCGCGGTTGATGTTGAAGCCGTCGGGCTCGTTGGCGACCGCCACCACTTCGGCGCCGAGCTCGCTGAACACCAGCGGCGCGAGGTGATAGGCCGCGCCGTTGGCGCAGTCGACGACGATCTTCAGTCCCTCGAGGCTCAGGCGGTGCGGAAACGTGCTCTTGCAGAATTCGATATAGCGGCCGCCGGCATCGTCGTAGCGCTTGGCCTTGCCGAGCGCGGCCGGACCCGCCGTGGTCAACGGCTTTTCCATCAACTCTTCGATCGCGAGCTCGACCTCGTCCGGCAGCTTGGTGCCGTCGGAAGAGAAGAACTTGATGCCGTTGTCGTCGTACGGATTGTGCGAGGCGGATATGACGATGCCGGCCCGCGCCCGCGCGGTGCGCGTGAGGTAGGCGATCGCCGGCGTCGGCATGGGGCCGAGCAGGCGGATGTCCACACCCGCCGCCGACAACCCGGCCTCGAGCAGCGACTCGAGCAGGTAGCCCGAGACGCGCGTGTCCTTGCCGATGAGAATCTTGGCGTGATCGGCCGAACTCTTGCCGAGCACGCAGCCCGCGGCCCAGCCGAGCTTGAGCACCGTTTCCGGCGTGATCGGCTCGTCGCCGACCTTGCCCCGCACGCCGTCGGTGCCGAAGAAACGACGTTGTTTATTCATGGCAATGATCCCCCCTCGTCTATATCCGGATACACGACCGACAACATGCGCAGCGCCTCGGCGGTGGGACCGACGTCGTGCACCCGCACGATACGGGCGCCATTTTGCACCGCCATGACAGCCAATGCCACACTCGCGTGCAGGCGCCGCTCGACCGGCAACCCCAGCGCCTTGCCGATCAGGGATTTGCGCGATAGACCGGCGAGGATCGGCGCGCCCAGGCTTTGCAACGTCTTCAGGCCGCGCAGTAATTCTAGATTATGCTCCAGCGTCTTGCCGAAACCGAAGCCCGGGTCGATCACGATCCGCGCGGCCGGGATGCCCGCGTTCATACAGACGTCCCGCCTTTCTTCCAAAAAATCCCGGACCGCGCCCACCACATCGGCGTAGCGAGGGTTGTCTTGCATCGTGCGCGGTTCGCCCTGCATGTGCATCAGACAGACCGGCACATCCAATTCCGCGACCGTTTCGAGCGCCCCCTCCGTTCTCATCGCCCGAACATCGTTAATAAAGCCGGCGCCGGCCGCGACCGCGGCGCGCATCACTTCTGGCTTGCAGGTATCGATCGAGATCGGCTGCGAAATCCGGCCGTGCAGCATCTCGATCACGGGAATCACGCGATCGATCTCCTGCTGCGCGGGAACCGGCTGCGCGCCAGGACGGGTGGATTCGCCGCCGATATCGATGATATCGGCGCCCTCCTCGACCATCCGCAGCGCCTGGGCGACTGCCTTTTCAGGGGACAAAAAAACACCCCCGTCCGAGAAGGAGTCGGGGGTGACGTTCAGGATTCCCATTACGGCGGGACGGGACAGATTCAGCCTGCGTCCGCCGCAATCCAGGAACAGTGTCGAGTTACCGGTTTCCAGTTTCAAGCTGGGCCTGGCCCGATCGAATTCGAATTTCGATAATCGTTTCGAGCGATAAACTCGAAAACATGAAACCCGAATCTAGAAGCCGTTTTTAATGCTCGCCGGCCGGCGCGTCGAGACGCGGCTTGATCGCCTTGTCGTCCGGCTTCTTGGGAGTGCCGGCGTCGCCGCGGGGCGTGCCGCCGCTGCCCGCGGGCGGGCGCGGATCGCGTCCGGCCATGATGTCGTCGATCTGCTCGGAGTCGAGCGTCTCCCACTCGAGCAACGCCTTGGCCATCTTTTCGACTTTCTCGCGGTTCTCCTCGATGATGGTGCGCGCGCGCGAGTACTCCTCGTCGACGATGCGGCGGATTTCCTTATCCACGGCCTCGGCCACAGCATCCGACATGTTCTTGTGCGTCATCACGTCGCGCCCGAGGAAAACCTCGCTCTGGTTGTCGCCGTAAACGCGGGTGCCCATCACGTCGGACATGCCCCAGCGCATCACCATGTTGCGCGCCAGGTCGGTGGCGCGCTCGAAGTCGTTGGCGGCGCCGGTGGTCATCTGGTGCATGAACACTTCCTCGGCGATTCGTCCGCCCATCAGCACCGAGATGGTAGAAAGCAGACTGTCGCGATCGTGGCTGTAGCGGTCTTCGGTCGGCAACTGCATGGTGACGCCGAGCGCGCGTCCGCGCGGGATGATGGTCACCTTGTGCACCGGATCGGTGTTGGGCAGCGACTTCGCCACCACCGTGTGGCCCGACTCGTGGTAGGCGGTGTTCATGCGCTCCTTCTCCGGCATCACGATGGAGCGGCGCTCGGCGCCCATGACCACCTTGTCCTTGGCCTTCTCGAAATCATCCATGGTCACCAGGCGCTTGTTGGCGCGCGCGGCGAACAGCGCCGCCTCGTTCACGAGGTTGGCGAGATCGGCGCCGGAGAAGCCCGGCGTGCCGCGCGCCAGCACGTTGGTATCGACGTCGTCCGCCACCGGCACCTTGCGCATGTGCACCTTGAGAATCTTTTCGCGCCCGCGGATATCGGGCAGCGGCACGTACACTTGGCGGTCGAACCGGCCGGGGCGCAGCAGCGCCGGGTCGAGCACGTCCGGGCGGTTGGTGGCGGCGATCACGATCACGCCCTCGGTGCCCTCGAAACCATCCATCTCCACCAGCAACTGGTTCAGCGTTTGTTCGCGCTCGTCGTGGCCGCCGCCCAGTCCGGCGCCCCGCTGGCGCCCGACGGCGTCGATCTCGTCGATGAAGATGATGCACGGCGCGTGCTTCTTGGCCTGCTCGAACATGTCGCGCACGCGCGAGGCGCCGACCCCGACGAACATCTCGACGAAGTCGGAACCGGAGATCGAGAAAAACGGCACTTTTGCCTCGCCGGCGATGGCCTTGGCCAGCAGGGTCTTGCCGGTGCCGGGGTTGCCGGTCATGAGCACGCCCTTGGGGATGCGGCCGCCGAGCTTCTGGAATTTGCTCGGGTCCTTGAGGAATTCCACGAGTTCGCCCACTTCTTCCTTGGCCTCTTCCACGCCGGCCACGTCGTCGAAAGTGATCTTGTTCTGTTCCTCGGACAGCATGCGCGCCTTGCTCTTGCCGAAGCTCATCGCGCCGCGGCCACCCATTCCGCCCTGCATCTGGCGCATGAAGAAGATCCACACGCCCACCAACAACAGCAGCGGGAACCAATTAATAAAGATGGTGAGCAGCAGCGACTGCTCTTCCTGCGGCTTGGCGTCGATGGTCACCCCGTGATCGATCAGGTCCCCGATCAGGCCGGGATCCCCGGGGGAGTAAGTCGTGAACGTTTCGTTGCTCTTGAGCCGGCCGGTGATCTCACGGCCCTGGATCGTCACCCTGTCGACCTTGTTGTCGCGGATATCCTGAATGAAGGTGGAGTAATCCATCGGGCGCGCCGCGGGCTGGCGGTTGCCGAAATTGTTGAACACCGACATAAGCACGATGGCGATGACCAGCCACAACAGGAGATTTTTCGTGAGATTGTTCAAATGCTACCTCGCTTCTGCTCGCTTGCGCGGAAATCCTTGCGCGTCCGCTATTGACGGCATTTTCCTATGTTGCGCTTGAAGGTACAACGACGGGCTTCAAGCGCTCTTAAACCCCTTGCCCAACAGGTAAATTTCC
This sequence comes from Methylomirabilis sp. (SeqCode), assembly GCA_035624495.1. GTDB lineage: Bacteria > Pseudomonadota > Gammaproteobacteria > Acidiferrobacterales > Sulfurifustaceae > Sulfuricaulis. The sequence goes on along the minus strand of DASPRK010000101.1, from coordinate 5,252 downwards.
CGGCTTTCCGACCGTGACGCCTTGGGCTTGCGCGTTACGAGCTTGTCGAAGCGCCGTTGCATCTCACGGTGTAACGTCTGAAAACCTTCGCCCTGAAAGATCTTGATCAGCAGCGTCCCGCCTCGCGCCAACGTTTTGTCGGCGAAATCGAGCGCAAGTTCAGCAATATACATGCTTTTCGCCTGATCCACGGCCGTCACTCCGGTTATATTGGGGGCCATGTCCGAGATTACAAGATCGACCCGTCGGCCGGCCAACCGCTCCATCAGCAAGTCTAGCACCGGCACTTCGGTGAAATCGCCCCGAACGAACTCGACGCCGGCGATAGGTTCCATCGGTAACAGGTCCAGGGCGAACAGCCTGCCAGTATCGCCGATCCGCCTCCGCGCGTACTGCGACCAGCCGCCGGGCGCGGCGCCCAGGTCGACGACCGTCATGCCCGGGTGCAGCAGATGATCGCGCCGGTCGATTTCTTCGAGCTTGTAGGCGGCGCGCGAACGCGCGCCCTCCGTGCGGGCGCGCTTGACGAACTCGTCCTTTGAGTGGCGCGCAAGCCATCGCTGGCTGCTTTTAGTGCGGGGCATGGGGAGATACCCGGCGCTGCGGTATGATGCGCGGATTCATGAGGGTGGCTTGACGAGTATCATGCAAATAACGGGACGAACCTGCAGACCGCGCAGGGCTTCCAACTCTTGCGGCAGGGCGAACGATCGCAGCGAGTAGGCCTTCATTATACATGGCACTGAACATAAAACAGCGGCAGCACCTGAAGGGGCTGGCGCATCACCGCAAACCGGTGGTGCTCGTGGGAAGCGCCGGCGTCACGGCGCCGCTGCTCAAGGAGATCGAGATCGCGCTCGAGCGTCACGAGCTGCTAAAAATACGCCTGCCGGCCGGGGATCGCGAAGAACGCACGAAAATGGTGCAAAGAATCTGCGACGCCACCGGCGCCGAGGCGGTACAGGAAATCGGGCGGGTGGCGGTCGTGTACCGGCGCGCGAAAAAACCGCGCTTGGCGGTTCCGGCCGGCTGAAACGTCGCCCGTTCAAACGTAACGTATGTCGAGGATTTCGTAGGAACGCACGCCGTCCGGCACCTGCACCTCGACCACGTCGCCGAGCTCCTTGCCGATGAGGGCACGGGCGATCGGGGAGCTGATGGATATCTTGCCGCCGGCGATGTCGGCCTCGTGATCGCCAACGATCTGATAGGTCACTTCCTGCCCGGAGCGCTCGTCCATGAGATTGAGCGTGGCTCCGAACACCACGCGATCGTCGGCATTCACGGTTTTCGGGTCGATGACCTGCGCGGTCGCGAGCTTGTGTTCCAGCTCGGCGATGCGCCCCTCGATGAAACCCTGCTGCTCCTTGGCGGCGTGGTATTCCGCGTTTTCCGACAGATCGCCGTGCGAGCGCGCCTCCGCGATCGCCTGGATGATGCGCGGACGCTCGACGGTCTTCAGCCGCTGCAGCTCGAGCTTGAGTTTCTCGGCGCCGGCCACGGTCATGGGCGTTTTCTTCATGCTAATTCCCTACTAATTCCTTGTGCAGGTCCTGCAAGCGGCTGACGCGCATCGCGCCGGCCGCCCGGTGCGCCTCGCAGGCGGCGCGCGCCGCCGCGAGCGTCGTGTAGTTGGTGACCTTGTGCTGCAGCGCCTCGCGGCGGATGGCGTAGGAGTCCGCCAGGCTCTGCTTATCGGATACGGTATTGACGATTATATCAACCTCGTCGTTCATGATCATGTCGATGATGTTCGGCCGCCCCTCGGAGAGCTTATTGACGGCGCGAACTGTTACTCCGCCCTCTTCCAGCACCGCCGCGGTGCCGCGCGTGGCCAAAATCTCGAACCCCTGCTGGTTGAAGTAACGCGCGACCTCGATCGCGCCCTTCTGATCGGCGTCGCGCACGCTGATGAAGATGCGGCCGCTCTTCGGGATCGGGCTGCCGGCGGCAATCTGCGACTTGGTAAACGCCTCGCCGAAGCTGCGGCCGACGCCCATGACCTCGCCGGTGGATTTCATCTCGGGTCCGAGCACCGTGTCCACGCCGGGGAACTTGATGAACGGGAACACCGCCTCCTTCACGGAGTAATAGGAAGGCACGATCTCGCCGACGATCCCCTGCTGTTTCAGCGACTGTCCGGCCATGCAGCGCGCCGCGATCTTGGCCAGCGGCCGGCCGGTGGCCTTGGAAACGTACGGCACCGTGCGCGAGGCGCGCGGGTTCACTTCGAGCACGTAGATTTTGCCGTTCTGGATCGCGTATTGGACGTTCATCAGGCCGACGACCTTGAGGGCCTTCGCCATCTTCACGGTCTGGTCGCGCAATTCGTCCTGAATTTTCCCCGACAGCGAGAACGGCGGCAGCGAACAGGCCGAGTCGCCGGAGTGCACGCCGGCTTCTTCGATGTGCTCCATGATGCCGCCGATGATTACCTGTTTGCCGTCGGACACGGCATCGACATCGACCTCGGTGGCGTCGTTGAGGAAGCGGTCGAGCAGCACCGGCGAATCCTCGGAGACGCGTACCGCCACGCGCATGTAGGTTTCCAGATCCTCGCGCGCGTGCACGATTTCCATGGCGCGCCCGCCGAGCACGTACGACGGCCGCACCACCAGCGGGTAGCCGATCTTTTCCGCCAGCTTCACCGCCTCCTGCGTGGCGCGGGCGGTGGCGTTCGGCGGCTGCAGCAATTTCAGCTTGTGAATGAGTTTCTGGAAGCGCTCGCGGTCCTCGGCGACGTCGATGGAATCCGGGCTGGTGCCGATGATCGGGGCGCCGGCAGCCTCGAGCCCGCGCGCCAGCTTGAGCGGCGTCTGGCCGCCGTATTGGACGATCACCCCCGCGGGCTTCTCGAGGTGGATGATTTCGAGCACGTCCTCGAGCGTGAGCGGCTCGAAGTACAACCGGTCGGAGGTGTCGTAGTCGGTCGATACCGTTTCCGGGTTGCAGTTGATCATGATGGTCTGGTAGCCGTCCTCGCGCAGCGCGAACGAGGCGTGCACGCAGCAATAGTCGAACTCGATCCCCTGGCCGATGCGGTTCGGTCCGCCGCCGAGGACGATGATCTTTTTCTTCTTCTCGGGCGCGGCCTCGCACTCCTCTTCATAGGTCGAATACATGTAGGCGGTGGCCGAGGCGAACTCGGCGGCGCAGGAATCGACGCGCTTGTACACTGGGCGCACCTTGGCCGCGTGGCGCCACTTGCGCAGCTGCGGCTCGGTAGTGCCGAGCAGGGCCGCCAGGCGCCGGTCGGAGAAGCCCTTGCGCTTCCACGCGCGCAACACATCGGCCGAGGGTTTCTTCTTGCCGTGCTTCACGATCGCCTTTTCGGTTTCCACCAGATCGGCGATCTGGGCCAGAAACCACGGATCGATGCGGCAAAGCGAATGAATTTCCTCGGTGCTCATGCCGAGGCGCGAGGCGTCGGCGAGGTGCCAGATGCGTTCCGCGCCCGGCACCCGCAGCGCCTGGGCCACGCGTTTGCGCGCCTCCTCCTTGTCTTGCGCCGAATCGAGTTTCGACTCAAGGCCGTAACTGCCGATCTCGAGCGAACGCAGCGCCTTCTGCAGCGACTCCTGGAAGGTCCGGCCGATCGCCATGGCCTCGCCGACCGACTTCATCTGCGTCGTGAGGGTGGGATCGGCCTTGGGGAATTTCTCGAACGTGAAGCGCGGGATCTTGGTCACGACGTAGTCGATCGTCGGCTCGAACGAGGCCGGCGTGACGCCGCCGGTGATGTCGTTCTTAAGTTCATCGAGCGTATGGCCGACCGCGAGCTTGGCCGCGACCTTGGCGATCGGAAAACCGGTGGCCTTGGAGGCGAGCGCCGAGGAGCGTGACACGCGCGGGTTCATCTCGACGATGATCATGCGCCCGTCCTGCGGATTGATCGCGAACTGCACGTTCGAACCGCCGGTGTCGACGCCGATCTCGCGCAGACACGCGATCGAAGCGTCGCGCATGATCTGGTATTCCTTGTCGGTGAGCGTCTGCGCCGGCGCCACGGTGATGGAATCACCGGTGTGCACGCCCATTGGATCGAAGTTCTCGATCGAGCAGATGATGATGCAGTTGTCCTTATGGTCGCGTACCACCTCCATCTCGTATTCCTTCCAGCCGATGATGGACTCCTCGATCAGCAGCTCGCGCGTGGGCGAGGCGTCGAGACCGCGCTCGCAGACCGCGACGAATTCGTCCTTGTTGTAGGCGATGCCGCCGCCGGTGCCGCCGAGCGTGAACGAGGGACGGATGATGACGGGGAAACCGATCGCCGCTTGCACTTGCAGCGCTTCTTCCATGCTGTGGGCGATGGCGCCGCGCGCGCACTTCAGCCCGATCGACTCCATCGCCTTCTTGAACCGCTCACGATCCTCGGCCTTGTCGATCGCCTCGCGTTTGGCGCCGATCATCTCGACGCCGAATTTGGCGAGCACGCCCTCGCGGTCGAGGTCGAGCGCGCAGTTGAGCGCGGTCTGCCCGCCCATGGTCGGCAGCAGCGCATCCGGGCGCTCGTTTTCGATGATCCTGGACACGGTCTGCCAGGTGATCGGCTCGATGTAGGTCGAGTCCGCCATCTCCGGGTCGGTCATGATGGTGGCCGGGTTGGAGTTCACCAGGATGACACGGTAGCCCTCCTCTTTCAGCGCCTTGCAGGCCTGGGCGCCGGAATAGTCGAACTCGCAGCCCTGGCCGATGATGATCGGTCCGGCCCCGATGATCAGGATGCTTTTGATGTCGGTTCTTTTCGGCATAGCGATTCAATCTGCAAGACGCCAGATTTTCCGTCAGCTGGCGTATTCCCTGGCATCCTGACGGTTCACGACTTGTCCCGGTTCCATGATTTTCACGAAACGATCGAACAGCGGCGCGACGTCGTGCGGACCCGGGCTGGCCTCGGGATGCCCCTGGAAGCAGAACGCCGGCTTGTCGGTGCGGCTGAGACCCTGCACCGAGCCGTCGAACAGCGAGCGGTGAGTGACCCGCAGCGTCGGCGGCAGCGTCGCTTCGTCCACCGCGAAACCGTGATTCTGGCTGGTGATCATGACGCGCCCGGTGTCGATCTCGAGCACCGGATGATTGGCGCCATGATGGCCGAATTTCATTTTTATGGTGCGCGCCCCGGAAGCGAGGCCCAGGAGCTGATGACCGAGGCAGATGCCGAACACCGGCAGGCCGGTCTCGACGATTTTCCGGATCGCCGCGATCGCGTAGTCGCACGGCTCCGGATCACCGGGGCCGTTCGAGAGGAA
>DASPRK010000087.1:0-2161 GCA_035624495.1 Methylomirabilis sp. (SeqCode) | reverse complement strand
CGCAGTCTTGCTCATGCCGCAGGATTTTGCGGTCGCGGAAGAGCAGGCCGGCAGCCTCCTGCACATGGAAATCATTTCTAGGGCGGAACTCGAACGCTGCTCGCGCTGGCCGTTGGCCTTCGCAAACGAGCGTAAAGATCGGCGTTATTATGAGATCGTCGAAGATACGATCGATCAGGGCTTCGACTACGGCTATTTTGCTCTGAAGAACGAAGCCGGCGAAATCCGCGCCATTCAGCCGTTCTTTATCAACGATCAAGACATGCTTGCGGGAACAAGCCCGGAAATCATGAAAGTCGTTGCTCCTATTCGGCGCCTTTGGCCGCGATTTCTGAAAATGCGGACTTTGATGGTGGGCAATGCCGGAGGCGAAGGGCATCTCGATGCCCGGGATGCGATGTCCCGCCTTCTCGTGGCGAAGAGCCTAGCCTATCTTATTCATGATGGCCGGGTTTGAGGCTGGCGAGCGTAGCGTAATGCGTTGATAGAGCGTAGGATTCGGTTGCTGACACCAACCCTTGCGCCTTACCGCGCCCACCTCGCTCGCCATGACCGACGATAATCTCCCGCCATTCTCGTTTCCAGCCGTTTCGCGCAAGCTAGTCACAGCCGCTTTCGATGGCGGACGCCTCACCTCGGATGGCGGCGTTATGCTGCTCGCGATGGCCGAGCGGCGGCTTGGCGTTGCTGAGCGTCTGGCGCGCTGTTTTCCCGATCGGCGCGACTCGGCGCGGATCACCCACACACTGGCTGATATGATCCGCGCCCGCGTCTTCGCGATCTCCTGCGGCTATGAAGACGCGGATGATCTGGATCGTCTGCGCGCCGATCCGGCATTCAAGCTTGCTTGCGGGCGTCTGCCTGAAAGCGGCGCGGACCTGTGTTCGCAGCCGACGCTGTCGCGGCTGGAGAACGCGCCTTCGCTGAAGGATGCGATCCGCCTCACCTACGCGCTTGTCGATCAATGGCTGGCGTCTTACGCGCACGAGCCAGCATCAATCATTCTGGATATCGACGACACCTGCGATGTCGTGCACGGCCATCAGCAATTGTCACTGTTCAACGCCCATTATGATGAGCGGTGCTTTCTGCCGATCCATGTCTACGACACCGAACACAGCCGTCCTGTGGCAGTCGTGTTGCGCCCCGGCAAGACACCGTCCGGCGTCGAGGTTCGCGCCCATCTGCGCCGCCTCGTCCGGCACATTCGCCGCCGCTGGCCCAGAACGCGCATCACGTTTCGGGGCGACGGTCATTACGCGCGGCCCGAGGCCATGACGTGGTGCGAGGCGAACGGCGTCGACTATGTTTTCGGACTGCCCGGCGCGAAGCCTTTGGCGAGGAAGGTCGATGAAGCGGCCGACGCGATTCGCACCGAACGCGCCCTATCGGGCAAGACGATCGTGCGCGGATATGCCGAGACGCGACACAGAGCCAAATCCTGGGATCGCGAACGGCGCGCAGTCGCTCGCATCGAGGCCACCACGCTCGGGCTTGATATCCGCTTCGTCGTCACGAACATCGCCCACAGTTCGGCGGATTGGATTTACGACAGTCTCTATTGCGCTCGCGGACAGGCCGAGAACCTGATCAAGCTGCACAAAACGCAACTGGCCTCGGATCGAACCTCCTGCCGTTCGGCCATCGCCAACCAGGTCCGTCTTGTGCTGCACACCGCCGCTTATTGGCTGATGCTCACTGTCCGCGACGCCATTCCAAAGATGCGCGATCTGGCAAGCGCCGAGTTCACAACTTTGCGCCTGCGCCTGATCAAGATCGCCGCCCGCGTTACCGAAACCGCAACCCGCGTGCGTCTCGCCTTCGCCGCCGCTTGCCCGGAAGCCGATCTGTTCCGCGGACTGCCTGGCGCGCTGGCGTCACCCGGACCGTGATCGCCGGGGCATACGCCCCTTTGCAGTCATCCCATCTCTCCAGCGCGTTCCCAAAAAGTACAAATCATCGCGCGGCGAAAAACCGAACGGCGCCGCGCGGCCGACTCAAACAACCGTAGAAGCGACGCTGAAAAAACCCGCATTCATGAATAAGGGCGGCTAACCACGGGAGCGCTCGCGCTTGTCGCCGAAAACCCAGGCTTTGACAGCTTTGAGGCCGATGAGGACTTCACCCCGCGCGTGGCCGTGAAAATCACCCCCAATGCCGG
>DASPRK010000072.1:0-8744 GCA_035624495.1 Methylomirabilis sp. (SeqCode) | reverse complement strand
CGGAAATTTCCCTCCTGGCGGGTGACGAATACGATCGATTTGCCGTCCGGCGCATAGGAGGACCGGGCGTTGTAATCATCATCGAAGGTCAGCCGTTCGGCCGGCCCGCCGGAGGCGCTCATGCGGTAGATTTGCGGTGAGCCCGCGCGATCGGATGTGAAGATGATGTCGCGGCCGTCCGGCGACCAGGCGGCTTCCGTGTCGATGGCGGGATCGAAGGTGAGGCGTCGCAGTTCCCGGGTGTCCAGACGCATGACGTATATTTCCGCGTTACCGTCCCGTGACAGGGTCAATGCCAGGCGCCGACCGTCGGGCGACCAGGCCGGGGCGCTGTTGATGCCCTGGAATTCCGCAATCAGCTCCCGCCTCCCGTCCGCCACGTTCTGGATGTACACCTTCGAGCGCCTGTCTTCAAAAGACACATAAGCCAAACGGCTGCCGTCGGGCGACCACGCCGGCGACAGCAACGGTTCCGCGGAGCGCACCACTGTCTTGGGGTTGAAGCCGTCGGAGTCCGCGACCTGGAGCTTATAGACCACCGCCGCGTGCCGCGGTTCCTCGCGAGTCACGTAAGCGATCCGGGTGTTGAATGCCCCGGGTTCGCCCGTGAGCTTTTCGTAAATGATGTCGCTAATTTGATGTGCCACTGACCGCAGTATGTCGGCGTTGACGGTGTAGCGAAAACCGGCCAGCTGGGATTCCTTGAATACATCGTATAGCCGGAACTGGACCTGGTATTTGCCGGGCGCCGCCAGGCGTACGTTGCCGATCGCCAGCGCCTCGGCCTTAAGGATTCGCCAATCTTTGAACACCACGTCCTTGTCCTCGTGCGGCTGGGAAACGTAGTCCTTGGATGGGAGAACGGCGAAATGCCCACTGCGCGCCAAATCTGCCGCGACCACGCCGGAAACATTCTGTGCCGCCGGCACCGCCGGGCCTTCCCAGCTGAAGGGCACAACCGCAATGGGTGTGCCGGTTTCGACCCCGCGGGTGATTTCGATGGTCAATACGGCGTGAGCATTGGCGGCCCACAATATCCCTATCATGGCCAGCAATCTGGCCGCAGTGCGTGTCACGGAGTCGCTTTCCTTATTGTGTCTCGGGATTGAACAAGAACTCGATTTCACGGAAATTATCGAACAAGGAGGGGTCGTCGGGCAATGGCAGCGGCGCTGCCTTGTAGACGGCGTTCTCCACCGAACGGTCGAAGATCGGATCGCCGCTCGATTGCACCACCGTGGCGCCGAGCACCTCGCCGCTGGGCGTGAGGCGCACGCGCACCACGCATTTCAATCCCTTTGCCGAACCGAGTGGGCGGCTCCAGCTGTGACTGACGCGGCTGCGAATCAGCGCCTTGTACTGATCCACCACGGTGGCGGCGCGGGCGGTGCGGGCGGCGTCCTGGCGTGCCTTCTCCTCCACCGCGAGCTGCTCCTGCAGCGACTGCACGGCCTGTTTCTGTTGTCGCTTCTGCTCCTGCTGGCGCGCCAGCTCGGCGGCGCGCTTTTGCTGCCGTTGTTCCTTTTGATTCTGGGCTTTTTCCTCGGCTTCCTTTTTCTTGCGCGCAAGCTCCAGCTGCTGCTCCTCCTGCTGCTGCTTCTTCTTCAGTTCCGCCTGTTGACGTTTCTCCAGCTCCGCCTTCTGGCGCGCCTGCTCTTCTTCCGGCGTCGGTTTCTTCGGCTCCTCCGCCTTCTTGGGCGGCGTTTGCGGCACCGCCACCGCCTGGATGACCTTCTGGTCGGACGGTGCCTGCGCCGTCCAGCGGAAACCGATCACGATCAGCCCGATTATCACCGCGTGCACCAGTACGGCGTACAGCACGGCCCGGACGCGGCCCGGATTGCGACGTGACTTTTGGCTCAACACGCTTGAATCATCTCGGCGGTTCGGTGAGCAGCCCTACGCTCGACGCGCCCGCCGCCTGCAACAGGGTCATGGCCTTGACGACCTGGCCGTAATCCACCTGACGGTCGCCGCGGATCAACACCGGCGTTTCCGGCCGCAGGCGCAGGATCACCGCCGCCTTCTTGCGCAGATCTTCGGCAGAGATGCGGCGGTCGTCGAGATAATACTGCCCGGTGCGATCCACAGTCACCACGAGCGTCTCGCGATCCTGGTTTTCCACCGGCCTCGCCTGCGCCTTCGGTAGATCAACCTTGACGCCCTGCGACAGCAGCGGCGCGGTGATCATGAAAATCACGAGCAGCACCAGCATGACGTCGATGTAGGGCACGACGTTGATGTCGCTCATGAGTTTCTTGCGCCGCTTGCGGTAGGCTTCCATGCCTAGGCCCTCGCGGCATACGCCTGGCGCTGGAGAATGCTCGCGAACTCCTCCATGAAGATTTCGTAACGCGTCACCAGGCGTTCCACGTTGTTCGAATAGCGGTTGTAGGCGATCACCGCCGGGATCGCGGCGAACAGGCCGATCGCGGTGGCGATGAGCGCCTCGGCGATCCCGGGCGCGACGTGGGCGATGGTCGCCTGCTGCACCGCGCCGAGCGCGCGGAACGAATTCATGATGCCCCAGACCGTGCCGAACAGGCCGACATAGGGGCTGGTGGAACCAACGGTAGCAAGGAACGACAGATGCGTTTCGAGATAATCGATCTCGCGCGACAGTGCCACGCGCATCGTGCGCTGCACGCCCTCGAGAATGTCCATCGGCTCGATGTTCGACTGCTGGCTCAGACGACGGTACTCTCGGAAACCCTCCACGAAAATGCCGGCCATACCGGTGGCGTTGGCCTCCTTGCGTGACTGCTCGGTGTACATCTGGTTGAGGTTGGCCCCGGACCAGAATTTGGTCTCGAAGCGATCGGCCGCCGACTTGGCGCCCTTCAGCGCGAACCACTTGCGGAAAATCATTGTCCACGAAACCACCGAAGCCGCGATCAGCATGAGCATCACCAGCTGCACCGGCAACGAGGCGTTTTGAATCAGGGCGAAGAAGGCGATGCCTTCGGACGTGGTCACGGTCACTCAGGTTGTCTCCATGTCAATCCGCGACCGCAGGCGGTCCGGAATCGGGCGCGGGGCGAAGGTCGCGGCATCGAGGCAGGCCACCTTCACCTCGCCTTCGCACAATGTCAGGTTCTCGCGCCGGATCTGCTGCGCAAACGTGATGCTGGCGTTGCCGCGTCGGCCCATCTGCACGGTTGCATGCAATAGATCGTTGAAACGCGCGGGTTTGAGGAATTCGATTTTCGCGGAACGTACGGCAAATAAGATGCCATCGCGGCGCGAAAGTTCGTCCTGCTCGAATCCCAGGGCGCGCAGCCATTCGGTGCGCGCCCGCTCCATGAATTTGAGGTAATTGGCGTAGTACACGACCGCACCGGCGTCGGTGTCCTCGTAATACACCCGGATCGGAATGGAAAATACCTCGCTCACGGATGGACGGACCGCGTCATCCCTCGAATATGCTGCGTTGTGCCTGGTCGGCCGTGTTCGGCGCCGCCAAGCCGAAGTGCCGCCATGCCAGAGCGGTGGCCAGGCGTCCGCGCGGCGTTCGCATCAGGTAACCCTGTTGGATCAGGAACGGCTCGATCACGTCCTCGATGGTATCACGCTCCTCGCCGATGGCCGCCGCGAGGTTGTCCACCCCCACCGGGCCCCCGGCGAACTTCTCGATCACGGTCAGCAGCAGCTTCCGGTCGAGCATGTCGAAGCCGCATTGGTCCACTTCTAACATGTTGAGCGCCAGCTCCGCGATGTCGCCCGTCAGCCGCCCGTCGCCTTTGATCTGGGCGAAATCGCGCGCACGCCGCAGCAGGCGGTTGACGATGCGCGGGGTGCCGCGCGAACGGCGCGCGATAGCCGCCACCGCCTCGGCTTCGATCGCCACGGCTAGGATGCCGGCGGAACGCGCGACGATGCGGGCCAGTTCCTCGTGGTTGTAAAACTCCAGGCGCTGCACGATGCCGAAGCGGTCGCGCAACGGCGAGGTCAGCAGCCCCGCGCGCGTGGTCGCGCCGACCAGGGTGAACGGCGGCAGGTCGAGCTTGATCGAACGTGCCGCCGGCCCCTCGCCAATGAGAATATCGAGCTGGTAGTCCTCCAACGCGGGGTAAAGAATCTCCTCCACAATTGGACTGAGGCGATGAATCTCGTCGATGAACAGGACATCGTTCGGCTGCAGGTTGGTCAGAATCGCGGCCAGGTCACCGGGGCGCTCGAGCACCGGTCCGGAGGTCTGGCGCAACCCCACGCCCATTTCGTTGGCGATGATATGCGCCAGCGTGGTCTTGCCGAGCCCGGGCGGGCCGAACAACAGCACGTGATCGAGGGCCTCATGCCGGCCGCGCGCGGCCGCGATGAATATCTCCATCTGCCGGCGGATCGGCTCCTGGCCGATGTATTCCGCCAGGCGCGCCGGACGCAGCCGGCGCATCTCGACGGTTTCGTCAGTCGCCTGCACTGCGTGCGCGGATACCAGTCGGTCGGTTTCGATCATATGAATAGACTTTCACCCGCTCTCCCTCTCCCCCGAAGCGGGAGAGGGATGGGGTGAGGGTTCCTCCAGCTCATTTCACCAACCCCTCGTCCCCATCCCTTCTCCCAGAGGGAGAAGGGAGCGAGCCGAGGCGTGCTGCGCACGCAGCCCGTTCACCCGGGGAGAGGTCAGGGGGTGAGGGTTGCTTCATACTGCCATGCCTTTAAGCGCCTGACGAATGATTTCTTCCGCGCTCAGGCCCTTGGCCGAAACGCCACGCACCGCACGGCTGGCCTCGTTGGGCTTGTAGCCGAGCGCCACCAGCGCGCTCACCGCCTCGCTCACCGGGTCGGCCGGCGTCGAAGCGGAGTTCACTGCGACCGTTGGAGCGGCGGTCGTGACTTCGGCCGGCAGCTTGTCGCGCATCTCGATCACCAGACGTTCGGCGGTCTTGCGGCCGATGCCCGGCACCTTGGTCAGGCGCGCGATGTCCTCGGCGGCGACGCAGCGGGTGAATTCCTCGTCCGACAACCCCGACAGCACCGCGAGCGCCACGCGCGGGCCGACGCCGTTGACCCTGAGCAGCGCGCGGAACAGCCGACGCTGGGCCTCGCGCACGAAACCATATAATAGGTGCGCGTCCTCGCGCACCACGAGATGGGTGTACAGCGTGACCTTCTCGCCCACCGCCGGTAATTCATAGAAAGTGGTCATCGGCGCCTCGAGCTCGTATCCCACCCCGCCCACGTCCACCAGCAGCGCCGGCGGCTCCTTGTGCAACAGGATGCCGTGCAGCCGGCCGATCACAGGGCGAGCCTCATGCCGCGCCGTCCGGCGGCGCGCCGTGGGAGCGTTCGCAGGCCGACGGCGTGATGCGCGTGACAGATCGCGCAGGCGAGCGCATCGGCGGCGTCGGCCTGCGGTGCCGCGCTCAAACCGAGCAAGGCCTTCACCATGTGTTGTACCTGCTGCTTGCCGGCGTGACCCTTTCCGACCGCGGCGCGCTTGATCTGCAACGCGGTGTATTCGGCGATATCGAGCGTCTGATTGGCACCCGCGAGAATGGCGGCCCCGCGCGCCTGCCCGAGCTTGAGCGCCGAGTCGGCGTTGCGCGCCATGAACACCTTTTCGATCGCGAGCACCGTCGGCTGGTAGGTTTGGATGATTTCGGTGACGCCCTCGTACACCGTCTTGAGCCGCGCCGCGAGCCCGCTCCCGGGAACGCGCACGCAGCCGCTCGCCACGTACTGGAGCCGGCCGTTGCGCAACACCTGCACCACGCCGAAGCCGGTAACGCGCGAGCCGGGATCGATGCCGAGGACGCGCATTAGCGTGCTCCGTATCTCCCGGACAAATCCATCCCCGTGCAATACATCGGGCTTACCTCTCTCCCCTTGCCCTCTCCCGCCAGCGGAGAGGGGAAATTGGTGAGAATCCCTGTTTCGATTGGTGCATCAGCTCGCCTGCTTCAGCAGTTCTTCGGGACAAATTCGCCGGGAGCGAGTTTGCTCGCCCCGTCCCTGGGGCTCGCCGCTCGCTGCACGGCAGCTCGGGCGGCCAGCCTTCGGCTGTCCAAAATTGCTCCCGGCAATTTTGTGGACGCGCTTTAGCGCGCTCCGACGGGGTGTGCGCCATGGATGGCGCACTTTAGAATTTCGCCCGGAGCGACAAATTTCCCTGGAGCAAAATTGGGCGCGCGTACACGCGGGCCCTCGGCCCGCGGACCATGAATGGTCCGCGTCAAATTGGACCGCCGCAGGCTGCCCGTAGGGCGCGCTCCAGGGACGGGCCGCGTCAGAGTCCACATTAATATCGGCGTCTTGGGTGCCCATCAACTCGCCTGCCTGAGAAGTTCGTCCGGGAAATCCGCGTTGGAAAACACGTTCTGCACGTCTTCCAGGTCTTCCAAAGCGTCGAGCAGCTTCATGAGCTTTTCCGCGTCCTCGCCACTCACCGGCACCGAAGTGGAAGCGCGTTGCTGGATCTCGGCGTGACCGGGCCTGAGGCCGCGCTTGCCCATGGCCTCGAGCACGGAATGAAACGCGTCCGGCGTCGTCAACACCTCGAACGAACCATCCGGGTCCGATACCACGTCTTCGGCGCCCGCTTCCAGTGCGGCTTCCATGATCTTGTCCTCGCTCGTCCCGGGCGGATAGCCGAGCACGCCGGTTTTATTGAACAGAAAGGCTACCGAACCATCCTGGCCCAGATTACCGCCGTGCTTTGTAAAAGCGTGGCGCACGTCGCCCACGGTGCGAGTGCGGTTGTCGGTGGTGCACTCGACCATGATCGCGACGCCGGCCGGGCCGTAGCCCTCGTAGTGCACCTCTTCGTAATGCGCGCCTTCGAGCTCGCCGGTGCCGCGCTTGATGGCACGCTCGATGGTGTCCTTGGTCATGTTGGCGTCGAGCGCCTTGTCGATGGCCGCACGCAGGCGCGGATTGAGCTTGGGGTCGCCCCCGCCGCCAGCGCGGGCGGCAATGGTGATCTCGCGGATCAGCTTGGTGAAAATCTTGCCCCGCCTGGCGTCCTGAACGCCTTTGCGGTGCTTGATATTGGCCCATTTCGAATGGCCGGCCATGCAGACTCCCCTGCTTATCGTGGGCGGCCGTCATTCCAGCCGCGGGGCCCAGTTTAACATCGCCACCGGTGTGCCCCAACTCCGGCTGGGGCGGAAAAATGCGGCGATTCAGGGTTTGGGATCGGAATCGCGCCGCTGGCGGCCGGTCTTGTTCAGTCGCCACTGTTTCACGATCCAAATCATCGCCAGCGCGAAAAATACGGCGTTGAGGATGATGCCGATGATCCAAAAAAGGCTCATGACGGAGGTTCCCATAGGCATCCCTATGATGACATCGTTTGCCGCAGCAACCTAATGTTCGAACTTTCCGTCCGCCAGAAAATTCGCCGCCTGATCGGCCGCGGTTCGCGAGAACATCATGCCGGTGTGCGAGACGGGCAGCACCAGGTGTTCGCGCGCAGCCGGATAAGCGCTTTCCTTCACCGTCAGCAGGCCGTCGTTCGGTCGCGGCAGGCCGCGATACAGCAGCCGACCCAGGCCGATGGAACGGGTGCCGCAGATCGCGCCGATTTCACGCGGCGGTGGCGTCCATACTTGCGGCGCACCGGCCAGCACCTGCGCCACTCCCTTTCCCATCGCCCGGCGCCATAGAGCATGACGACTCAAGTGCTGTGCCACCCGACTGCCGCCGTGCGGCGTGGCCAGCGTCACGATGCGTCCCGGCTTCCGGTTCGGGTGAAAATGAAACAACGCGCGGATCAGGATGCCACCGAGGCTGTGCCCCACGAGGTGCACGGTAGCGGCATCGAGCGCATCGAGAAAGCGCGCGAGCCGCGCGGCGTTGGCAGTGAGATCGGCGCGCGCCGAAGGATACGAGAACGCATGCACCGCAAAGCCATGGCGCCGCAACCGGCGCGCGAGCAGGAACATGACGTGGCCCGAGAACCACAGGCCGTGGACGAGGACGACGGCTTGTGCGCGCTCGGCCTTTATGGCGAGACGTCGAGCATGCGGTTGAGCGCGGTGCGCGCGGCCTCGGCCTCGGCCGGTACCACCTTGATCTGGTTGACCACGCGCCCGACGACCAGGTTCTCCAGCGTCCACAGCAGATGCTGCGGGTCGATGCGGAACATGGTCGAGCACATGCACACCGTGGGCGACATGAACTCGACGATCGTCCCCTGCGCCCGGCCGTGCTCAGTGAGGCGGTTGACCAGATTGAGCTCGGTGCCGACCAGCCAGCGCGTGCCCGGCGCCGACTGCTCGATGGTCTTGATGATGAATTCGGTGGAGCCGACGTAATCCGACTTCTGGCACACCTCGAACGCGCACTCGGGATGCGAGATGACCTTGCCTTCGGGATGCGCCTGGCGGAACGCGTCGACATGCGCCGGTTTGAACACCTGGTGCACCGAACAGAAGCCTTTCCACAGCAGGATCTTCGCCTTCTCGATCTGCTCGCGGGTCAATCCGCCGCGCGGCTGGGTGAAATCCCACTCGGCCATCTCCTCGAGCGGGATGCCCATGCGCCAGGCGGTGTTGCGCCCGAGGTGCTGGTCGGGGAAGAACAATACCTTGTCGCGCTGTTTGTAAGCCCACTCGAGCACGCGCGCGGCGTTCGACGAAGTGCACACCAGTCCGCCGTGGTTGCCGCAGAAGGCCTTGAGCGCGGCCGAGGAATTGATATAGGTGATGGGCGTGACGCGCTGATCCGGGTCGAGCACCGCGCCGAGTTCCTTCCAGGCGCGGCTCACCGCGGCGTAGTTCGCCATGTCGGCCATAGAGCAG
>DASPRK010000067.1:0-2866 GCA_035624495.1 Methylomirabilis sp. (SeqCode) | reverse complement strand
GGTGGCCGATTTCGAACGGCTCTACCGCCAGCATCTCACCAATCTTTATCAGCTCATCGGTCAGGAACCGCCGGAGTACCTCACGCAGGTATTCACGCGCGGCGGCGGCAAGCCGATGCACGGCGGCACGATGCGCCCGGGCCAGGTACCGGTCGGATGAATCCGCTGCCCGCGCTGGACCGGCGGCGCGCCGGCGTGCTGTTGCACCCGACCTCGCTGCCGGGCGGCGGCGACCTCGGTGCCGACGCGTTCCGGTTCGTGGATTTTCTGGCGCAGTCGGGGTTCAGCGTGTGGCAGATGCTGCCGCTCGGCCCCACTCACCACGACGGTTCGCCGTATCATTCGTTGTCACTGCATGCCGGCAACCCCATGCTCATCAGCCTCGAGCGGCTGGTGGAGTGGGGCTGGCTCGATTCCGGCGGCGCGTCCGATGCGCACGGCACTCCGGCGTTCCGCCTCGATCGCCTGGGACACGCGTACCAGCTGTTCACGCAGCGCGCTCCCGAATCCGATCAAAAGGCGTTCGAGCAGTTCGTCAACGCCGAGGCGTATTGGCTCGAGGACTACGCCCTCTATCGCGTGCTGCGCCAGGAATTTTCCGGCCTGGCCTGGCCTCAATGGCCGGCGCCATTGCGCGACCGCGATCCCGAGACGCTTGCGGCCACGCGCATCCGGCTGATGGACGAAATCGTCCGTGTCTGTTTCGAGCAGTTCGTGTTCGCGCGCCAATGGCGCGCGTTGCGCGAGCACGCCGCCGCGTGCGGGGTGCGATTGTTCGGCGACGTGCCGATTTTTGTCGCGCATGACAGCGTCGATGTCTGGACCGGTCGCGAATATTTCCTGCTCGATGCCGACGGCCGGCCGACCGTCGTGGCGGGCGTACCGCCGGATTATTTCTCCAAGGACGGACAGCGCTGGGGCAACCCGCTGTACCGCTGGGAGCGAATGCAGCGGAACGGCTTCCGCTGGTGGATCGAGCGGCTGACCACCGAGTTTCGCCGCTTCGACCTGCTGCGCATCGATCATTTCCGCGGTTTCGAGGCGTATTGGGAGATTCCGGCCGCGGAGGCGACGGCGGTCAATGGCCGCTGGGTCAAGGCGCCGGGCGCGACGCTGTTCGACACCCTGAAGGCGCACTTCGGCGTCCTGCCGCTGGTGGCGGAAGACCTGGGGCAGATCACGCCGGAGGTATATGCCCTGCGCGACCGCTACGGGTTCCCGGGCATGAAGATCCTGCAGTTCGCCTTCGACAGCGGGCCGGACAACCCGTATCTGCCGCACAACCACGAGGTGACGAGCGTGGTTTACACCGGCACGCACGACAACGACACCACCGCGGCGTGGTTCGAGAATTTACCCGCGCCACAGCAATTGGCGGTCGTGGAATATCTCGGCTATCAGCAGGAGCCGATGCCGTGGCCGCTGATCCGCAGCGCGCTGGCATCGGTGGCGCAGCTGGCGATCGTGCCGATGCAGGACCTGCTGGCGTTGGGGCGCGGGCATCGCATGAACGCTCCCGGGACGTCGGTCGGAAACTGGAGCTGGCGCTTCACCTGGGAGGATATGGAGCCCGACCTGCCCCAGCGGCTGCGGCGGTTGTCCGGCATGTACGGTCGCCAATCGTTCTCACAGCCAGATCATGTACCCTGACTCAAAGCGGTGCGACAGCGCCGGATGGAACGGGAACATGCGGATTTTGTAATACTGCAAGCCCGGCAGGCGCGGATACAGGTCGAGTTTGAACAGCATCTCGCCGTGCTCGTTCGGCGACTCCGGGGTGAACACGTGGCTGTCCAGCTTCACGAACTCGCCGTTTTCATCCTCCCGCCCCACGAGGCATTCGACCAGCACGTCCTCCGGCCGCAGCCCGTTAAGGTTCACCGCCACGCGCAGGGTGAAAACCAAGCCGGCGCGGATTTCCGACGAGGCGTCATCGATGCGGCGGAAGCTGATGCGCGGCCAGTACTGGTCTAGCCGCTTGCGCCACGCGGCGATCTCCTTGGCGCGCGCGAAATTGTTGCCCATCATCATCAGGCGCTGGCGTTTCGCCAGGGCGTAATAATTCTGCGCGTAATCCATCACCATGCGCTGGGAGTTGAAGCGCGGCATCAGCGATTTCATGGATTTCTTGGATTTCTTGACCCAGCCTTCGGAATAGCCGTGACCGTTGCGCGTGTAGTAAAGCGGGATCACTTGGCGTTCGAGGATATCGAGCAATTCCTCGGCTTCGGCGCGGTTGCGGTAGGCGCTGTCATACCGCGGTCCGTGTGGCGTGATGGCCCAGCCGTTTTTGCCGTCATAACCTTCGCCCCACCAGCCGTCGAGGACGGAGAGGTTGATCACGCCGTTGATGCCGGCCTTTTCGCCGGAAGTGCCGCTCGCTTCCATCGGATACTCCGGCGTGTTGATCCACACGTCCACGCTGGTAACGAGCTTGCGTGCGAGCGCGAGGTCGTAGCCTTCGACCAGGATGATCTTGCCCTCGAATTCGGGCTGGCGCGAGTATTCGTGGATCGCCTGGATCAGCTTTTGCGCCGGCAAGTCGTGCGGATGCGCCTTGCCGGCGATGATCAGCAGCACGCGGCGCTTCGGGTCGTTGAACAGGCGCGCGAGACGCTGGGGGTCGGAGAACAGCAGGGTGGCGCGCTTGTAGGTGGCGAAGCGGCGCGCGAAACCGAGCGTGAGAATATCGGCGTCCTGCGACGTGAGGTACTGGGTGTAGCGCTCGATCAGCGCCTCGCTCGACCCGTTGCGGCGTTGCTGGATGATCACGCGGCGTTTCACCTCCGCCAGCATTTCCGCCTTCAGCGACTGGTGCACGCTCCAGTAGCTGTGGTCCGGGATGTCGTCGATGTGATTCCAGAAT
>DASPRK010000038.1:0-2776 GCA_035624495.1 Methylomirabilis sp. (SeqCode) | reverse complement strand
GATGGTGATGCCGGGGGACAACATCAAGATGACGGTGACGCTGATTGCTCCGATCGCGATGGAGCAGGGCCTGCGCTTTGCCATCCGCGAGGGCGGCAAGACCGTGGGCGCCGGCGTCGTCGCCAAGGTCATCGAGTAAGGGATTCAACAGGCCAATAGCTCAACTGGCAGAGCGTCGGTCTCCAAAACCGAAGGTTGGGGGTTCGATTCCCTCTTGGCCTGCCAAATCCCAAGCATGCGGCTGACAGGATGCTCGACAAGATAAAGCTTGCGATAGCTGTGCTGATCGTGGTGGCCGGCTTCTGGGGCTACTACTGGTTCGCGGACGGCGCGCTGCTGCTGCGCGTGGGCTCGGTGTTCGGCGGCATTGTGGCGGGTGGCGTGCTTGGCGCGTTCACCGGGCCGGGACGCCAGTTCATCGCGTTCGCGCGCGAGGCGATGAACGAGCTGAAGAAGGTCGTGTGGCCGACGAAGAAGGAGACCATGCAGACCACCGCAGCGGTGTTCGCCTTCGCGGTGACGATGGCGGTATTTCTATGGATCGCCGACAAGGGCCTCGAGTGGCTGCTGTACGACGTGATCCTCGGATGGACGAAGACTTAAGTGGCACGAATCGAGCAAAGCGACATGGCTAAACGGTGGTACGTGGTGCACGCTTATTCCGGCTTCGAGAAGTCGGTGCAGCGCGCACTCGAAGACCGCATTGCGCGCGCCGGGATGCAGGAAAAGTTCGGCCGCATCCTGGTTCCGGTCGAGGAAGTCGTCGAGATGAAGGGCGGCCAGAAGCACATGTCCGAGCGCAAGTTCTTCCCGGGCTACGTGCTGGTCGAGATGGAGATGAACGACGACACCTGGCACCTGGTGAAGAACACCAACAAGGTGACCGGTTTCGTGGGCGGCACGGCGACCAAGCCTGCGCCGATCTCGGAGAAGGAGGTCGCCGCGATCATGCAGCAGATGCGCGAAGGCGTCGAAAAGCCCAGGCCCAAGGTGCTGTTCGAGGTGGGCGAGATGGTGCGCGTCAAGGAAGGCCCGTTCACGGACTTCCAGGGCACGGTGGAGGACGTCAATTACGAGAAGTCCCGCCTGCGCGTGGCGGTCACGATATTTGGACGCTCGACCCCGGTTGAGCTGGAGTTCGGGCAAGTTGAAAAGGCGTAACGGGGAGAGCGCTTCGGCGCTCGTTCGAACCCGATAGGAGAGAAGTATGGCAAAGAAAGTCGTCGGCTATATCAAGCTGCAGGTACCGGCGGGGAAGGCGAATCCCTCGCCTCCCATCGGTCCCGCGCTCGGTCAGCGCGGCCTGAACATCATGGAGTTCTGCAAGGCCTTCAACGCTCAGACGCAGAAGATGGAGCCCGGCCTGCCGCTGCCCGTGGTGATCACGGCCTTCTCCGACAAGAGCTTCACCTTCATCGTCAAGACGCCGCCCACCACGGTGCTGATCAAGAAGGCGGCGGGCGTGGAAAAGGGCAGCCAGAAGCCGCACACCGACAAGGTTGGCAAGATCACGCGCAAGCAGTGCGAGGAGATCGCCAAGGCGAAGATGCCCGACCTCACGGCCGCGGATCTCGAGGCCGCGATGCGCACTGTGGCGGGCAGCGCGCGGTCCATGGGCATCATCGTGGAGGGCATGTAAATGGCCATCAGCAAGCGCAGGAAGGCCTTTGCCGGCAAGGTCAATCCGACCTCCACCTACCCGGTGATGGACGCGTTCAAGCTCGTCAAGGAAACGGCCACCGCGAAGTTCGACGAATCGGTCGACGTCGCGGTGAACCTGGGGATCGATGCGAAGAAGTCCGACCAGACGGTGCGCGGCTCGGTATTGCTGCCGGCGGGCACCGGCAAGAAGGTGCGAGTCGCGGTGTTCGCACAGGGCGACAAGGCACAGGCGGCCAAGGCCGCCGGGGCCGACGTGGTCGGCTTCGAGGACCTCGCCGAGTCGATCAAGGGCGGCAAGATGGATTTCGACGTGGTGATCGCCGCGCCCGAAGCGATGCGCGTGGTCGGCCAGCTGGGCCAGATCCTCGGTCCGCGCGGCCTGATGCCGAACCCGAAAGTCGGAACGGTGACGCCGGACGTCGCAGCGGCGGTGAAGAACGCGAAGGGCGGGCAGGTGCAGTTTCGCGCCGACAAGTCGGGCGTCGTTCAATGCCGCATCGGCCGCGCGTCGTTCACGGCGGAGCAGCTGCGCGACAACCTGGCCGCGCTCGTCGAGGCGCTCAATCGCGCCAAGCCATCGAACACGAAGGGCATTTATCTGAGGAAGCTGTCGGTATCGAGCACCATGGGGGTCGGGGTCAAGGTGGACCCCGCCTCGGTCTCGGTGCCGCAGCAGGCGCAACAGTAAGTGAGGACTTTGGGCTGCCGGACGCTCTTCGGAGCTCCGGCCGCTGTCAAAGACCGTAGGGGCCGAAGGCGCGAGCCGCAGGCTTAATCGGATGCAGACGCCCTACGCAGACGGCGCACCCCGAAGAGGGAATCGTGAGGTTCCTGATTCAAGGTCGCCATTGGGGGGCCGCCGCGAGGCTGGTCCGTTTGATCAACGAAAGGAGGTAGACCTTGAGTCTTAGTCTGGAGCAGAAGCAGTCGGTGGTCGCGGAAGTCAGCGCGCAGCTGGCGAACGCCCAGGCCGTCATCCTCGCGGAGTACCGCGGGATCGGCGTCGGCAGCGTGACCGATCTGCGGTCCAGGGCGAGGAAGTCGGGGGTGTACCTGCGCGTGCTGAAGAACACGCTCGCGCGGCGCGCCGTGAAAGGCACGTCGTTCGAGAAGC
>DASPRK010000021.1:0-4674 GCA_035624495.1 Methylomirabilis sp. (SeqCode) | reverse complement strand
GAATTGACAGGGTATAGCCCGCCCCTCACAATACGCGACTTTCACGAGGGGCGCGGGCTGCGAAACGACCTCGAAGCGGTGGTGCGAAACCGCTATCCGGAGGTCGACCGCGCCATGCGGTGGCTTTCCCAGTTCGGCGAGCCGCGCATGTCGGGTTCCGGAGGATGCGTGTTCCTGATGTTGGCGGACGCGGACCGGGGCCGGCAGATTCTGGAACGAATTCCCAAACCGTTTACCGGTTTCGTGGCGCGCGGGATGAACCGGCATCCTTTATATGTGATGGGGTGACGCTCAGATTCAGGACCGCCTGTCAGGCACCCGACGTTGCCTCTGGTGCACCCGGGTTCGGACGATTTCGTTAATTCTGGGGCGTAGCCAAGCGGTAAGGCACCGGATTTTGATTCCGGCATTCTCAGGTTCGACAAATTTGTCGGGAACAAATTTGGACAGCGCACGAAGTGCGCTGGCCCCGAAGGGGCGAGGCGCAGGGATGCGCCGAGCAATCCTGGCGCCGCGCCAGATAGTATTAGGGGCGCAAATTTCTGGGGCGTAGCCAAGCGGTAAGGCACCGGATTTTGATTCCGGCATTCCCAGGTTCGAATCCTGGCGCCCCAACCAGATTGGGCAGTGGACCATCAGTATCACAGGGGAAATTGCGTGTCCTTGGACAACATGGTGGTGTTTACCGGGAACGCCAACCCGGCACTCGCGGAACTCGTGGTGCGGCATTTGGGATTACCGCTCGGAAAGGCCTTGGTCGGCCGGTTTTCGGACGGCGAGATCCAGGTCGAGATCATGGAGCACGTGCGTGGCAAGGACGTATTCGTCATCCAGCCCACCTGTTCGCCGTGCAACGCGAACCTGATGGAACTGCTGATCATGATCGATGCGGTGAAGCGCTCTTCGGCGCGGCGCATTACGGCGGTGATACCTTATTACGGATACGCGCGCCAGGATCGCCGGCCGCGAACGGCGCGGGTGGCGATCACGGCCAAACTGGTGGCGGACATGATCACGGCCGCGGGCGCGCATCGGGTGCTGACGATGGATCTGCACGCCGATCAGATCCAGGGGTTTTTCAACATCCCGACGGACAATATTTACGCCTCGCTCGTGCTGTTGGGCGACATCTGGCGGCAGGAGTTCAAGGATCTGTTGGTGGTGTCGCCGGACGTGGGCGGCGTGGTACGGGCCCGCGCGATGGCCAAGCACCTGGAGGCCGACTTGGCGATCATCGACAAGCGTCGTCCGCGGCCCAACGAGGCCAAGGTGATGCACATCATCGGCGAGGTCGAGGGGCGCACCTGCGTGCTGATGGACGATCTGGTGGATACCGCGGGAACGCTGTGCGAAGCGGCCGCGGCGCTGAAGAGCCACGGTGCGCGCCGGGTGCTGGCCTACTGCACGCACCCGGTGTTGTCGGGGAAAGCGGTGGAGCGGATCGAGAAATCCGAGCTCGACGAGCTGGTGGTGACTGACACCATTCCGTTGAAGCCCGAGGCCAAAGCCTGCCGGCGCATCCGCCAGTTATCCGTGGCCGAGCTTCTGGCCGAGTCGATGCGGCGCGTCGCCGAAGAGGACTCGGTAAGCGAGTTGTTCATGGAGTAAAATGTTGGTGTCTGGTGCCTTATTGTTATTGTTCCGGCACCGATATGACCGAAACGAAGGCAGCTTAGGCAAATGGTTTTCGCTGTTATCTGAGTGCCGGATCAATAAAAAATCTCTTAAGATGGCCTTATCGCGGCGGCAAGGCGTCTTAGGATCGAAGTTGCGACCCGGTTCGCCGGGGGGCGAAGACTTCATGTGGTTTCATGCCGCCGCATAATCCCTCTGAGCCTGGTCGCGGGCGAGGAGGGGAGTTAGACAAACCTGGAGACTGACCATGAGTACAAAATTCGAGTTGACCGCCGAGCCGCGCGCGGCGCAAGGTACGGGTGCGAGCCGCCGCCTTCGCCGCGACGGAAAGATTCCCGCTATTCTTTACGGCGCGGGCAAGGCCCCGGTGATGATTTCACTGGATCACAACATGATGATGCGTCATCTGGAGAATGAGAAATTCCACACCTCGATCCTGACCGTTGCGGTCGGGGGAGAGAAGGATCAGGCGATCCTTCGTGACTGGCATATGCATCCGTACAAGCCGGTAGTGATGCACGTCGACCTGCAGCGCATCAGCGCCACCGAGAAGATTCACATGAAGGTGCCGCTGCACTTCGTCGGCCAGGATGTGGCTCCGGGCGTGAAGATTGACGGCGGTGTCGTGGCCCACCTCATGGCCGACGTGGATGTCACCTGTCTGCCCAAGGACCTGCCCGAGTTCCTCACGGTCGACATGTCCGAGCTGCGCATCAACCAGTCGGTGCATCTCTCCGACATCAGGCTACCCGACGGCGTCCAGATCACCAGCCTGGCGCACGGCGGCGATGACCTGGCAGTCGCGGCAATCACCACCATCCGCGTGGTGGAAGAAGCGCCGGTGGTTGCCGTGCCGGTTGAGGGCGAGGCGGCCGCGGCGGCCGCGGCGCCGGCGGAAGGCGCGGAGGCCAAGCCCGGCGAGACCAAAGCGGGCGAGGCGAAGAAAGGCGAAGCTCCCAAGACGGAAGCCAAGAAGGCGGAAGCACCGAAGAAGGAAGGCAAGTAATCCCGGCCCTGCAAGAAGGCGCGCGGCGCGCGCATCGGCTCCGATCTTACAGAATTTTCCTCTCCCGCTTGCGGGAAAGGGGTCGGGGCGAGGACCCTCACCTTCATTCCCTCTCCCGATGGGAGAGGGAGGCAGGCCGAGGCGCGCACGGCGCGCACTTTTTTGGTCAGGATGAGGGGAAGAAGGCGGCATGACCCAAGGCATCTCTCTCATCGTTGGCCTGGGAAACCCGGGCGCGGAGCATGCGGAAACCCGGCACAACGCCGGGTTCCGTTTTCTGAGTTTCTTGCTGGATGCAACCGGCGCGAAACTGCGTCACGAATCCCGCTTCACGGCAAACGTCGGCAAAATCACCATTACCGGCAGAGATGTCTGGCTGCTCGAGCCGCAAACCTTCATGAACGCGAGCGGCGGTTCGGTTGCCGGGTTTGCGCATTACTACAAGATACCGGTCGGGGAAATTCTGGTGGCGCACGACGACCTGGATCTGCCGCCCGGAACCGTGCGGCTCAAAGTCGGCGGCGGCGACGGCGGTCACAACGGCCTGGCTGACGTCACCGGGAAACTCGGCTCATCCGATTATGTGCGCCTGCGGATCGGAATCGGCCATCCCGGCTCCACCGCGCAGGTGGTGTCCTATGTATTGAAAAAGGCGCCGGCGGCGGAACAGATGTTGATTGATGCCGCCATACTCAACGCCAGAACGCATATCGCGGATATCGTGCACGGCCAGTTCCAGAAAGTCATGAACAGTCTGCACACACACAAGGCGTAACTCGCATGGGATTCAAATGCGGCATCGTCGGACTGCCCAACGTGGGCAAATCGACGCTCTTCAACGCGCTCACGAAGGCTGGCATCGCGGCGGAGAATTATCCATTCTGCACAATCGATCCCAACGTCGGCATCGTCGAAGTTCCGGACCCGCGCCTGCAGAAGCTTGCCACGATCGCCAAGCCGGAGAAAATACTGCCCACCACGATCGAGTTCGTGGATATCGCCGGACTCGTGGCGGGCGCCTCCAAGGGCGAGGGGCTGGGCAACAAATTCCTCGCGCATATTCGCGAAGTGGATGCGATAGCGCACGTGGTGCGCTGCTTCGAGGATGAAAATATCGTGCATGTCTCGGGCCGGATCAACCCGTTGGCGGACATCGAGATCATCAATACCGAGCTGGCGCTGGCCGATCTGGAAACCGTGGAGAAGGGCATCCAGCGCGCCGACAAGGGCGCCAAGAGCGGCGGCAAGGACGAGATCAGATTACGCGAGTTGCTGACGCGTGTGCGCGCCGTGCTCGACACCGGCAAGCCGGTGCGCAGTCTCGGTTTGAGCGAAGAGGACCACCGCTTGCTCAAGCCGCTCTGCCTGCTGACCGACAAGCCGCTCATGTACATCGCCAACGTGAACGAAAAAGGGTTTACCAACAATCCCTATCTCGACCAGGTGGAGAAACTTGCGCGCCCGGAGACCTCCGTCGTCGTGCCGATCTGCGCCCGTATTGAGGCGGAGCTGGCCGACATGAGCGCGGAAGACAAGATGGTGTTCCTCGGCGACATGGGGCTGACGGAGCCGGGGTTGAATCGTCTTATCCGTGCCGGTTACCAATTACTGGGCCTGCAAACGTTTTTCACCGCCGGGCCCAAGGAGGTTCGTGCCTGGACCGTGCGCAAGGGCGCGCACGCCCCGCAGGCCGCCGGCGTGATCCATACCGATTTCGAACGCGGGTTCATCCGTGCCGAAACTATCTCCTTCGACGATTACGTCAGCTGTCATGGCGAACATGGCGCGCGCGAGGCCGGCAAACTGCGGCTTGAAGGCAAGGATTACATCGTGCACGACGGTGATGTCATGCACTTTCGTTTTAACGTGTAGCAGCCGTGTCCAACGCGGGCGGTCGTCCGCCCGGTTTCCCTTGTCAGGTTCGGCGGATATCGGTATCTTTTGCGGCCCTTTTGGCTAGGTAGCTCAGCCGGTTAGAGCGCGGCACTCATAATGCTGAGGTCGGCGGTTCGATTCCGCCCCTAGCCACCATC
>DASPRK010000005.1:0-8466 GCA_035624495.1 Methylomirabilis sp. (SeqCode) | reverse complement strand
TCTTTTCGCCGCGCCGGGCGAGATCGTCGCCCTCAAGGATTTGCCGGCGCCGGCGCTCAATCGCCTGGAGAAGAAAAAGAAATCCTATTACAGCCTGGAGGCGGAAGACGGCAAGTACCGGGGGTTGTACACGCCGATTGTCGATCCGACCGGGCGGGTCGAGGCGATCATGTTCTCGGGCCTTGAGCGCCGCGGCGTGCAGGAGGTACTGACCAATCAAGTCGTGTTGTTCCTGCTTATCTCGCTGCTCGGTGTCGTCATCGGTATTTTGACCGGACTGCTGCTGTCCCGCCTGGTGCTGCGACCGTTGCAGTATCTGCGCAATGGCGTGATGCAGCTCGCCGGCCAGAATTTCAACGCCAATGTGCCGATCCACTCGGACGACGAGTTGGGCGATCTGGCCAAGGCGTTTAACGCCATGGCGGCGCGGTTGCGCGAGGCGCGCGACGAACAGGTGCAGCGATTCCGTAAGGACAAGCTCGCAGCGATGGGCGAACTATCCGCGGCGCTGGCGCACGAGATCCGCAATCCGATCGGAATCATCAACACCTCCGCGGCCTTACTCGACAAGCCGGATTACGCGCCCGAAAAAAAGACGGAATTGACGCGCATGATCCGCGAGGAAAGCCTGCGCGTTTCCAACCTGGTGCAGGACTTCCTGCAGCTGTCGCGCCATCGCCAACCGCTGTTCGCGCGCATCGACCCGGTACAGCCGCTCGAGCGCGCCCTCGAAATCGCTCTGGCGGGCGGAAAATCGGTCACCGTGCACAAACGGTTCGACCATGACGGCGTAAAAATCAATGCCGACGCCGGCCTGCTGCAGCAAGCCTGGGGCAACATCCTGACCAACGCGATGCAAGCCATGGACGGCCACGGCGGTGAGTTGAGGCTGCGGTCGCGTCTCGATAACGGCGAGATACTGGTGTCGGTCGAGGACAACGGGCCGGGATTGCAGGCGGAAATCATGCCGCGCCTGTTCGAACCGTTCTTCACCACCAAGGAGCAGGGCACGGGGCTTGGCCTTACCATCGCGTACACGCTGACGGAGGCGAACGGCGGGCGCCTCGAGGCAGCCGCGCCGGAGGGCAGCGGCGCGAGGTTCGTCATGAGATTCCCGGCGGAAGGCGAGGCGATACCATGAAACGCACGGTGCTGATCGTGGACGACGAGAGCAACATGCAGGCGGTCATGCGCATGATCCTGGAGGGCGCGGGCCACCGGGTGATCGTCGCGGACAGCGGCGAGGTGGCGCTGACCCACGCCGGAAATCCAAACCTGGACGTGGTGCTGAGCGATCTCAAGATGCCCGGCATGGGTGGAGAGGAGTTTGTGATCCGCATTCGCAAGGAACGGCCGGACGTTCCCGTCATCGTCGTAACCGCGCACGGTACCATCCGCTCGGCGGTCAAGAGCATCCACGACGGCGCGGCCGATTACCTTACCAAGCCATTCGAGCCGGAGCAGCTCGAGATTGCGGTGCACAACGCCATCAAGCTGCGCGACATCCTGCGCGAGAACGAAAGCCTCAAGGCCGCCGTCAGCGAATCGCGCGGCGCCAAACGCATGGTCGGCGAATCGCGCGCGGCACAGCAGTTGCTCGAGGAGATCCAGCGCGTGGCGCCGTACAAGACCAGCGTGCTCATCACCGGCGAGTCCGGCACCGGCAAGGAACTGGTGGCGCGCACCATTCACGAACTGTCGCCGCGGCGCGACCACGCCTGGGTTGCCATCAATTGTTCCGCCATCCCGCGCGATCTCATCGAGTCCGAGCTCTTCGGTTACGTCAAGGGCGCATTCACCGGCGCCACCCAGAACCGTCTTGGACGCCTCGAACAGGCGCAGGGCGGGACGCTGTTTCTCGATGAGATCGGCGATCTCGACCTGGCGCTGCAGGCGAAGCTGTTGCGCGTGTTGCAGGAACGCGAGTTTTCGCCGGTGGGCTCGGACCAGGTCCGCTCCGTGGACGTGCGCTTCCTCGCCGCTACCAACCGCGACCCCAAACTACTGGTGCGCGAGGGCAGGTTCCGCGAGGACCTGCTGTATCGTCTCGATGTCTACAGCATCGAGGTGCCGCCGCTGCGTCAGCGGCGTGCAGACATTCCGCTGCTGGCTAAAATCTTTCTGCAGCAACTCGCGGCCGAAACCGACAAGAAAGTAACCGGCTTCGCACCGGCGGCGCTGGAAGCCCTGGAGCGCTACGCCTGGCCCGGCAACATCCGCGAGCTGCGCAATACGGTCGAGCGTTCGTTGTTGTCGTGTGGCGGAAAAATCATCGAGGCGCAGGATCTGCCCGAAGCCGTCGTCGCGGGCGCCGTCCGTCCCGGCGCCGATGTGTTTTCGCTCAACAAACTGGGCGAGAAAAATCTCGACGGCTGGCTCGAGGAAGTCGAGCGGCGCGCGATTCTCGACGCGCTGAACCAGTGCAACGGGGTGCAGGCGCACGCGGCGAGGAAGCTCGGCATCTCCGAGCGCAGCTTGTGGCACCGCATCAAGAAGCTCAGCATCCAGATCAATCGCGTGATCAATTGACCGTCGGCCATTCCTGACTGGGCCAGTCGGTTGCCGTGGTCGCGTGATGCCTGCATCATGGTGGCCGAAGATCATGGAGGAGCCTGTGCCTTCCACCGTTACTGACTCCCGGTCGACGTTTGCGATTTGCGCGTCGCCGGAATCCTCGATGCTTGATCTCCACGGCCAATGAACGACGCGGCGAATACCAGCGACCAGGCTGTTTGGCACCTGCTTTCCGTCGACGAGGTGCTGCAGCGTCTGGCGTCGGATGCGCGCAACGGCCTGACCGAGCAACAGGCACAGGAACGGCGCCGGCGCTATGGCGCGAACGAGATTCGCGAAGGCCGAGGCAGAAGGCCGGTCGTTATGCTCTTCGGTCAATTCACCGATTTCATGATCCTGGTACTGATTGCCGCCGCGATTGTCTCAGGATTGATCGGCGATCTGGTGGACACGCTGGTGATCGTGGCTATCGTCGTGCTGAACGCCGTGATCGGCTTCGTGCAGGAATACCGCGCCGAGCGCGCTATCGCCGCGCTCAAGCAGATGGCGGTGTTGCAGGCGCAGGTGGTGCGCGACGCCGATGTCGCGATGATTCGCGCGAACGAGCTCGTGCCCGGCGACGTGGTGTTGATCGAAGCCGGCAACGCGGTGCCGGCGGACCTGCGGCTGATGGAGGCGGTGCAGCTCAAGATCGAGGAGGCGGCGCTGACTGGGGAGTCGCAACCGGTCGACAAGCTTACGCGCCTGATGCACGAGCCGGACCTGCCGCTCGGCGATCGGCGCAACATGGCCTACAAGGGCACGCTCGTGACTTACGGGCGCGGACGCGGGGTGGTGGTCGCGACCGGCATGGAAACAGAGCTGGGCCGGATCGCGGCGTTGCTGGGCGCGGAGGGCGAGGTCAAGACGCCACTGCAGAAACGCCTCGCCCGGTTCGGGCGGCTGCTCGCGATCGCGATACTGGCGATCTGCGCCATCATGTTCGCAATTGGCATGCTTCGCGGCGAGCCGCTGCTGCTCATGCTGCTCACCGCCATCAGTGTCGCGGTGGCGGCGATTCCCGAGGCGCTACCGGCAGTGGTCACGGTGTCGCTTGCGCTTGGGGCGAAAAAAATGGTCGGCAAGCACGCGCTGATCCGTAAACTGCCGGCGGTCGAGACGCTCGGTTCGGTGACCTTCATCTGCTCCGACAAGACCGGCACGCTCACCGAGAACCGCATGCGCGTCGAGGAGTTCTACGCCGATGCGCGCTCGGAACGCGTGCTGCCGGATGACGTCGCGGCACGGGAACCCTGGCGTACGTTGCTGACGGCGCTGGCGCTAAGCAACGACGCGCGTGCCGCCGCCGGCGGTGCCATTATCGGTGATCCCACCGAGGTGGCGCTGTTTCAGGCGGCGCGTGACGCCGGATTCGACAAGGCATCGCTCGCGCAGACGCAACCACGGCTGGCCGAGATCGCGTTCGATTCCGAACGCGCGCGCATGACGACAATCCATAAGAGCGCCGCGTCGCCAACGCTCCCTCCCCACCCCGCGGGGGAGGGATCGGGTGGGGAGGATCACCCCTATCCTTTGCCCTCCCCCCTCAAGGGGGAGGCGAAGATGGATTACGTATCCTTTACAAAGGGTGCGCCGGAGCATGTGCTGCCGCTGTGCCACAACGGTCTCGAAGCCGGGGGCGTCGCACCGCTGGATCGCGCCGCGGTCGAGGAGGTCGTCGAACGTATGGCGGCCGAAGGCCTGCGGGTGCTGGCGGTGGCCATGCGCCGCTGGCCCGTGCTACCCGAGCCGCTCGAGCCGGACGATATCGAGGCGCGGCTGATCTTCGTCGGGCTGGTCGGGCTCATGGACCCGCCGCGCGCCGAGGCGCGCGAGGCCGTGCGGCTGTGCCGCACCGCCGGCATCACGCCGGTGATGATCACCGGCGATCACCCCGCGACGGCACGCGCCATCGCCGCGCGCCTTGGCATCATCGCAGACGGCGGAGAGGTGATCACGGGACGCGAGCTGGCGCGCCTGGATATGGCGCAATTCGAGGAACATGTCGAACGTGTGCGCGTGTACGCGCGCGTGGCTCCGGAACAGAAGATCAGGATCGTCAAGGCGCTGCAGGACAAGGGCGAGTACGTGGCCATGACCGGCGACGGCGTAAACGACGCCCCGGCGCTCCGGCGCGCCGATATCGGCGTGGCCATGGGCATTACCGGCACCGACGTGGCCCGGGAGGCCGGGCACATGATCCTACTCGACGACAACTTCGCGAGCATCGTCGCGGCGGTGCGCGAGGGTCGGCGTATTTTCGACAACATCCGCAAGTTCGTGCGCTTCGTCATGACCGGCAACTCCGGCGAGATTGGAACACTGTTCCTGGCGCCGTTCCTGGGCCTGCCGATCCCGCTGCTGCCAATCCATATCCTGTGGGTGAACCTGGTGACCGACGGATTGCCGGGGTTGGCGCTGGCGGTGGAGCCCGAGGAAAAAGGCATCATGCGGCGCCCGCCGCGCCCGCCGCGGGAAAACCTGTTCGCGCACGGGATCTGGCAGCATATCGTCTGGGTCGGCGGCCTGATCACGGCGCTGTGCCTGATCACGCAAGCGTGGACGATGCGCGTGGGAGGTGCCCACTGGCAGACGATGGTATTCACTGTTCTGACTTTGTCGCAGATGACGCATGTGCTGGCGATTCGTTCCGAGACCGAATCGCTGTTCACGCGCGGATTTGCCACGAACCTGCCGCTGCTCGGCGCGGTGGGGCTCACCTTCGCGCTGCAGCTCGCGACCATTTATATTTCGGCGCTCAACCCGATTTTCCACACCCAGCCGCTCACGTCGGTCGAGCTGGGGATCTGCATCATGCTGTCGGCGTCAGTTTTTGTCGCCGTCGAGATCGAGAAATGGATGGTGCGTCGCAGCTGGTTGTATCGCTGAATGCCGTCTCGACCTACGTGAGGGTTCGGACTCCCTGGTCGCCTCCGAGCAGCAACACATCCGCCGGGCGGCGCGCAAACAAACCGTTGGTGACCACGCCGGCGAGGTGATCGAGCTTCCCTTCCAGCTCCACCGGATTCATGATGCTCAGGTTGTGGACGTCGAGAATGATGTTGCCGTTGTCGGTCTTGAAACCCTCGCGCAACACCGGCTGGCCGCCGATTTGCACGAGCTTGCGCGCCACCAGGCTGCGCGCCATCGGGATCACCTCGACTGGCAGCGGGAATTTGCCGAGCACGTCCACGAGCTTTGATTCGTCGGCGATGCAGACGAACTTGGCGCTCGCGGCCGCGACGATCTTCTCGCGCGTGAGCGCGCCGCCACCACCCTTGATGAGATGCAGGAACTTGGTCGCCTCGTCGGCGCCGTCCACGTACAACGGCAGGTCGCCGGTGGCGTTGAGGTCGAGCACCGGAATCCCGGCCTTCTTGAGGCGTTCCGCAGTTGCATTCGAGCTCGCGACCGCGCCGTCGAGTTTGCCCTTGATCCTGGCCAGCGCATCGATGAAATGATTCGCCGTGGAGCCGGTGCCGACGCCGATCACCCAGCCGGATTCGACGTACTGGAGCGCCGCCTCGGCGACTGCTTTTTTCTTCTGGTCGGGATTCATGTGACTCTTAAGCGTTCTGAAAGGGCGCAAGAATACCTATTATCCGTGTGATAATGAAGTGTCCTTCGTGCTAGATTATCCCGACATTACAGGGGATTCATGCTGACTCCCCCCTCCCGCGTGCGGAAGGGGGTATGGGTGAGGGATACTGAACTTGCCGCAAAAATATCTAAAAAAGATTCTCAACGCCCGGGTCTACGACGTCGCACGCGAAACGCCGCTCGATCGCGCGCCGATCCTGTCGCAACGCACCGGCAACCAGGTCTGGCTCAAGCGCGAGGACCTGCAACCGGTGTTCTCGTTCAAGTGCCGCGGCGCGTATAACAAGATGGCCGGCCTGTCAGCCGCAGAATTGAAACAGGGAGTCGTTGCGTCCTCCGCCGGCAATCACGCGCAGGGCGTGGCGCTCGCGGCGTCCAGGCTCGGCACCCAGGCGGTGATCGTGATGCCGCGCACGACCCCGCAAATAAAGGTCGACGCCGTGCGCGGTCTCGGTGGCAAGGTGGTGCTGCATGGCGACAACTACGACGAGGCCTACACGCACGCACGCGAGTTCGCGATCAAGCAGAAGCGCATTTTTGTGCATCCGTATGACGATCCGGAAGTCATCGCCGGCCAGGGCACAATTGGACTGGAAATTCTGAAGCAGCACGCCGGACCGCTCGACGCCGTATTCGTGCCGGTGGGCGGCGGCGGGCTGATCGCCGGAATCGCGGTGTGCCTGAAACAGGTGCGCCCGGAAGTGAAAATCATTGGCGTCGAGCCGGAAGACGCCGACGCCATGGAGCGTTCGCTCAAAGCCGGCAAGCGCGTATTGCTCGATCATGTCGGCATTTTCGCCGACGGCGTGGCGGTGCGACAGGTGGGCGAGGAGACCTTCAAACTCTGCAAGCAGTTCGTGGACGAGATGGTGATCGTTTCGAACGATGAAATCTGCGCCGCGATGAAGGACATCTTCGAGGACCGCCGCTCGATCCTTGAGCCGGCTGGCGCGCTCGCCTACGCCGGCCTGAAGCGCTACGCCGAGCGGAAAAAACTCAGGGACAGAAATTTCATCGCCATCGCTTCGGGAGCGAACGTGAACTTCGACCGCCTGCGCTACGTGGCCGAACGCGCCGAGGTTGGCGAACGGCGCGAGGCGATCTTGGCGGTAACCATCCCCGAGCGGGCGGGCGCGTTGAAACAGTTCTGTACCATCGTCGGCGACCACAACATCACCGAGTTCAACTACCGCTTCGCCGACCCGAAGGCGGCGCACATCTTCGTCGGCTTACAGATCAGCGACGCCGCCGAGATCAAGAAGCTCGTGGCGGCGCTGCGCGGCAACGGCTACGCCACGCTCGACATGACTGACAATGAGATGGCCAAGCTGCACATACGCCACCTCGTCGGCGGACGCGCGCCGAACGCGGTCAACGAAATCCTCTACCGCTTCCAGTTCCCCGAGCGCCCCGGGGCGCTGATGAATTTCCTCAACAAGATGGGCGGGCGCTGGAACATCTCGCTGTTTCACTACCGTTCCCACGGCGCCGACTTCGGCCGCGTGCTGGTCGGCATGCAGGTCCCGCCGCAGGACAAAAAGGCGTTTCAGAAGTTTCTCGATGCGCTCGGATACGAATATACCGAGGAAACGGGGAATCCGGCGTATAAGCTGTTCTTGAGTTGATTTGTCCTTGCCATCGCCGCGAGTGCGATGTTTCTTGTCATCCCCGCTTTCGCGGGAATGACATCATGGTTCAATGCCCGCCTGCGCGGGCATAGCAACTATTTTTTAATCCGCTCCACCTTCTCGATCACCACATCCTTCACCGGTACGTTCTGGTACTGTCCGACGTTGTGGGTCGCGACCTGCTCGATCTTGTGTACCACATCCATGCCCTGCGTGACCTTGCCGAAGACACAGTAGCCCCAGCCCTGCGTGCTCTTGTCGCGGTGGTCGAGGAAGTGATTGTCGGCGACGTTGATGAAGAACTGTGCCGCGGCCGAGTGCGGGTCGGAGGTGCGCGCCATGGCGATGGTGCCGGCGACGTTCTGCAGGCCGTTGTCGGCCTCGTTGCGGATCGGCGGGCCTTTGACCTTCTCGTCCAGGCCGGGGCGGAAGCCGCCGCCCTGGATCATGAAGTGCGGGATCACGCGGTGGAAAATCGTGCCGTTGTAATAGCCGATCTCGACGTAGTTCATGAAATTGTGTACCGTACCCGGCGCATGCTTCGCGTCGAGCTCGACTTCGATCACGCCCATGCTGGTGGTGATGCGCACGCGCGGGTTGTCGGTCTTGGCCGGTTCCGCGGCGAACGCCCCGAGGGAAAAGATGAAGAAGAGGGCGGGCAAAATTTTCAGAACAGTTTTCATTG
>DASPRK010000233.1:0-14116 GCA_035624495.1 Methylomirabilis sp. (SeqCode) | reverse complement strand
CACATCGACAACCCGAAGTGGCAGCACAATGTTGATCATCGCCAGGGCGTGCCGTACAAGGACCAGGCCGTGGCGCAGCGGTACAACCGCGGGGTGAGCGACCAGGCCGCAAGATCGCGCGACGACTATCGCGGCCGCGCGGATTCCGGGCGCGCGGAGATGCAGACCCGGGATCGCGGCCAGCCGCAGAGCCGGCCCGATGCCAGCGTGCAGGCGAGATCGAGCGGATTTTCGGGTGTGGATCACGGCGCATCGACGCGTGCGGCCAGTGCGCGCGGCAGCATGAGCCGCGGCGGAGGCGGTGGTCGCGGCGGTGGCAGACGCTAGAACGTTCGACTCATGAATTCCTGCGGACAAAATATGAGCGTTAAACACAAGATACAATCGCTGGTCGCGGCGTTCTTCGTCGCCGTTGCGTCGCTCGGTGCCTTGGCGCAGACCGCTTCGGCGCCAAAGTCAGCCGTGCAGAAAGCTTTCTCTTCCCCGGAGGCGGCGTCCAAGGCGCTTGCCGATGCGATTCGTGCACGGGACGTGCAGGCTCTGCTCGCGGTCGTGGGGCCTGCTTCCAAAAGCTGGCTGTTCAGCGGAGACGCGGTGGCCGATCGTGCCGACTGGGCGAAATTCCTCGCGGCCTATGACAAGAAGAATAAGATCGTCAAGGAAAGCGATACGCAGGCAGTGCTCGTCGTCGGTGACGACAACTGGCCGTTCCCCGCGCCGCTCAAGAAAAAGGGCGACAGTTGGGCGTTCGACGCGGCGGCGGGGCGCGAAGAGATCATCAACCGGCGCATCGGACACAACGAGCTCGATACCATGCAGACGCTGCTGGCCATCGTCGATGCACAGCGCCAGTACGCCGCGGCCGACCCGAACCATAACGGTTTCGATGCTTATGCTCGCAGATTCATATCTTCGCCGGGCAAGAAGGACGGTCTGTACTGGCCGACGCCGCCGGGTGCGGCGCCGAGTCCGCTCGGGCCGTTGGTGGGCGAGGCGACCAGGGAGGGCTATCGCCTGAAAGCCGGGCAAACTCGGCCTCAGCCCTACCACGGTTACTATTACCGCATGCTTGCGGCGCAGGGCAAAGACGCGCACGGCGGCGCTTTCAACTACCTGGTGAACGGCCGGTTGATCGGTGGATTTGCCGTCGTGGCCTATCCCGCGAAATACGGCGTCTCCGGCGTCATGACTTTTATCGTCAATTACGAAGGCACGGTGTACGAAAAGGACTTGGGGAATTCGACCCGGGACAAGGCCGAAAACATGACCGGTTTCAACCCCGACAAGACGTGGAAGCAGAGCCAAATAGCCAATGTTGCGCGGTAAAACGGGATGAAATGCAGGCAGCACCATCGGGGCGGCCGACAGCCAACGGACAATCGGCTGCACATTTCAAGCAGGGTGGCCGCGACGCGCACGGCGATGCGCGAGCCGCAAGAATCAGAAGGTCGGACGGTTCGGCCAGATCCTGATCAGTACTCTCGACCTCTGCATCATCGCACCACCACAGGCGGACTGGCCCCGGTTGCCGCCGACGCGCCCCGCATGGGACCAAAGTCCAATATCTATACATCAGACGGCTTGCTAGGGTTTTTCAATTAGGCCACTGGATTCAGACAGTTCCGGGCACGACTTGGAGCGTCATCCGTGGATTCTGCAGCCCCTTGAAGCGCGTTTCGTCAAGACCGGGTGCCCCGGGCGCAATCGAGCGGGCGAAACGAGCAGACTGACGAAACGGGTCAGCCATGAAAACCGCACGCAAATGAACTCTCATCTCCGCCACGCGCGCTATCCCTTGCCTCGCGGCAACGAAGCCATGGATGTGGGCGGGACTGGTAGTGCTGTTCATGGGTTGCACCCATCAGACGTGCGAATTAACCAAGTGAATCAGCCGGACGGAAACAAATACGATGCGCGCGAGCCTAAGATGAGGAGACCGAGTGAACAGCCAGAAAGCGTTCGGTGTTCCCGGCTACCCTCCGGTTAGCCCGCAGACCAATGCCGAAAGAGAGGTCGCAGTCATGAATACCAGTGAACATGTCAGAATCGAACAGTCGCGCGGGCAGAAAGTCTCCTGGAAGAAGTGGGGACCTTACCTGTCCGAGCGCCAATGGGGAACGGTGCGCGAGGACTATAGCGCAGGGGGCGACGCCTGGAATTTCTTCACCCACGATCATGCCCGCTCGCGCGCCTACCGCTGGGGCGAGGACGGCATTGCCGGCATATCCGACGACAAGCAGCGCCTCTGCTTCGCGCTGGCCCTGTGGAACGGGAAGGACCCGATCCTCAAGGAACGGCTCTTCGGCCTCACGAACAGCGAAGGCAATCATGGCGAGGACGTCAAGGAATACTACTTCTACCTCGACAGCACGCCGACCCACTCGTACATGAAGTATCTCTACAAGTACCCGCAGGCGGCTTATCCCTACGATGATCTCGTAAGAACGAATAAACAGCGAACACGCAACGAGATGGAGTATGAACTCCTCGACACCGGCGTCTTCAAAGGCGACCGCTACTTCGACGTCTTCGTGGAGTATGCCAAGGCCGGGCCGGAAGACATCCTGGTGAAGATCACGGCTCACAATCGTGGGCCGGAAGCGGCCGAATTGCATCTGCTGCCGACGCTGTGGTACCGCAACGACTGGGCGTCGTGGATCGCCGAATCCAACCGCGCCCCCGAAATCCCCAGCCTCAAGCAGATCAAGGCCGCGGCGGGCACGAGCGCAGTCGCGGCAACGCATCGGCTGATGGGTGAATTCATCCTTTCCTGCGAAGGCGAGGTGCCGCTGCTCTTCACCGATAACACCACGAACAACGACCGGCTTTTCCCCGGCCAGCCCAATGCCAGCCGGTACGTCAAGGACGGCATCAACAACTGCGTGGTGCAGGGCGATCAGGCGGCGGTGAACCCCGAACAACAGGGCACCAAGGTTGCGGCGCACTATCGTGTAACGATTGCCCCCGGTAAGTCGGCGACCGTGCGGCTGCGCCTGACCGCGCGCGGATCCGCCGGGCAAAGCACAAACGCCAAGGGCGCTGCCAAGCCCTTCGGTCCGGAGTTCGAAGCAACCTTTGCGGCACGGCTCAGGGAGGCGGACGAGTTCTATCGCTCGGTGACTCCGCCTTCGGTCTCACCGGATGCAGCCAACGTGATGCGCCAGGCCATCGCCGGCATGCTCTGGAGCAAGCAGTTCTTCTTCTTCGACGGTGACAGCTGGCTGGAGGAGCATCACTCCAACCCGCTGCATACTGGATACCATAACTCCCGCAACTCGGAGTGGTTCCACATGCTGAACGAGGACGTCATCTCCATGCCCGACAAGTGGGAGTACCCCTGGTACGCGGCATGGGACCTGGCGTTCCACACACTTCCGATCTCGATCGTGGATCCGGACTTTGCCAAGGAGCAGATGCAACTGATGCTGCGCGGTCTTTACCTGCACCCCAGCGGCCAGATTCCCGCGTACGAGTGGAACTTCAGCGACGTAAATCCGCCGGTGCATGCCTGGGCGACACTGTTCCTGCACCGCACCGAGCAGGCCCTGCGCAACGAAACGGATGTGGATTTCCTCAAGGCGGCGTTCAACAAGCTGCTGCTGAACTTCACCTGGTGGGTGAACCGCAAAGACCGCTTCGGCAAGAACGTGTTCGAGGGCGGCTTTCTCGGCCTCGACAACATCGGCGTCTTCGACCGCAGTGCCCCGCTGCCCACCGGTGGTCATCTGGAACAAGCGGATGGCACGGCCTGGATGGCGTTGTTCAGCCAGAACATGCTGGAACTCGCGGCGGAACTCGCCGTCCACGACCCCACTTACGAAGACATGGTCATCAAGTTCATTGAGCACTTCTACTACATCGCCGCGGCCATGAACCGGCCCGGGCAGGACGGTATGTGGGACGAGGAAGACGGCTTCTACTACGACCTGCTGCAGCTCCCCGACGGCAGCGCCACCCGGCTTAAGGTGCGCTCGATGGTTGGGCTCCTGCCCCTGTGTGCCACCACGGTAATCGAGGAGTGGCAGCGAGAGCGTGTTCCGCGGGCGATGGCCCATATCGCGGAACGCTTGCGCCGGATGCCTGAACTCATGAAAACCATCCATCCTACGGGCCCGGGTAATTTGGGCGTGGCGGGGCGGGGGATTCTGGCCATGGTCACCCCGGAACGGCTGCGCCGCATCCTTACGAAGATGCTCGATGAGAACGAGTTTCTGGGCCCCTACGGCATCCGCTCGCTCTCCAGGTTCCACGAGCAGCACCCGTTCGTCTTGAACGTGCAAGGCCAGGAGTACCGGGTGGATTACTTGCCGGCCGAGTCGAACACCGGAATGTTCGGCGGCAACTCCAACTGGCGCGGCCCGGTGTGGATGCCAGTGAATGCGATGATCATCCGGGCGCTGCTGAATTTCTACCAGTACTACGGCGACAACTTCAAGATCGAATGCCCCACGGGGTCAGGGAAGATGATGAACCTGTTCGAGGTCTCCAAGGAGATCGCCGATCGGCTCACGCGGATCTTCCTGCGCGACCAGCGCGGCCGGCGTCCGGTGTACGGCGGCACGGAGAAGTTTCAAACCGACCCGCACTGGCGCGATCACATTCTGTTTTACGAATACTTCCACGGCGACAACGGCGCCGGGTTGGGCGCGAGCCATCAGACCGGCTGGACCGGGCTCGTGGCCAAGATCATCCAGCTTTACGGCATGCTGGATTCGAAACGGGTTCTTGAAGTGGGAAAAAAAGCCGGGTTCGAGCAGCGCAACGCGGCGATCGCCGAGACCGAGAGATGACAACCCGGCCCAGGCACCCCGTTATTCATGAAATTGACACTGCCATGTACGACGTTCGACCGGACCGGTATACGACTGTCATCTGCGAGACGATCAGGCATGAAAACGACGTCACCCATCGCCGCGCCATGTAGTTGTTGATTGGCCAGGGGTTTGTCGCCAACGCCTATGTCCCCACGGAGAGCGAGGGAGCATCGACGGAGTTGAGGAAACTTAAAATGAATGTCGATCCGGTTTTCTTTCCAGTTTGCGCGCGTAGCCCGCTTGACGACACAAACATCGCCCGCGCGGGAAGAGACCGCAAATGAAACTCCGCGTGCCAGTCCCCAGTGAAAGCACGCTCCTGGAGTCGCAGGACTTCTCGCTGGTACTGGGCGGGCCGCTGTTCCAGCTTCTGCGCCGCGCGCATTTGTCCGATGATGTGCTGCTGCTGGTGCGCCAACGCATCATCGTCATTTCGCTGTTCGCATGGCTGCCGCTGCTGGTGCTCGCGGCTCTGCAGGGACAACTCCTGGGCGGGCGCGCAGCCATACCCTTCCTGCTGGACCTGGATGTTCACATCCGTTTCCTGGTGGCGCTGCCTTTGCTGATCGCGGCCGAACTTGTAGTGCACCAGCGAATGCGTTCCGTGGTGAAGGTGTTCCTGGGGCGCAATTTGATTCCCGATAGCGCCAAGACGCGGTTCGATGCCGCTATCGCGTCGGCATTTCGACTGCGCAACTCGGTGCTTGCCGAGTCGCTGCTGCTCGCCACTGTATACGTCGTCGGTGTTCTGATCATCTGGCGCCACTACACCGCGCTCGACGCCGCAACATGGTACGCGACACCGTCCGGCCAGGGCACGAAGCTTTCGCTCGCTGGGATGTGGTATGGCTATGTGAGCTTGCCGATCTTCCAGTTCCTGCTGCTCCGCTGGTATTACCGGCTGTTCATCTGGGGCCGCTTTCTCTGGCAGGTGTCGCGAATCGAGTTGCGTCTGGTTCCCACGCATCCGGATCGCGTCGGCGGTCTGGGATTTCTCGCCAACGTTGTTTATGCGTTCGCGCTGCTCGCGGCAGCGCAAGGCGCGCTGGTGGCCGGCCAGATCGCCAATCGCATTTTTTACCTCGGTGCCGCGCTGCCGGCGTTCAAGATCGAGATTGCCGTCCTGGTCGTCTTTCTGCTGTGTGTGATCCTCGGCCCGCTCCTGGTGTTTGCGCCTCAACTGGCGCACGCGAAGCGGAAGGGCCTGCGCGACTACGGCACGCTGGCGGAACGTTACGTGCGCGAATTCGATACCAAATGGCTTCGCGGCGGAGCGCCTGCCGATGAGCCGCTGGTGGGCAGCAGCGACATTCAGTCACTCGCCGATCTCGGCAACAGTTTCGAGGTAGTGAAGACGATGCGTGTTGCGCCGGTTACGAAGGATGCCATCCTCCAACTCGTAATCGCGACACTCGTGCCGATCGCGCCGCTGGCACTGACCATGATGCCGCTGGAGGAGCTGCTTAAAAAACTTTTTGGAATATTGTTCTAGAAACGCCGCGGTGCCACATTTCGGTCATTACCGGTGAAGATGCGTGTGGCATAAATCTCCGGATGTTGTTGGTATCCCGGTGCGCGGTGTCCCACGCGCGAGGCAGAGGCGCGCTATGCGGTCATTTGGCAGCAGGCTTCCACTGCCACACACCCTTGTCATCGGGACAGAATCGCTGCACGCTTTTGCCGGTTCTCCCGCGGGCGTAATTGCGGATCTCGACATTGCGGCAGCCTCCCTTGTCGGCGGCCGGTAACAGACGCAGATCGCCGTTGGCGCCGGTTTTCGGGTTCGTCCAGGCGCGGGTATCCTGGTCCTTGCCGTGCATGAGCAGATCATCCAGTGTCTCATGAAAGATCTTGCGATCTTCGTCGGTGAAATGCGCGAAATAGGGGGCCTCACTGAGAAACTCGACGTTACTCGCGTGCACCGGAGACATGAGCGCACACCAAGTCAACATAGCCAATACCGCAATGTTCGATTTCATCGCCTTGCCTCCTTTTGTCACCGGATGACCCGATTCCAGAGCTGGCGTCGTATTGATACTACAACAGAGATTGCCATAACATTCAATGCAGTCGAAGGGCTCACCACGAACGGACTTGATCAGAGGTATTTTAGGGCGCCTAACAAAACAAGAAACTTTCGTTTTTTAGAACGCCGTTCGTGGTTCGACAGGCGCACCACGAACGGCTATTACAAACCGTTCGCCCTGAGCCTGTCGAAGGGCGAATTTCATTTTATTAGGCGCTCTCAACAACTTGCGACGCTTCGACCGCATGGAATTGAGCCGTGCATACTGTTGTAACAGGAACGACCGTCGACAATAGGAGGGAAGAGATGAATCGAGTCGTTGCCTATCTATCGTTGCTCGTGTTCGCGGGAGCGGCGGGGTGTGCCCCGTTCCAGCCGCACATGATTCCTACCCCGGCGGTATTTCGGGATGCCCGGCTCGACATGACCGTGCGCCTGCCGTCGGAGTTACGCACCACCCAGGTCCCGGTGTTCTACGCCACCACCCGCGCCCCGGTGGAACCCGGCAAGCCCGGACACTATCGGGATGCCGCCGGCGACGGGGTGATGCTGGGCGTGGCCTCGGTGCGGCTAGGTCCCCCCGGTTGGAAGTGGGAAGACCTGGTCGCCTCGGACTTTGCCGATACCTACGAGCATGCCCGGCCCGGCGAGGTCGAGCGCATCCAGGAACTGGGTCGTTGGAACGGAGTCAAAGGCGCGAGCGAGGCTGAGCATGCCTTCGTCGCTCGAATCAATGAGCAACTGGCGAAAACGCGCAATCCCGAAGTGGTGCTCTATGTGCACGGTTATCGCGTGCGTTTCGACGAAGTGACGGTGATGATGGGGTCGTGGTCACATTACCTCGGCCACAGTGCGCTCGTCACCTTTCAGTGGCCAACCGGACAAAACTTCTGGAATTACCTCACCGATTGTCCGCGCGCCGAACAATACGTGCCGGACATCGAGCGCCTGATCGCCTTGCTGTCCGAGACCCGCGCCGAGTACGTCAACATCATTGCCTATAGTTGCGGTTCGCCGTTGCTGGGCCAGGCGCTGGCCCAGCTTCGTGCGCGTCACCCGCAGGAAGACCGCGCACAACTGGCCAAGCGCTATCGCATCGGTAACGTGATCTTTGCCGCTTCGGACGTGGATCTCAAGACTTTCGCGCGCAAATATGTGCCGCCGGTCATGGATCTTGCGCGCCAGACGATCGTCTATATGTCGCGCAACGACGCTGCGCTCGGATTCTCCAGTGTCGTCGCCGGCGCCTCGCGGCTCGGGAAGCCCGACATCGCCGAACTCACCGTGCAGGACATCGAGCGCCTCGCGGCCGATCCGCGCTTTCAGGCCATCGACGTTTCCGACGTGCGCGGCGCGCACGAAATGGGCGGCATGCGCGGGCATGGATACTGGTACGCCAACGACTGGATTGCCACCGACGTCGCGCTCTCGCTGCGCCACCCGATCACCCCCGCTCAGCGTTGTCTGGTCCCCGGGCCGAATCGCGTCGTATGGAAGTTCCCCGAGAACTACGTCGATTGCCTGGCGCAACGTCTCGGTGCCATCTTTCCCGAGATACGGCGAGACGCGCGGAAGCCGCCCTAATCGGCGCAGATCATGAACTGCCCGGCGATCAGAACCCTATCGCCCGACCCGGTTCGCCCGGTGTCGGCTTATTCGTGGCCACGCTCGGCAACATGGCACGCGCCGCTGAAAACGGAATCGACGACGGACCGCGCATTGGACCAAAGTCCAATGCTGACACGCGAGGCAAGCGGAGTATATTTAACGGCATTGTCCGACTCAGTTTGAGTAACAGCCGCGCGGCTTCTCGCGTTGCGTGCACGATTCATCGAAATCAGTGCCTGCAAACCATGCGGGCCGGCCCGGGAGACGACAACATATACTGAGGAGCACCTGCGCATGTCCACTCAGCCCGGCCTGTTTGGCAATGCTGCCGATGGCCCGTCAGCTGCAGCAGAACAGGACGCCCCTGAGTGGGGCGAGTACCGCGATGGCCGCGCCGCAGGAGGGGTGGGGCACGTCTGCGCAAGCCTAAGCGATGTAATTAGCATCGTCCGGCGGTGCGCATGAAATCCCCGACGACGCCCGTGCAACGTGTCACCACGCTCGCCGGCACAGTAATCGTGGGGCTG
This sequence comes from Methylomirabilis sp. (SeqCode), assembly GCA_035624495.1. Taxonomy (GTDB): domain Bacteria; phylum Pseudomonadota; class Gammaproteobacteria; order Acidiferrobacterales; family Sulfurifustaceae; genus Sulfuricaulis. The sequence goes on along the minus strand of DASPRK010000233.1, from coordinate 5,141 downwards.
GTCCTTTTCGGCATGGCGGGTTGGGGTGTGCTGGCGCTTTATTACTTCGACCACAAGAGCCTTGCCCTGCGGACTGGACTCGCGGCCGCGTTTGCGCTGGCGTCCCTGATCGGCCTTGTCGGGTTTGCGCTGCCACGTTGGCGCTGGCGCGCGTTCGCGGTTTATCTGGCGCTGTTCGCGGTGGTGCTATTCTCATGGAGAGCCATCGAGCCCTCCAACGACCGCGACTGGCAGCCGGACGTCGCGGTTCTGCCATACGCCAGTATTGACGGCGACCGGGTGACGGTGCACAACATCCGCAATTTCGACTACCGGACCGAGACCGATTTCACTCCCGGGTACTACGACAAGACCTTCGACCTGCGCAAGCTCGATGGCGTGGACCTTATCGCCACCTACTGGATGGGGCCGGCCATCGCCCACATTTTTCTCAGTTTCGACTTCCAGGGTGATCATCTCGCCATCTCCATTGAAACGCGCAAGGAGCGCGGTGAGGGCTATTCGACGGTGCAAGGATTCTTCCGGCAGTACGAACTCTATTATGTGGTGGCCGACGAACGTGACGTGATTCGATTGCGCACCAACTACCGCAAGAACCCACCGGAGGACGTGTACATCTATCGCCTGCGCGGCTCGATCGATAACGGGCGCCGTTTGTTTCTCCAGTACATGGACGAAGTCAACGCGCTCAAGGACCGGCCCGAGTGGTACAACACGCTCACTACCAATTGCACCACCGCGATCTGGATGCATACCCGCATCAACCCGGGTCATCCGCCTCTTTCCTGGAAGGTTCTGGTGAGCGGCTACTTGCCCGAATATCTGTACGAGATCGGGAAGCTCGACACCAGTCTGCCGTTCGCCGAGCTTCAGCGGCGCGCGCATATTAATGCGCGCGCCCAGGCGGCAGACAAGGCCGCGGATTTCTCCCGGCAAATCCGCGCGGGATTGCCGGGAACGAAGTTATCAGCCGCCCCCAACGAAGCATTGACTCATCATTGAGAGCACATCATGATCACCATGGAAATACGCGCGCCAAGAATGAATTCCAACTCGCTGCGCTCGTTCGTCCTGACAAAAAGAGGGCTTCCTTGCAACTAACATCATCAATCGATGCAGGTTACCGGAATCGCTGGGCGATCCGGCTATTGACCGCGACGTTGCTCGTCCTGTTCGTGTCGCCGGCCCCTGTCCAGGCGGCGGATGAATCGGCCGCCGCTCGGCGACCTCGCATTGGCCTCGTGCTGGGCGGCGGGGGCGCGCGCGGTGGCGCCCATGTGGGGGTGCTGAAGGTATTGGAGGAGTTGCGCATTCCGGTCGATTACGTCGTCGGCACCAGCATGGGGTCCATCGTTGGCGGCCTTTATGCATCCGGTATGAGTTCGGACCAGATCGCCAAGGAAATGGAGGCGATGGACTGGGAAGACCTGTTCCAGGACTATCCCAGTCGGGCGGACCGTTCTTTCAGGCGCAAGAGCGACGACTATAACTACGCATTCAAGGCCAGGTTGGGCTTCAGCGACGGCAAGGTTAAGTTCCCGCTCGCCTATATCCGCGGTCAGAAGTTCGACCTGGAACTCAATCGCCTCACCCTGCCCGTGGTCGCGGTGAAGAACTTCGATCGCCTGCCCATTCCCTATCGGGCCGTGGCTACCGACATCGAGACCGGCAAGGCGGTCGTGCTGTCTAAGGGCAGTCTCAGCAAGTCGATCCGCGCCAGCATGGCAGTGCCGGCGGCATTCGATCCGGTGGAGATCGATGGTCGGCTGCTGGTGGACGGGGGCATCGCCGACAACGTGCCCGTGAACGTGGCGCGCGACATGGGCGCCGACGTTCTGATCGTCGTGGACGTGGGCAGCGGACTTTTCAAGCGCAAGGACATCATCAGCGCGCTGGATATCACCGGACAGCTCGCCAACTACCTGTTCACCCTTAATACCGAACAGCAACTGAAGACCCTGGGACCGCGGGATGTCCTTATCCGCCCGGAGCTCGGAGACATCGGCGGTGGCAGCTTCGAACGTGTGCCCGAGACCTTCCCGATCGGCGAGAACGCGGCGCGCGCCGAGATCGACGCCTTACGGCGCTATTCGCTCAGCCCGCAGGATTACGCCCGGTATCGCGCACAACATGCGCAACCCCGCCAGGAGCCGCCGGTGATCGATTCCGTGCGCATCGAAAATCACTCTCGGGTCGGTGACGACGTCATCGCCGCGCGCATCTCGGCCAAGCCGGGCCAGCCGCTCGACGTGAAACAACTGGAACAGGACATCGGTCAGATCTACGGGCTCCAAATATTCGAGTCCGTGCGCTACGAAGTGGTGCGTGAAGACGACAAGAACGTCCTGGTGATTAATGCCAAGGAAAATACTTGGGGTCCGGGTTACCTCCAGTTCGGACTCGCCGCATCCAACAATCTGAAGGGCAATAACACGTTCAAAATGGGTGTCCTCTATACGCGCACCGAGATCAACGCGCTCAATGGCGAATGGCGCCTGGGCGCGCAACTGGGCGATGAACCGGCTATTGCCGCGGATATATTCCAGCCCCTGGATGTGGCGTCCCGCTACTTCGTTGCCGGCAAGGTCGGTTACGGAAGAACGAATGCGGACTTTTTCGACGACGCCGGCAACCGGCTATTCCAGGATCAGGTGATCAGTAGCAAGATGGAACTGGGCGCGGGCCGGGAGCTCGGCACCTGGGGTGAAGTCAGGCTCGGCTACTATCGGGAAAGCGGCACGGCCAAGCGCATCATCGGTGATCCGGCGCCGGACACCGACGTGGACCTGGGCGATGTGTTTCTGAGGTTAACCGATGACAAGCTGGACAACGTCAATTTTCCCCGCACGGGCCATATCGGCCGGGCCGAGTACCGCGTCGCGCGCGATGGATTCGGCTCCAGCGCGGATTACGATCAGGCCCAGTTGGACTACCTTCATGCCTTTACTTGGGGACGTAACACCGTGAACGCCAAGATTGACGGCTTCAGCACCTTGGACGGCACGGCTCCCTTGGGAGCGCTCGTGCGATTGGGTGGCTTCATGCGCCTCTCCGGATTGCAGGAAAATCAATTGAGCGGCCAGGACGCGGCACTGATCTCACTGGCCTACTATCGTCGCATCAATGACATTCAGTTATTGAGGTCCTATGTCGGCGTCACCCTCGAGCGCGGCAACGTGTGGCAAGATAAAAAAGATGCGTCCTACGACAACGCCATTACCGCGGGCAGCGTGTTTTTGGGAGTGGATTCCCCGATCGGACCCCTCTATTTCGCTTACGGTCACGCGGACACGGGTGATAACAGCCTTTACCTCTTTCTCGGACCGCGCTTCACTTTCTGAAAGCGACGAAAGCGATTTTCCGAGGCATAAAACTGCCCACCGCGGTCGCCGCCATCTGTTCGAGATGCGCCTGGGAAGCTCTTAATATTAGTCATGTCGCTCGTCCTGAGCCCATCGAGTCGCCGTCCGGTCTGAGCTTGTCGAAGACCCGACGGCTGGTTAAGAGTGGGCTTGTCGAGGGGTGAACGGTAATACCGCGATCACTGGGCTACTGTCCGTTCGTGGCTTGACGGGGCTTACCACGAACGGACTAAATCAGGTCTTCCCGGGCAAGGGCCTTTGGGCGGTTGCTGCGTGCTGACACCTGCCGGAGAAGAGTGAGGTCCGACATCAGTTAATGAGGATTCCCGGGCGAAAAGTGGCGCCGGGTGCCCCTTCATGCATCATTAGATACCACGTTTCCGATCATTCGGCTATCCAGGCGCATTGTTGGACCCAGGTCCATACCGCCGCTGCGGTCCGAGCGCCAAAGAATTGGACCAAGGTCCAATATCACGGTGTTGCCGTTCGCGGCACAATAGTATAAAAAGCGAAAGCCGGATATCAGTGTCTGACGTCGAACCTGTAGGCGACATGACACGGCTTGCCATCGGTCTGGGCAGTTGCAGGCCTTCACTCAACGAAATTTATTTAGAGGAGCAGAGCTATGAACAAACGCATGCAGTCTTTCCCGACCACGTTAACGTTTTCCTCGCTGCTTGTTGTCGCCCTCACGGCGTTTTCAGCACAAGCCGAGATGTCGCCGGGATATGTCTACGACGCGAACGGAAAAGTCGCGCGCGACAGCAACGGGAAATGCCTTTTGACGTCCGCCTGGAGCAAAGACAACGCCACCAAGGAATGCAACCCCGAGTTGTTTCCCGAGCCGAAGGTCGCCGCACCCGCACCCGCGCCCGAACCCGCACCCGCGCCCGTGGCGGTTGCACCCGCGCCCGTAGTGGTTGCGCCGACCCCGAAGGTCATGACGTTCGAGGCCGCGGCGCTGTTTGCCGTCAACAAGGCAGAAATTAGCGCTCAGGGAAAAGAGAAAATCAAGGAATACCGCGAACAGGCAAGAGCAGAGTTGAGCGAAGCCAAGACGATCAAAATTACCGGCTACACGGACAGCAGCGGTCCCGCCGAGTACAACCAGAAGCTGTCGGTACGGCGCGCCGAAGCGGTGCGTGATTACCTGGTCAGTCTCGGCGCCGATGCCAGCAAGATGGAGGTTGCCGGGATGGGCGAAGCCAAGCCGATCGCTGATAACAAAACCGCCGCGGGTCGCGCAAAGAATCGCCGCGTCGAGGTCGAAGTCACCGGCTACGGGAAGTAAGGAGAGCTTGTCCGCGCCGTTGCCGGCCTGAGCCTTCGCTGGTTCCGCATGCGCGACGGGAATTCGCAGTTCCCGTCGCGCTCGAGGGCTGCGGCGCCGCTTTGTGGCGCCGGGTTGAGCCCGCAACGTCCGCGGCAAGCCCGCGGTGGTGCGACACGTATCACCAGGCAATAATCGTCCACAAAGGCTCGGCGTCGCTGCGGGTCTTCTGCGGTTTATCCATCGGCCTCGCCGCAACTCGCGGGCCGCTGCGCGTTGGCTTCGCATTTCGCGTCGCGGTTGTTCCGTTTTTTCGAATAAATCAGTTGTGAAAATCGCCGCCATCTGGTAACTTGTGTTTCCGTTCTGCAGCGGTACCCAACTCCTGCTAAACGGGCCGAAATGACCAAATTTGTCTTTGTAACCGGCGGCGTGGTGTCCTCCTTGGGCAAGGGAATCGCCTCCGCCTCCCTGGCTGCCATCCTGGAAGCGCGCGGCCTCAAGGTTAC
>DASPRK010000227.1:0-11645 GCA_035624495.1 Methylomirabilis sp. (SeqCode) | reverse complement strand
CGCGCTGTTCTGCTTCGTCGGCGCCTACAGCGCGCGCAACAGCATCACTGACCTGTGGATGATCGTGATCTTCGGCGTCGTCGGCTATTTGTTCGAGAAATACCGCTTCCCGATCGCGCCGATGGTGCTCGGTTGCATCCTTGGTCCGGTGGCCGAGACGTCGTTCATGACCAGCATGATCGCCTACCAGAACGACTGGACGATTTTCTTCACCCGTCCGATCAGCGGGACCGTCATGGTCCTGATCGTGCTGGCGCTGGCGGTGCCGTGCGTGTCCCGTTTGCGCGCCAACCACCGCGCCCGGCGCGCGACCGCCGTCGAGGCGGGCGGCGGGTGACGGCGGGCCGGCGCACTGTCACGCTGACCGACGTCGCACGCGCGGCGCGGGTCTCGATCGCGACCGTTTCGCGCGCGCTGTCCCTGCCGCAGAAGGTCAGACCCGTCACGCTCGCGCGCGTCGAGGGGGCCATCGAGCGCCTGGGCTACGTGGCCAACGGTAGCGCCCGGGCGCTTGCCTCGCGCCGCTCGCACACAATCGGCGCCCTCATCCCGACCCTCGACAACCCGAGTTTCGCGAACACGGTGCACGCGCTGCAGCGCACGCTCGGCGCGGCCGGCTACACCTTGTTCGTCGCCTGCCACGAATCCGATCCGCTGGCGGAGCGGCGGCTGGCGCGCGCGTTGATCGAGCGCGGCGTCGACGGCCTGATGCTACTGGGCGTTCAGCACGACCCCGAGCTGTACCGGCTGATCGACCGGCACCACATTCCTTGCGTCCTCAGCTGGGCACTCGAAGACAACGGCCGTCACCCGTGTATCGGGTTCGACAACCGTCTGGCCGCGATCAGTCTGACTGAGCACCTGCTGCAACTCGGGCATACCGAGTTCGCCATGATCTCCGGGACCACCGCCAATAACGAGCGTGCGCACGGGCGCGCCGCCGGCGTGCGCGCGGCGCTGGAACGCCGCGGAATTGAGCTGCCTCCGGGACGCTACGTGGAAAAGCCCTATACCCTGCAGAGCGGACGCGACGGCCTGGTCGAGGTGCTGAGGCACGCGCCGCGGCCGACGGCGGTGATCTGCGGCAATGACGTGCTCGCGATCGGCGCGATCGCGGAGTGTGCCGCGATCGGGCTGCGGGTCCCCGAGGAGGTGTCGATCACCGGCTTCGACGACATGGAGATCGCCGCCATGCTGCAGCCGGGCCTCACGACCATGCACTTTCCGGCGAGCGAGATGGGCGAGCTCGCGGCGCGCCATCTGCTGCAGGCGATCGCCGGCGGTTCGTTGCCGCCGCGTGAGGAGTTGCCGGTGCGGCTGGTTGTGCGCGGCACGACCGCGGCGCCGAATGCGAGCGCGGTCACATTCGGACGTCGTTGACGCGCTGAGGAAACGTCGAACCGGCATTCACCCGTGCTCCGGTACGGAACGTCGCGGACGCTGAAGCGCAGAGAGCGCGGCGAAACCTTTGTTGATCCTCGGTGATTTTCCGCGTTCTTCGCGTTTTTGCGCGTACCGCGTAATTTCCCGGGCCGTCCGTCAGAGTGACAATACAAAGCCCGCGCGCGTCGCGCGCCATGACGAGCTTTTCCTTCACCGGGACGAGGAGGACATCTACGTCTCCAGGCGCAGAGAGGCGTGACTCGCCGACCGGCCAACGGCAGTTCGCTGTCGGGCCGAAATCGCACACGACACCACAGGCGAGCACCCGCGCCCGATCCCCGGTTCTTCGCCGCTCGCGGCCGCGACTCGCGCCGACCGTATGCGCCGATCGCCACCGGGCGAACGCGGCAGTAAACGCCTGTCCCGTCAGGCAAAATTCCCACTCCGGCGGTATTTCCATGGTTCGGTTGCCGCGACGACAGCAATCTTTTCCGGCGCCGGTCCGACCCGATTCGCGGCGGTCGGCGCCACACCCGCCCGTGCGTTGCATATACTCTGGGATAATTGCCGGCGCCCGCGCGCCCCGCCCGATATGCCATCGTCCGACATCAAGACTCAGATACTTTCGCACACCCCCGGGGCGTCGACCGCCGTCGCCCCGGACGTCGCCGCGCCGCTCGCGTCGCGTTACGAGGTGCTGGATGCCCTCGGCGAGGGCGGCATGGGCATGGTTTATCGCGTGCGCGACCGCGAAACCACCGAAGTCCTGGCGCTCAAGGTGTTGCGCCCGGAAATCGCGCGCGACCCGGCGATGATGGAGCGGTTCAAGAACGAGTTGCGCCTGGCGCGCCGCATCACGCACAAGAACGTCTGCCGCATCCATGACTTCAATCGCGTCGGCGACCTGGCGTACCTCACGATGGAATACGTCGACGGTGAGAGCCTGCGCCTGTATCTCCGGCGCGTCGGGCGTCTGACGCCGGAGCGCACGATCGATCTCGCGCGCCAGATGTGCGCCGGTCTCGGCGAGGCGCATGCGCAAGGCGTGGTGCACCGCGATCTCAAGCCCGAGAACGTCATGCTCGGGCGCGACGGCCTGGTGAAGATTCTCGATTTCGGCATCGCCCGCGCGCTCGGAGCCGACACCGCCGTCACGCGCACGCTTGCCGGGACACCCGAGTACATGGCTCCGGAACAATCGCAGGGCAAGACCGTGGATCAGCGCGCCGACCTCTATGGACTGGGACTCATCCTGTACGAGTGCCTCACGGGCCGGCGCGCGTTTTCCGGCGCGACGCCGGTGGAGGTCGCGCTCAAGCAGCTCAAGGAACGACCGTTGCCACCGCGCAAACTCATGGCCGACACGCCGCCGCATTTCGAAGCGATCGTGATGCGCTGTCTCGAAAAGGAACCGGCGCGGCGTTTCGCCAGCGCCGCCGAACTGCAACGGGCGCTGGCGCCGCCGGAGATTTCGGCGCCGCGTCCGGCGCGACGCTGGTCGAAAGCGGCGGCCGTCGCGGCGCTCGCGGTGCTGGCGATCGGCGTGTCGCATAGAGCATTGCAACACGCGGATTCGCCGGCGGCGCCGGCGGTCGCGGCACCATTGCTGCCGCCCAGCCGTGTAACGCCGCCACCCGTGCGGGCCGAGGAACCGGTACCACCGCAGGATGCGCCGAAGCCGGATGACGCGGCTATCTCGCAAGAGGCCGCGCCCGCCGAAAACGCGCCGCTGACGTCTCTCGAAGGCCGCAAGGAAGTCGGCAACGAACACAAGATGTTTTTCTGGATTGAGCGCGCCGCGCGCCGCGGCAATCACGACGCCCAGTTCGCGCTGGGCCGGATGTACGAGCAGGGCAATGGGGTCGCACGCGACCTGATCGAGGCCTATGCCTGGTACCGGCGTGCCGCCGTCGGCAACAACGCGCAGGCGCGTAAGGCGCTGGCACGGCTGCGGCCCGAGCTTACCAGCGATGAGCACGCGGCGGCCGAGCTTCGTGCGGGCAATACGCAGGACCGGCTGGCGCACTAGGATAACGACGAATCACGCGCCGAAGACCGGCGCTGATTTTACCCGGCATGCAGCAGAGGCCCGCGTCAGCGGGTTTTTTGGTTTTCGGAGTGGCGCCAGCGTTGATAGCTGCGCACGAGATTGCGGCCTTCCTGCTTGGCGCCGTAGAGCGCCTCGTCGGCGGCCTTGATGAGCCGGGCCGGGTTGTCACCGTCGCGGGGAAAGGCGGCCAGGCCGATGCTGACCGTTACTTGAATCGCGTCGCCCTCGGGCGTGGCGGTCATGGATTCGGCGACGGTGCGGCGGATGCGCTCGGCCACGATCAGCGCGCCCTTTTCATCGGTTTCGGAAAGAATCACCACCAGTTCCTCGCCGCCGTATCGGCAAACCACGTCCACTGGCCGGACGTTGAGCCGGACGAGATCGCCCACGGCGATCAGCACGTCGTCGCCCGCCTGATGCCCGTAGCGGTCGTTGATGTCCTTGAAGTGGTCGAGATCGATCAGAGTCAGGCAGAACGCATGGTTGTAGCGGCGCGAACGCTGCATTTCCTCCTCCAGTCGCTTGTCGAACTCGCGACGGTTGTAAAGTCCGGTCAGACCGTCGCGCACCGATAACTCTTCCAGTTTGCTGCGATGCTCGATCAGGCGCTCGGCCATGCTGTTAAATTCGCGCGCCAGCCGCCCGATTTCATCCTCCTTGTCGAGCGTGAACCGGTAGGAGAGATTGTCGCGCGCGAAGTGCGACACGCCTTTTTCGAATTCGCGCAGCGGGATCAGCACCGAGCGCGCCAGCCATACGGCGCCGGCGACGGCGCCGATCAGGCCCAGGCCGAGGGTGACGGCGATGATGAGCAGGAAGCGGTTTTCGGCCTCATCGATCCGGGCGCGCTGGGCGCTGATATCGCCGTAGTAGCTCTCATGAATCCGGTCGAGCGAAATCAGAATCCGGTTGATCTGCTGGTCGAGCTGATCGGAGACTGCGCGGGACGGATGTGGGGAGAAAAACAACGCCGCGGCCCGGACGCTGTCCTGCCATTCCCGGCGCGCCTCGGTGAGCCGCTGGTATTCCTCGGGCGTGAGAAACGGCTTGTTCAGTATCTCGACGAAGCTGTCTTCCACCGTCCTGGCGTCGGAATCGAACTGGGTGCGCAGGGCGTAACGTTTGGTCGAGGCATACTCCCTGAGCAGAGCGTGGGCGTGGCGGATCTGATTCTGCAGGCGCGACGTCGTCTGGAGCTTGTAGACCGGACGTTCGACGATTTGGTTGAGGGCGTCGGCGGCGTGTTGCAGGAAAATGCCGGTACCGAGGGCGATCACGACCAGCGGGATGAACATCACCCCCATCGCGATGAGAAAGCGGGTTCGCAACCGAAGATTCGTAAAACGCGAAAGTTTCACCTGGCTCCGTGCCTTGCCCGACTTCAATCCGTTTCCGGGAGGTCGTGGTTATGAAAAAAAGTATAGGCCCTGTCGGGGCGGCTTGGAAAATTTCTTGGAAAAAACAAATGCATTCACCGGTTTCCGGCCCGGCTTGCCGGCGGTCATTGACAGTCCCGCGCGCTGGTAGTAGGTATACGAAGACGAGCCAAATGCCGGCGTGTTTTTTTTCAACACCAAGGAGCGTGCTATGCGCATAACGACGACCGATCCCATTTCCGGCGCCGATGTAAAAAATCCCGATTCCCATCCGTTTGTCATCGAAGGGGAGGGCGAAGGCGCACTGAAGATTTATTTCGAAAACGAGGAGAACAAGAAGGCCTATCTGGAGATCCAGACCGAACATCCGGGCGAGGATTTCACCACCAACCTGGACAATCCGTCGCGCATGGGTTCGGAGACCTGATCCGCCACGTCGGTTTGACTACGGCAAAACCGCGCGTGGATGGGCGTCGCACGAGCGGGCACTACGTCGCGGGTTCGGGGATGCTGCGCTTGCTCTCCAGCCACTTTAACAACGGTTCCCACTGTTCGATATCGCGTGCCGCCTGCGTATGCGTGAGGTCGAAAATTCCCAAGCCGCGCGCGTCAGCCACGAGATAATTCTGGCTCTCGCGCAGCGTCGTAACGAACGGGATCTTGAGCCGGGACAGAAAGCGCTCGAGATTGTGGTAGATCTGGGTATTGAGCGTGGAATAGGAAATGCTCATGCGGTTCAGCACGTTTTCCATGGCGTTCTGCATGGAAGAATTCTCGCGTACGCGATTGGCGACGACCGCCAGGCGCGTTTCATCGCGCACGATCTTCCCGACCAGCAGCAGTTCGTGGATGAAATGCGCCGCCGCGCGGATGTCGGTCGGCGAAGGCAGCACCGGGATGATCAGCGTGTGTGCGCGCCGCACCAGCGAGGTGAGATCGGCGCCGTGCGCGCCCGCCGGCACGTCCATGATCACGTAATCGGTCGAGCGCGGCACGCGCAGGGGCTCGCGCCATGCGGCGATTCCGCGGATCGGCGCGCGATCCTGCGGGCGCGCCTCGAGCCAGTCCAGCGCCGATCCCTGCCGGTCGAAGTCCGCCAGCACCACCGATTTTCCCTGTGAAGCGTAATAGCTCGCGAGATTGGTCGCGAGCGTGCTCTTGCCGCACCCGCCCTTGGCGTTAAGCAGCATGATCTTGCGCATGATCTCTCCTTTGCGATGGGGTCACGAATGCGGGAAGGGAATGAAGTGCCCGGGCGGTAGGGGAACCGCAATTGTCGAGGCGGCATGCACCAACATGAACATTTCCGACGCACGCCTTATCCGTTGTGTTTGTCTACGCTCATGGCCGTCCCGGTTAGGGGCGCCCTAAGTGTATTCCAGAGCGCCGGAAACCTCTACCGATGACGCGCGCCGCGGCGGCGTTTTTCAATCGTCCGGCGGCGACTTCTCGCCGCCGGATTCCGGCTCCGCCGATGCCGGCGGTCGATCGTCGTCATCCATCAGGATGCGGTGCGCCGGTCCCTCGAGGTCGTCGAACTGTCCGGAGCGGATCGACCATAAGAACGCCCATACGATCACCCCGGCGAGAACGACCGCGAGCGGAACCAGGAGATAAAGGATTTCCACGGCCTTACTCCACAGCGTCGGGAACGAGAGACGAAACGTGCAACGAAAGGAAGGTGTTCATGCCCGACCCGTCACGCCTTACGCCGCGCCAAACGCAGGGCGTTGCTCACCACGAGAAGTGACGACAGCGACATCCCGAGCGCCGCCATCCACGGCGTCACGTAACCGGCCGCGGCCGCGGGAATCGCCAGCAGGTTGTAGGCCAGCGCCCAGGCCAGGTTCTGCCGGATGATTTTGACGGTGCGGTGCGCCACGGCGAGACCGGAGGCCAAGCCGCCGAGCTTCAGCGAAAGCAGGATCATGTCGGCGCTCGCCGCGGCCACGGCGGCGCCGCCGCCCATGGCGATCGACACCTGCGCCGCGGCCAGCACCGGAGCGTCGTTCACGCCGTCGCCGATCATCGCGACCACGGCGCCCTGGTCTTGCAGGGTCTTGATTCGCTCCAGCTTGTCGGCCGGTTTCAGGCTCCACGCGATCTCATCGATACCCAGCGTTCCGGCCACGCGCCGCGCCGCTTTTTCGTGATCGCCGGTGAGCAGACTTACGCGGAGACCCCGGCGCTTAAGCCCGGATATCAGCTCGCGCGCGCCGGGGCGCAATTCATCATTGAGCAGAAACGCGGCGTGCAGCGCGGTGCGCCCGGCGAGCAACACCAGGGTGTCGCCGTGCCGTTGCAGTTCTTCCAGCATCGCGGGCGACGCCGACAGCCCGGTCTGTTCCTGAACATAGGCCGGTGTTCCGAGAAAATACTCCGTGCCGCCGATGGTGCCGCGGATGCCGGCGCCCGGCGTATTGACCACGTCGGTTGCCGTGGGCACCAGCTCGGCGGACGCGGCCAGCAGGGCGCGCGCGATCGGGTGTTCGGAGTGGCGCTCCAGCGCGCCCGCGAGCGCGAGACAGTCGACCGCGCTCAGTCCGGAAATCCCGCTTGTTTGCCGCAGCTGCAATTGCCCGCGCGTCAGCGTGCCCGTCTTGTCGAAAATGACATGCGTTACCCGCGCGAGCGTTTCGAGCGCATGCCCGCGCGTGGCGAGCAGACCCAAGCGGGTCAACCGGCCGCTGGCGGCGGTCATGGCGGCGGGGGTGGCGAGCGACAGCGCGCACGGGCAGGTCACCACCAGCACTGCTATGGTGGCCGGCAACCACAGCGACGGATCGTGGCGCCACCAGTAAAGCGCGGTCACGCCGGCGACGCCCAGCACCGTGATCACGAACCAGCCGGCCACACGGTCGGCGAGCTGCGCCACGCGCGGCTTCTCCGCGCCGGCGCGGTCCATCAGCCGCAGGATCGAGGACAGAATCGTGTCCGGTCCGGTTTTTTCCACGCGCGCCGTGAGCGGGCTTTCGATGTTGAGGGAGCCGCCGACCAGGGTGTGCCCCGGCTGTTTCGGCACCGGCAGCGACTCGCCAGTGAGCAGCGATTCGTCCACGCTCGAACGGCCTTCCAGCACCATGGCGTCGGCCGGCACCGGCTCGCCGGGACGGATGCGCACCTGGTCTCCTGGCTTGAGCTCCGCCACCGCCACGGTTTCTTCGATCGTTTCGTTCCCCTGATTCACGAGACGCGTCGCCGTCGCCGGGGCCGCCTGTACCAGCGCCTCGGAGGCTTCAGTGGCGCGCTTGCGCGCCGCAGTCTCGAGGTAGCGCGCGCCCAGCAGGAAGAACACGAACATCGCGACCGAATCGTAATAGACGACGCCGCGGCCGGTCACGGTGACCCAGACGCTGGCGACGAACGCCGTCAGGATGCCGAGAGACACCGGCACGTCCATGCCCGCCTGGCGGTGACGCAGGTCGCGCCACGCCGCGGCGAAGAACGGTTGCGCTGAATATAGCAGCACCGGCAGCGTCAACAGCAGGCTGATCCACTGGAAAAAGTGACGATACTGCATTTCCGCTTCGATCCAGCCGCCGACGTACAGGGCCTCGGCGAGGATCATCACCTGCATGGTCATGACGCCGGCCACGCCCAGCCGGCGCAGCAGCCGTTTGCGTTCCTTCTCGAGCCGCTGCTGATGACGCCCGGGATCGAACGGATGCGCGAGGTAGCCGATGCGGCTGACCGCCTGCAGGATATCGCTCAGATGAATCCGGCGCTCGTCCCATTGCACCCGCGCGCGATGCGTCGCGTAGTTGATGCGAACCGCGAGCACGCCGGGCAGGCGCGCAAGGTGGCGCTCATTGAGCCACACGCACGCGGCGCAGGTGATGCCCTCGAGGATCAGCGCCGCTTCGCGCACGTGCCCGTCCGCCGTGCGCACGAAACTCCTCTGCACCTCGGGCAGGTCGTAGACGGCGGCCTGGCGCAGGAATTCCGGCACGATTTCGCGCGCGGTCGGCGCGGCTTCGGTGCGGAATTTGTAGTAATCGGCGAGCCCGCCGTCGACGATCGCCTGCGCCACCGCCTGGCAGCCGCGGCAGCACATAGGGCGGCGCGCGCCATCGATCTGCACCGCCAAATCGACGGCCGCCGGCACCGGCAATCCGCAATGAAAGCAGGCGGCGGCAGGTTCGACGGCGGCGATCGCGGCGGGTGCGGACATGAATGATCTCGAAACGCCAGGCGGCTGACGGCGACGATACGGAGGCTTCATTCTACCCGATTCCGGCCCCGCGCAGCGGCGGCCGCCCCCGCCCGGCGAAAAGCCGCCGGGCGGGGGCATAAGCCGGCGGCGTTTTTTGTTATGATCCGAAACGCGCCGTTGTCAATTCACCCCGGCGCTCGCGTTGGCAACGACGCCCGGTCCTTAAACTCCACGAGGCGGTTCATGTCGCAAGCCCCTGTCATCGCCGGCGGTGCCCTCAACGACCTCAAGGTCGCGTGCAAGGACTGCAGCCTGTTCCAGCTTTGTCTTCCCGTTGGCCTGGGCGATTCCGAACTCGCGCTGCTCGATCGTCTCATCAAACGCCGGCACGTGCTCAAACGCGGCGAAAACCTGTTCCGGCCGGGCGATCCGTTCCGGTACGTGTACGCGGTCAAGTCGGGCTCGCTCAAGACCTACACGCCGATCCGCGATGGCGCCGAGCAGGTGACCGGTTTTCACCTGCCCGGTGAGTTGCTCGGGCTCGATGCCATCAACACTGATTCCCACCAGTGCGGCGCCATCGCCCTCGAGACCTCGAGCCTGTGCGAGCTGTCGCTGAAACGCCTGGAAGAGCTCGGCGGCGTGGTCGCGAGCGTGCAGTGGCAGATGCTTCGCATTATGAGCAAGCAGATCATGCACGATCAGACGCTACAGGTGCTGCTGTGCAAACGCAGCGCCGAGGAACGGCTGGCGGCGTTGTTGCTGAGCCTGTCCAACCGCTACAAGCGCCGCGGGTTTTCCGCGCAGGAATTCAATCTCAGCATGACGCGCCAGGACATCGCGAGTTACCTCGGGCTCGCGGAGGAGACCGTGAGCCGCCTGTTCACGCGCTTCCAGGAACAGGGGCTGATCGAGGCGGTGCGCAAGCACGTGCTGCTGCGGGACCTGCCGCGCCTCACCTCCCTGGTGGGAATGTCCGAACGGCTCGGCTGATCGATCGGCGTTTATCTCCCGATGACGCTGGTCGCGGCGCTGTTTCAACGCCTCGCGCGCGGCGATTTCATTGATCCCGGTCAGATTTCTGACGCCGAGTTGATTTACGTCAACCAGTCTTCCCGTGCCGAAACGGCACAATATGCCCGCGCACGGAACCGGCGCAACGACCGGAACCGGCTTAAAAAATAAACGGAAATGTTGGCAACGGGGATCGAAATCACATAATGCGCCGAATCGGTCCGACGGTGACCGGGGTGTTTTTGCGGAAATCGTCTGAATTGATTTCCGCCGGTCCCGCGGCGCGCGCATTTCCGGAGCCGCCGGCGACGAAACGACTTCGGTGCGCGCCGTGGCCGGTAACGAACCCGCGAACGTGACACGGCTCTCGAATCTCATGATCGGGTGCCCCGATGGCGCGCTGTTGCAGTGGTGTCTGCCGATCAGCATTGACCGCAGCGACCTCTAAACGCTCGATCGCATCATCCAGCGACGGCGTCCGGTGACGCGCGGCGAGCATCTGCACCGCGCCGGCGATGTGTTCGAATCGATATTCGCCTTTGAATCCGGTTTGTTCAAGACGTTTTCCTTCCGCGGCCGGGTTGCACGCGCAACTTAGCAAAATGGTCGGTTTTTCGGAGAACGTATCACCGTTCTTCAAAATGAATAGTGGAGGCGAGGCGGTGCGCGGGCTTCTTCGTCGGAATTCGAACGACACCGGGACATGCCTCGCTTCTCGACAGCGTTGACGTCCAGGGCGGTTTGCAGGAAACTGTTCCGCCACACCGATCACTCGCGCGAGCACCCATATTATGCTGAGCCACGTCTGGGGTTTGTTGTCCCATCCGGAAGACGAATGGAAGGATATCCGCAAGGAGAATTGCACGATCGGGAAATGCTATTGCTCGCACGTGCTGCTGCTGGCCGCAATTCCGCCGCTCGCGGGATACATCGGCACCACGCAGGTCGGTTGGTCGGTGGTCACGCGCGAGGTGAACCGGCTGACGCCGGAAAGCGCGCTCTGGATCGCGGTGCTGTCCTACCTGACGATTCTGGTCGCGGTGTTCACGGTCGGCAAGCTGATTCACTGGATGGGCCAGACTTACGGCACCAAGCAGACGCTGCCGCAGTGCATCGCATTGGCGGCGTACACCGCCACGCCGCTTTTCCTCATCGGCATCATGCTGGTGTATCCGGTGTTGTGGCTCAACCTGTTGATCGGGCTGCCGGCGCTCGCATATACAGTGTACCTGCTTTACACCGGCGTACCTATCATCATGGGTATCCCCAAGGAACGCGGTTTCCTGTTCTCCAGCGCCGTGCTCGCCGTGGGTCTGGTGATGCTGGTGGCCGTGCTCGCGGCGACTGTGATTCTCTGGGACATCGGTATGGGGCCGGTTTTCACTGGTTAGGATGTTCCCTCGCGGTCTCGGAGTTTGATTTAGGTCAACACCGGGGTTGGCTTTTCCCAATATATTTCAGTTTTTGCTTATATAGCGCCGCACCATCAGCTCGTCAGCGTGCGGCTACGCCAGACAGAATTTTGCAATTCGATCATCCACCGATTTGAACAGCGGGAGACTTATGACCGAACAGACTACCTACAATTACAAGGTCGTGCGGCAGTTCGCCGTGATGACCGTCGTCTGGGGTATCGTCGGCATGCTGGTCGGCGTATTCATCGCCGCGC
>DASPRK010000221.1:0-21095 GCA_035624495.1 Methylomirabilis sp. (SeqCode) | reverse complement strand
AGCATCATATTGGCGTCCAGATTGATGTGCAGCACTTTCCGCCATTCGGCCGTGGTGAGGGCGTCGATGCGGACACCGGGCGGAAAAACCCCGGCGTTCAGTATCAGCATGTCGAGGCCGCCAAAGGCGCGCGCGGTATTTTCCAGCGCTGCGGTCAGTTGCGTTTCGTCCGTCACGTCGCAGACCAGGCCTAGATAATCCGCACGGCTGTAGAGGCCGGTAATGGCGGGCTTGATGTCGAGTCCCACGACCGCCGCTCCGCGCGCAAGCAGGGAATCCACGCAGGCCCTGCCGATGCCAGAAGCTGCGCCCGTCACCAGCGCGACTTCTCCTGAGAAAATCGGTAAATTGCCGCTGCTTTTGAGCTTGGCCTGCTCCAAGTCCCAGTATTCCACGTTGAAAATATCCTGCGCTGGAAGCGCCTGCCAGCCACCGAGCGCGGTGGCGCGCTGAATAATCTCCATGGTATGCGCGTAAATGTCGAAGGCGATGGCGGCGTCGCGGGCAGCGCGCCCGACAGTCGCCACGCCGAAGTTATGGTCGAGGATCACGCGCGGCGCAGGGTCGATCATGGTCTTGGGTTCTTTCGCCTTGGTTGCGTGCTGGTTGAAATATTTTTTGTAGGAATCGGCATAGGCTTTAACGTCACGCCCGAGCATTGGCAACCGCTTGGTGCGGAGCACGTGATCGGGCGTGGCCGGCCCCTGCTGTGCGATGATCGAAACATCCGCCCGCCGCGCAAACGCCAGGCTCGCGGCATCCTCGTGCGTCGCCAGGATCACCGGAAATCCGGCGGCCGCGGACAGCGTGCGTCGAAGTTCTGCAATATCCCGGCGCAACGGATGCGCCGAGGGTATTTCCGCCCGAACCGGAATCGTCCAGGCACCGTGCTTGGCAAGATAATTTTCGGCGCGCGTCACCAGATCAATGATGCGCTCGTAGGATTCGCACGCGGAGTCACCGAACGAAAACAAACCGTGGTTCATTAGCACCATGCCGATCGTGTTCTTCCCGGCCTGTTTCGGAAACTCCTCGGCACACAGGCGCGCCAGATTGAAACCGGGCATGACATAGGGAATGACCACGACGCGGTCGCCGTAAATCTCGCGGATGCGTTCGAGGCCGTTGGCGGTGTTGGTAACGGTGATGACGGCATCGGCATGGGTGTGATCCACGTACTTGTAGGGCAAAATTGCGTGCAGTATGGCTTCGACCGAAGGCGTGGGCGCCGAAACGCGCACCATGTGCGTGCGCAGCTCATTCACCATCTCCCAGTCGGATAAAGTTCTCAGTTTGGCAAGCTTGAGCAGATGTTCCATGCGCACCGGTGAAAACCCGGCGGCCTCGATGAATTCGAGATCCCAACCGCTGCCTTTTACAAAGAGCAGGGTTTCGTCTTCGCCGAACAGATTTTTTTCGGTGATCTTGACCGAGGTATTGCCGCCGCCGTGCAACACGAGGTGCTTGTCGCGTCCGAGCAAGCGCGAACTGTATACCCTCATCCCGAGGTCGCCCGGGTATTGGGCGGCCTCGCTGTCATTCCACAGGTTTTTCATAACGGAAGCGTTCGTACCCGGGCGGGGTACCCGTTGATTCGCGCAAACCGGTGAAATGGTTAAAAGACGATTTTAACGCCCACATTGCCACCGGAATCGACGGTTTCGTGCGAGCCGTCGTCGAGGTCGGCCCGGACCTTGCGGGTGCCGAGATAGATGCTGGCGGTCTTCTTGATGATTTCATATTCGACGCGCAAGCCGCCTTCCCAGAACTTTTTGCCGTCCATGAATGTCACGACGTCCGGGGCGTAGTAAAAATATCCGCCGATCGCGATCGGGCCGTTTCCGGGAAAGAAACGGAATTGCCCACCCAGGCCGAGCGCGAGGATGTCGTTGTTGCTCACCGAGGCGGCGTAGATCCTGCCGCCGAGGCCGGCTTCATAACGCGCCTGGGGCGTGTCTTTTTCACCGTATGCTAGCAGTCCGGCGTCGGCAAACCAGTCGTTGCGGTCGTTGTTGTAGAGACCACCGATGCTAAATTCGGCCGTACGCCATTTCGTCGCGTAATCGCCCTGTACGGTGTCATTGTTGAGATTGATGTCGAGGGAATCGGCGCAAACCGCGCCGCTGGTGCAAAACGCCACCGCTGCCAGAAGCATCCGAAAATGCATGGAATCTCTCCTCCAAAAAATAACAGCGGCGCCATAGTACCCGATAGCCCCCGCCGCGGGCCAGAACCAATAACCTGAAATAAACTGTTTTTTTGATGGTGAAAGATTGCCGAGGTTCCGCTGCCGGCGCCGTGCGTGGCCGGATGAAGCGGTACACGAAAAAGCGCAAGCGTTCTTCAGCCCGCGGGTAACGCGACGACCATGCGGTTAAAGCCGGCAAGCTTGGCCTGGGCCAGGGTGTCGTCGGCGCGCTTGAGCAGCGCCGCCGCCGGTTCCCCGGGCGAGTACTGCGTCAGGACGCTCGAGAAACTCGGCAGCGGAATGTTCTTGCCTTCGTGGTTGATGAAAGTGCCGGCGGCGGTCTTGCGCGCCTTCTCGAGAGCGTGCATGGCGCCGTCCTTCTGAGTATTCGGGAACAGCACCGCGAATTCGTCAGCGCCGTATCGGGCCACGAGATCGTAGGTGCGGAATTTGGACAGGATTTGGCCGGCGTAACAACGCAGCACGGCGTCGCCGGCATGGCGTCCGTAGCGCTTATTGACGGACTCGAGATTGTCCACGTCGATCACGGCCAGGGACAGGGCAAAACCGTAACGTTTCACCCGGCCGATCTCCGACTCGAGGCTACGCACGAACATCTCTCGTTTCGGCAGGCCGGTCAATTCGTCGGCCATGCCGTGCTTGCGCGCCTGGCTGAGCTCGGTGCGCAGGCGCACGCGGTCCGACTCGACGGCCTTGAGATATTCACCGGCGCTGGAAAGTTTCTCGATCAATGCCTGGCGCTCTTCGATCAGCTCGTTGAGACCGCGGACCAGGATGCTCTTCAGATCATTGAAGTCCCCGAGCGGGCTTTCCATTTTCTCGAGCGCTTCGCGTTCGTTCTGCAATAACTCGCCGAACTGCGTATCGACCGCGATGCTTTCCGTGACCTTTTCCGCCAGCGTGCCTTCGAGCGCCTCGATCTTTTCCTGATGCGGCGGCGATGGCTCGGGCGGCGTGGAAGCGGGCTCGGGAACTTCCGCCGGCGGCGGCCTGGTCTCGACCACGCGTGGCGCCGGCCGGATCTGCGGCATGAGTCCGGTCCTGACAGGCGGCTCGAGTTCCGTCGTGATCGACCGTCGCACCGGCGGCGGTGCTGTGGGCTTGTCGGCAACAGGCGCGGTGGAAACCGGCGGTGGAGCGGATTTGGTTTTCAGCGACGCCTTTTCCGCGCGCGGCGCGGCCACCGCCGGCGCTGGCGGCACCACCGCCTTGTCGGGCAGGTACAGCGTCAACCGCTGCTGGATCATCCGCGCCTTGACGCGCGTTCCCGGATCGCACGCGGCATCCTTGGCGTACTTGCCGAGCAACGCGTGCAGAAAGCTCACGAACACGAGTTCAAGCCGCCCGTCCGCATGTCCGTATTTCCTCAGGCCGCGCTCGATCTGGTTATAAAGAATCTGTCCGTGCGCCGTGCGCCGCAGGCCCTCGAGGTGATGCTTGAGGCTTTGCAGTAATGTCGGATCTGCGGAGGTATCGGTATCCGCCAAGCGGGTCTCCTTAACAGTTATGCAGTTGACCTGTTAGGAGATTAGTCGGCGTACCCCCGCCGCACAACTCGCCGAATGGGCTATCAGCCGCCGTTATGACCGTTACTGCGTCCCTGGGGCGGCTGGGACTTGGTCGGCGCCAGGGTCAGTTCGAACTCGATACGATTGCGCCCCAGCCGTTTGGCACGATATAGCGCCCGGTCGGCGCGGTCGATGAGGTCGGTGGGGCTCTCGCCCAGCGTGTACAGGGCGACACCGGTGGAAAAGGTCGGCAGCCGCAACACGCGACCATCGAAATCGCAGCTGGTGTCGCGTGCCCGCGCCCGAACCTTTTCGATGGCGGCGACGGCCCCCTCGCGACTGGTGTTCGGCAACAACACGGCAAACTCTTCGCCGCCGTAGCGCGCCACAAGGTCATGGTGACGCAGCACTGTAAGCACGTCGGTGGCGTAACAGCGCAGAATCGCATCGCCGGCGGCGTGTCCGTGCAAATCGTTGATCGCCTTGAATTCGTCCAGGTCGATCATGGCCAGCGCCAGCGACGAACCGTAACGCTGCGAGCGGCTGATTTCGTCCTGCAGCCGGCGCATAAATGCCCGACGGTTGGGCAGGCCGGTGAATTCATCCGTCAACGAGAGCAAGCGGACCTTGTTCAGTTCGTCGTGCAGCCGCTCGCTGTCGGCTTTGACCAGCTTCAGATAACCCCCGGTACGGTGCAGCTTAGAGTCGAGCGCATGCTGCCCCTGGATCAGCTCTTCGAGGCCCCCCACCAGGATCTGCCGCAGCTCCTCGATTTCCTTCGCCCCGTCCGCCTGCTGCAAGGCGCGCAATTCGATCTGCAGTAACGCGCCGAACTCGCGGTTCTGGGTGATCGCCTCGGTCACGCTTTTGGCCAGCGCTTCCTGGAGTTTCTCGATTTCATCGCGTTTGCGATCGAGATGCAGTCGGTACGCGGTGTTCACGCGGCGCTCGGCGGCCAGGGCACCGTTTTCCTTTCTCTCCGGCGCCACTGTGGCCGGCTCCTCCGCCGGGGCTCGCGGTTGGGCGGTCGGGGTGGTCGTCGGAGGGGCGGGTGGTTCCGGCGTCTCGGTCTTGGCGGCGGTAGGCCGGGCCTCCGACACTCCCTCGCGTTGCTGGATCTTGTGGAGTTTTTCCGCCAGCGTCTCGGGCGTCATTCCGGCGCCGGGAGCGCCGGGTTTGCGCAGCTGGATCAGGCGCGCATGCAGGCGGGTGATGTGGTCGGCGGTCGGTTCGCGCGCGTAGGCATCGAGCAGCAGGTGCAGCAGGGCACCGTAAGCGAAATCGAGACGGGATTGCACCCCCTCCTGCTCCCGGATGAGGCGTTCGATCTGGTCATAAATAACGGTACCAACGGAGGTCCGCCTCAGCCCTTCAAGCAAGGCGAGCAGTTGGCGCGAAGACGATGCGCGGTCCGTTTCCGATTGGTTTTGCACGACTCCCCCACACCCTGACGTCGCGGCTTTTATTAGCACCGCGTCCGTGTGGAGCGGCCGCAAACAGACCTTTGTTCAGCGATCCCTTAGTCGCAAATCTACTCGCCCGCCTTTGAAATAACAATGTACGCCACCGATATGGATTTGACATGTGTTCAATTATCAAAGACTTATCGCTAACATTTGAAAAACCGGCTGAGTACGGGTCAGCGTGTGAAAGGCGGCACCGACCCACGGCGCCGGCTCCGGAATGCCGCGATGGATTTGACGATTTCCCGGTATGGCAGTGCCTCCAGGGAACCGTACAGACTCTGCGCCTGCTGGACCAGGGCATGAATGTTCTGCACTCCGGCCCCCCGTTCATGCGCTGCCGAAAGCGCCTGATGCAAGCCAATGAGGCCGCCGATCATCACCTTCATCTCCTTGCCGAACGGCAGGCTGGCGGCGCTGCCAGTCACCTTGAGTGCGAATCGCGCCCGTTCGCGCATAAGTGCGAGCAGCACCTGGCAGTTATTGCGAGCGAGGTCAGAGCGGCATTCCACGCCGGCGTGCTCCGCGATGGAAAAGCGTTCGGCCATTTCGCAGGCGCACTGGGCACTCAGGATGGCTCTTTCGAATGGGCAGCGGGCGTTATCCATGACACCTGAGTCAGCCTTTGAGTGGCGGAATGGGGAAATATTAACCATTCCCGTCTCGCGCCCGCCAGCGCGGCGGGAGAATGTGTCAGGTATGGTACTGGCGGCTCAATTGGTGCACCGATTCCACCACTACTGCCACCTTGTTCGGATCGACATTCGGGTGAATGCCGTGACCGAGATTGAACACCAGTCCGCTTCCGTGCCCGTAGCCCGCGAGGATGGTTTCGACCTCGGCCCGGATGCGTTCCGGGGTGACATACAGCAGCGCGGGATCCATGTTGCCCTGCAGCGCCACCCGATTCCCGACGCGCGCGCGGGCGTCGCCAAGATCGGTGGTCCAGTCGATGCCGAGGGCATCCGCGCCGGTATCGGCCATTCGCTCCAGCCACTGACCGCCATTTTTCGTGAACAGAATCACCGGCACCCTTCGGCCGTTGTATTCGCGCATGAGGCCCAGGACAATGCGTTCCATGTATTGCAGCGAGAACTCCTTGTAATCGCGCGGCGTCAGCACCCCACCCCAGGTATCGAACAGCATCAGCGCCTGCGCGCCGGCGGCCACCTGCGCGTTGAGGTAGGCGGTTACGGCGCGTACCAGCAACTCGAGCAGGCGATGCATGATTTTGGGCTGATCGAACATTAGACTCTTGATGCGATCGAAATCCCTGCTCCCGCCACCTTCGACCATGTAGGTCGCCAGCGTCCACGGGCTGCCGGCGAAACCGATCAGCGGGACTCTTCCGTCCAGCTCGCGCCGGATGAGACGCACCGCGTCCATTACGTATTTCAATTCACGTTCGGGGTCGGGCACGTGCAGCGCCGCGACGTCAGCAGCGGTGTGCACCGGTTTTTGGAAACGCGGGCCTTCGCCTTCGGTAAAGAATAGCCCGAGGCCCATGGCGTCCGGGATCGTCAGAATATCGGAGAAAAGAATCGCGGCATCCAGCGGAAAACGCCGCAATGGCTGAAGCGTCACTTCGCAGGCGAGCTCAGGCGTAGTGCACAGCGTCTTGAAGTCACCGGCCGTTTCGCGCACCGCCCGATATTCGGGCAGGTAGCGCCCCGCCTGGCGCATGATCCACACGGGCGTGACGTCTACCGGCTGCCTGAGCAGTGCGCGCAATACACGGTCATTCTTCAGTTCTGTCATAACGAGATTTCATCGCAATCACGCGAAGGACGCAAAAGGAAAAGAAACGGCGCTTGGCGCTCTATGCGCCGTGGCGACAAGAACGTTTTAGAGTGGCGTCGGAAGGTCGGAAGTACCCGCGAGATATTTGTCGATGCCGCGCGCGGCCGCGCGCGCCTCGGCGATGGCCCAGACGATCAGCGACTGCCCGCGCTGCATGTCGCCGGCGGTGAACACACCCGGAACGCTGGTCATCCAGTTCTCGTCGCGCCCAACGTTGCCGCGTTCAGTGAGTTTCACGCCGAGGCTCTCCAGCATCCCCGGCTTCTCCGGTCCAACGAATCCCATGGCGAACAGAACCAGTTCGCAAGGCAGCGTGAATTCGCTGCCCGGAATTTCCTTGAAATTCGCACGCCCGCCTTCGTATACGAGCTCGACTTTAACTAGCTCCAGCGCCTTCACGCAGCCCTGATCATCGCCGATAAAACGTTTGGTCGAAACCGAATACAGCCGTTCGACGCCCTCTTCGTGCGCCGAGGAAACACGGTAGATGTACGGATACTGCGGCCACGGGTTGTTCTCGGCGCGGTGCTCCGGCGGCCGCGGCATGATTTCCAGCTGGTGCACGCTCCTGGAGCCCTGACGGTGCGCGGTGCCGAGACAGTCGGCGCCGGTGTCACCGCCGCCGATGATGACCACGCGTTTGCCCCTGGCGGTGATCTCCCGGTCCGTCGGAACCGCGTCGCCTTCGCAACGGCGGTTTGATTGCGTCAGATATTCCATCGCGAAGTGCACGCCCTTGAGCTCGCGCCCGGGGACCGGCAGGTCGCGCGGCGCGCACGCGCCGCCCGCGAGCAGGATGGCGTCGAAGTTTCTGCGCAGCTCCTCCACTGGCAGGTTGACGCCGATGTGGGTGTTGGCCTTGAATACCACGCCTTCGGCTCGCATCTGGTCGAGGCGTCGGTCGAGGACTTTTTTCTCCATCTTGAATGCGGGGATGCCGTAACGCAGCAAACCGCCAATGCGGTCATCGCGTTCGAATACCGTGACCTCGTGACCGGCGCGGCGCAGCTGCTGCGCCGCCGCCAGGCCGGCGGGACCGGAACCGACGATGGCAACCTTCTTGCCGGTCAGAATCTCGGGCGGCTCGGGCCTGACCCAGCCTTCCATGAAGGCGTGATCGATAATCGCGAGCTCGATCGCCTTGATCGTAACCGGGTCGTCGTTGATGCCGAGCACGCAGGCGCCTTCGCACGGGGCGGGACAGAGGGTGCCGGTAAAATCCGGAAAGTTGTTGGTGGCGTGCAGGCGATCGATGGCCTCCTGCCACTGGCCGCGGTAAACCAGATCGTTCCAATCGGGGATGATGTTCCCCAGCGGACAGCCCTGGTGGCAGAACGGAATGCCGCAATCCATGCAACGTGCGCCCTGTTTCTTGAGCTCGTCCTCGGGGAACGCACGCATGACCTGCTTCCAGTCCCGCACGCGTTCGGCGACGGGACGGTAAGGTTGTTTGGCGCGGTGAAACTCCATGAAGCCGGTGATCTTACCCATGCGCCGCTTCCATCACCGCCTTGTCCTCCGGGATGCCCGTCTGGCGCGCCTTGGAAATGGCCGCGAGTACGCGTTTGTAATCCTTGGGCGTGACCTTCACGAATTTGGCTTGCATGCTCTTCCAGTTGGAAAGAATTTTTTCCGCGACCGTGCTGCCGGTGTAGTGGACGTGACGCTTGAGCAGATCCTTCACCAGGTCCACGTCCTCGGCGGAAGCCAGCGAGTCGATATCGACCATCGCAAGATTGCAGCAGCGCTTGAAGTCGCCTGCGGCGTCGAACACATAGGCGACACCGCCGGACATTCCCGCGGCGAAATTGCGGCCGGTAGGGCCGACGACCAGCACGCGGCCTCCGGTCATGTATTCGCAACCGTGATCGCCCACGCCTTCCACGACCGTGTGTGCGCCGCTGTTTCGGACGGCAAAGCGCTCGCCCGCGACCCCGCGGAAGTAGGCCTCGCCGCCGGTGGCGCCGTACAGCGCGACGTTGCCGATCAGGATATTTTCTTCGGGCACGAAGCTCGCCTGGCGCGGCGGGTAGACCACGAGCTTGCCGCCGGAGAGTCCCTTGCCGATGTAGTCGTTGGCGTCGCCCTCGAGCGTGAAGGTGATGCCGCGAGGCAGGAAGGCACCCAGGCTCTGCCCGGCGGACCCGTTGAAGTGGATGCGGATCGTATCATCCGGCAGCCCCTCGGCGCCGTAGCGTGTGCTGACCTCGGAGCCGAGAATGGTGCCGACGGTGCGATTTACGTTGCGAATCGGCAGAATGATATCCACCGGCTTTTTCGATTCAAGCGCCGCGCGGCATAGTGGCAGTATCGTGGTGATGTCGAGCGACTGCGCGAGCCCGTGATCCTGCGCGCGCACACAGCGAATCGCGGCGCCGGGTTCGGTCTTCGGTTGATACAGGATCTGCGAAAAGTCGAGGCCACGCGCCTTCCAGTGGTCCACCGCCTTCTTGACGTTCAGGCGGTCGACGCGCCCGATCATTTCGTCCATGGTACGGAAACCGAGCTGCGCCATCAGCTCGCGCGTTTCCTGCGCCACGAAGCGGAAGAAGTTCACGACATGCTCAGGTTGGCCTGCGAACTTCTTGCGCAGCTCCGGGTCCTGGGTCGCGATGCCGACCGGACAGGTGTTGAGATGACACACGCGCATCATAATGCAGCCCAGCACCACCAGCGGTGCTATCGAGAAACCGTATTCCTCGGCACCGAGAAGCGCGGCGATCACGACGTCGCGACCGGTCTTCATCTGGCCGTCGGTCTGTACGACGATGCGGTCGCGCAGCTTGTTCATCACCAGTACCTGCTGGGTCTCGGCCACGCCGAGCTCCCACGGCAGACCGGCGTGCTTGAGCGAGGAGAGCGGGCTCGCGCCGGTGCCGCCGTCATGGCCAGAGATCAGCACCACATCGGCATGCGCCTTGGCCACGCCGGCGGCGATCGTTCCGACGCCGATCTCGGAGACGAGCTTCACGTGGATGCGCGCATCGCGGTTGGCGTTCTTAAGGTCGTGGATAAGCTGCGCCAGGTCCTCGATTGAATAGATGTCGTGATGCGGTGGCGGCGAAATGAGCCCGACGCCGGGGGTGGAGTATCGCACCTTGGCAATCCACGGATAGACCTTGTGGCCGGGCAGTTGCCCACCCTCGCCGGGCTTGGCCCCCTGCGCCATCTTGATCTGCAAGTCGGTGGCATTGACCAGGTAGTGGCTGGTAACGCCGAAACGGCCCGAGGCAACCTGCTTGATGCGCGAGTTCCTGACCGTGCCGTAGCGCTCCGGGTCCTCGCCACCTTCGCCGCAGTTGGAGCGGCCGCCGATCCGGTTCATGGCGATCGCCAGGGTCTCGTGCGCCTCCAGGCTGATTGAACCGTAGGACATCGCGCCGGTGGCGAAACGCTTCATGACGGATTCGATCGGCTCGACTTCCTCGACCGGGATCGGCCGGTCCGCCAGTTTCAGCTCCATCAGTCCACGCAACGTTGCCAGATGTTGCGCACCGCCGTCGCAGGCGCGCGAAAATTCCTTGAACATCGCATAGGAATTGGCGCGGGTCGCGTGCTGCAGCTTGGCGATGGTATCCGGGTTGAGCATGTGGTATTCGCCGTCGCGCCGCCATTGATACTGGCCGCCCCAGTCAAGTTCCGGCGCGCCCACCGGCCGCTCGGGGTAGGCACGGTGATGGCGCAACGACGCTTCCTGCGCCACCACGTCGATGCCGATGCCGCCGACTCGCGAAGCGGTCCAGGTGAAATATTGATCGACGAATTTCCTGTCGAGACCGATGGCCTCGAAGATCTGGGCACCACGATAGGATTGGATCGTGGAAATGCCCATCTTCGAGATGACCTTCACCACGCCCTTGTTGAGCGCCTTTATGTAGTTCTTGACCGCGCTGGCGTGATCCAAGCCGCTGAGCAGGCCTTGGCGGATCATGTCTTCGAGCGTCTCAAAAGCGAGATACGGATTCACCGCCCCGGCGCCGTAACCGAGCAACAGCGCCATGTGGTGCGTTTCGCGCGGCTCCCCGGATTCGACAATAAGTCCGACCTTCACGCGCGTGCCTTCGCGTACCAGATGATGGTGCACCCCGGCCGTGGCCAGCAGCGCCGGCATCGGCATCTGGTGCTGATCGATGCCGCGATCCGACAGGATGATAAAGGTGTTGCCCTCAGCGATCGCTTGGCTCGCCTGGCGACACAGCTCGCCGAGGGCTCGCGCCAGGCCGGCTCCACCCGAACTCGCAGGAAATAGCATCGGCAGGGTGACGGTCTTGAAACCGCGGCGGTCGAGATGGCGGATTTTCGCCAGTTCCTCGTTGCTCAGGATCGGCGTCTTCAGCTTCAGCATCCGGCAGCGTTCCGGTCCGGGCTCGAGCAGATTGCCCTCGGGACCAAGCGGTGTTTCGATCTGGGTTACCAGCTCTTCGCGAATGGCGTCAAGCGGCGGGTTCGTTACCTGCGCGAACAACTGCTTGAAATAATCGTAAAGCAGCCGCGGCCTGTCGGAGAGCACCGCGAGCGCGGCATCGTTACCCATGGAACCCACCGGTTCCTCGCCTTTTTGCGCCATCGGAGCCATGAGGATGCGCAAGTCCTCGTGCGTGTACCCGAAGGCCTGCTGCCGTTGCCGGACCGTGGCGTGGTCTTGCTCTGGCACGTGTGGCGGCGTCGGCAGCTGGTCAAGCGGCACGAGATTCTGCTTCAACCAGTCTTTGTATGGCTGCGCGCCGACGTAGCGCTGCTTGAGTTCGGCGTCGTCGACGATGCGGCCTTCGCGTGTATCCACCAGGAAAATCCTGCCCGGGTGCAGCCTTTCCTTGATGAGCACGTTCTCGGGCGGAATATCGAGCACACCGACTTCAGAGGCCATGACCACTAGTCCGTCTTTAGTTACGTAGTAACGTGATGGGCGCAGACCGTTGCGGTCGAGCACGGCGCCGATGACCGTACCGTCGGTGAACGCGATCGACGCCGGACCGTCCCACGGCTCCATGAGGCAGCCGTGATATTCGTAAAAGGCCTTGCGGTCCTCGCCCATCGACTCGTGCCCGCTCCAGGCCTCGGGAATCATCATCAGCACGGCGTGCGGCAACTCGCGGCCAGCCATATGAAGGAACTCGAGCACGTTGTCGAACGTGGCCGAGTCCGAACCACCCTCGATCACGATCGGCAGAATTTTCTTGAGATCATCGCCGAACAGCGGCGACTCACATAAGGCCTCGCGCGCGCGCATCCAGTTGATGTTGCCGCGCAGCGTGTTGATCTCGCCGTTGTGCGCGATGTAGCGGTATGGATGCGCCAGGGGCCAAGACGGAAAGGTGTTGGTCGAGAAGCGCGAGTGCACCAAGGCGAGCGCCGATTCCACCGCGGGGTCCGCCAGATCGCGAAACATCGGACCGACCTGTGTCGGCGTGAGCATGCCCTTGTAAATCAGGGTGCGGCTGGAGAGGCTCGGAATATAAAACAGGCCGCGCTGCGCGAGATTCGAATTCCAGATCGCGTGCTCGATACGCTTGCGGATCACGTATAGCTTGCGTTCGAAGGTCTGATCGTCCGCGACGCCGGGCGCGCGGCCGATGAATATCTGCCGGAATGTCGGTTCCGCCGAACGTGCCGTGGGGCCGAGCGAGGAATCGTCGACGGGTACGTCGCGCCAGCAGAGGAGCGCCTGTCCTTCCTCGCGCACGATGTCGGCGAACAAAGCCTGGCAGCGGCTTGCTTCCGCCGCATCGGTCGGAAGGAAAACCATCCCACTGCCGTAGTGGCCAATATCCGGCAGCTGGATACCACGCTTGGCGCACTCGCGGCTCAGGAAGGCATGCGGCATCTGGATCAGGATACCGGCGCCGTCACCGGTATTTTCCTCGCAGCCGCAGGCGCCGCGGTGCATGAGGTTGCGCAGGATTGTCAGCGCCTGGCTGACAATGTTGTGCGACCGACGGCCCTTCATATCCACCACAAAACCGACGCCGCAGGCATCGTGCTCGAAGCCCGGATCGTACAAACCGGGTTGCGCCATAATGTGCTTTTCCAATTCCGATCACCGCTTTAGTCCGGCGGATACCGGACATTACCCAAACCAGTGAAATACGCACTTTTGCCGAGGAAAACCGCGAAATCCCGGAGCAAAAGGGGCAAAAAGTATACCGGCCCCCCGGGATCGGTTCAATCGAAGTTCTTAGCTGGCGGGGCTTTTCGGCGGCAAATGGGGAAAAAACTGACCGGAAACGGGTTTCCGTCAGGTCGCGGGATTGAATAACCGCGCGTGTTCGCGCATGGCATAGCGATCCGTCATGCCGGCAATGTAGTCGGCCACAATCCGGGCGCGCTCCGGCATGCCCTGCTTTTCCCGCAGCTTGTCCTGATATTGCGGCGGCAGGCGCCGGGGATCCTGCATGAAGGCCTCGAACAGCTCGCGGACAAGCTTGGACGCCTCGGCCATCATGCGCGCGACGCGTTTGTGGGCGTACAGATTCTTGCGCAAGAAACGCTTGAGCTCCTGCGATTGTTCCCGGATCTCCGCGCGGAATTCGATGAGCGACAGCGCCTGACGGCGCACGTCCTCTATGTTCCGGACTCCAGCGGTCTCAATACGGTCGCGACTGTTCTCGATCAAATCGGTCACCACGCGATTGATCATGCGGCGCACCGTTTCATAGATGGCGCGTCGCGGCGGGATGTCCGGATAACGTCGCCGGACCTCGTCGTACTGCTCGGCGAACAGTCGAACCTGGCGCAGCGGCTCAACCGTCAGTAGGCCGGAGCGCAGACCGTCGTCGACATCGTGGTTGTTATAGGCGATTTCGTCGGCAACGTTGACCAGCTGCGCCTCTAAACTTGGCTGGGTTTTGTCCAGGAACCGCCGGCCAAGTTCACCCAGTTGCCGGGCGTTCATGAGCGAGCAGTGTTTGAGTATTCCTTCGCGCGTCTCGAAGGTGAGATTCAGCCCGCGAAACTCGGCGTAGCGTTCCTCGAGCACATCCACCACGCGCAGCGATTGCAGATTGTGCTCGAAGCCGGCGGCGTCGCGCATGCATTCGTTCAGCGCATCCTGCCCGGAATGGCCGAAGGGCGTATGGCCGAGGTCGTGCGCAAGCGCAATGGCCTCGGTCAGGTCTTCGTTGAGACCGAGCGCGCGGGCGATCGAGCGGCCGATCTGCGCTACCTCGATCGAGTGCGTCAGGCGCGTGCGGAAAAGGTCGCCCTCGTGATTGACAAAGACCTGGGTCTTGTATTCGAGGCGGCGGAAGGCGGCGCAGTGGATGACGCGGTCGCGGTCGCGCTGGTACTCGGAGCGGTGCGCAGGTGCGGGCTCCGGATATTGTCGTCCGCGCGAACTGGACTCCTGCGCGGCGTACGGGGCCAGCATCAGGCCGCTTCCCGCATGCCGGCGAGCGTCGCCTCCAGCTCGGCGCGCGGATAATTCTCGGTTACCACGGCTTCGCCCAGGCGCTTGAGCAGGACCAGCCGCAAACGGCCGTCGAGCACCTTCTTGTCCACCGCCATCAGTTCCAGGAATCGCGCGGGTGACAGTGCACCGGGTGCGCGTACCGGCAGGCGCGCACGACGGATCAACTTCTCTATGCGCGTCGCATCGGCCGCGGACAGCCATTGGAGCCGGCGCGACAGGTCGGCCGCCATCATCATTCCCGCCGCGATCGCCTCGCCGTGCAGCCACGCGCCATAACCCATGCCGGTTTCGATCGCGTGGCCGAAAGTGTGGCCCAGATTGAGGATCGCGCGCACGCCGGATTCGCGCTCGTCCGCTGCGACGACCTCGGCCTTGTTCTGGCACGAGCGATGGATGGCGTATCCCAGCGCGGCGCAATCGCGCGCCTGCAGTTTGTCCATGTTCGCTTCGAGCCAGGCGAAAAATTCGGGATCGCGGATCAGTCCGTACTTGATGACTTCGGCGAGCCCGGCCGCGAGTTCGCGATCGGGCAGCGTATTGAGCGTATCGGTGTCGATGATCACGGCGCGCGGCTGGTAGAAGGCGCCGATCATGTTCTTGCCAAGCGCGTGATTGACGCCGGTCTTGCCACCGACCGAGGAATCCACTTGTGCGAGCAGCGTGGTCGGCACCTGAATGAACGGCACGCCGCGCTGGTAAGTGGCGGCGGCAAAGCCTGCCATGTCGCCGACGACTCCGCCTCCGAGCGCGATCAAGGTCGTGCGGCGGTCGCAGTGCGACGCGAGCAGGGCGTCGAAAATTTGGTTCAATGTCTCGAGCGTCTTGTATTGTTCGCCGTCAGGCAACACCACCTGCACGGGATTCAGGACGGCGAGGCCGCGGCGCAGTTTCTCCAGATACAACGGCGCCACCGTTTCGTTAGTGACGATGGCGACCCGTTGTCCGGCAATATGTCGCGTCAACAGCTCGGCCTGACCGAGGAGGCCAGTGCCGATATAAATCGGGTAACTTCTTTCTCCGAGGTCAAGATGCAGCGTTTTCATTGGTGTGCAGTGCTTCCAGTTTACGCGCGATCTCGCGCGCCACGCTTGTCGGGGAACGGTGGGCCGTTTCCACCACCATTTCCGCGGTAAGCCGGTAGATCGGTTCGCGCACCTTGAGAATATCTTCTAGCGTGCGGCGACGGTCCGCCGTCTGCAATAACGGGCGGTTGCGGTCGCGCCGGGTGCGCTGCAACAAGGCGTCCAGCGGCGCGTGAAGATACACGACCACCCCGCGTTCTCGCAGCACACGGCGGTTGTCCGCGGAGAGGATAGCGCCTCCGCCGGTGGCGAGCACCAGATTGGATTGGCGCGTCAGTTCTTCGATCAAGGAAGATTCACGGTTACGGAATCCGGCCTCGCCCTCGATCTCGAAAATCAAGGGGATGCTGACACCGGTGCGCTTCTCGATCTCGTGGTCGGAATCCTGAAATTCCTTGTGCAGCAACTCGGAGAGGTGGCGCCCGATGGTGGATTTGCCCGCTCCCATCGGACCGATCAGAAAAATGTTGTCGAGTCGGCTCATGGCCGCAGGTATGCCAGCATCCTGGCCATAAATCAAGCAAATCGGCCGCCTCACGGCGGCCGAATCGTAAAACTGCGGACCTTCGGTTCAGCGCATGCTCAGATTCTGAGAAAGAATCCGGGGCGTTAGGAAAATCAACAACTCGGTCTTGTTGTCCTGTGATTCCTTTTCCTTGAACAGCCATCCCAACAGTGGGATATCGCCGAAGAACGGTACCTTGGTAGTGGTGTCGTTCTTACTCTGCGAATAGATGCCGCCGATAACCACGGTTTCGCCATTGTCGAGCAGCACCTGGGTCTTGATCTCCTTTACGTTCAATAAGCCGGTGACGGCGTCCGCAAAGTCATCTTTCGTGATATCCACGTCCATATTGATGCGATCGTCCGGCGTGATTTGCGGGGTAACGTCCAGCTTCAGTGTCGCTTTCTTCGTCACCACCGAACCGACACCCAGCACGTTTGTCGTGAACACGCGCTCCTGGCCTTGCTCGATGCTGGCGGACTTCTGATTTGCCGTGATAATGCGCGGGCTGGAGATGATCTTGCCCTTCCCCTCTTGTTCCAATGCGGTAAGCTCGAGGTTGAGCAGAGCGCCGTTCGCGCCCAATTTTGCAAAGGTCAGACCGATGGAGCCGGCCGGGAAATCGCCAATACCGGCGGAAGGCAGATTGACATTGAGCCCATTCGCGTTGGACGTCATGGTTCCCGCTGAAACGATCGATGAGCTGTCGGAAATCGATCCAGAAGCTGCACCCGAGCGACCGCTGGCATTCGCATCCGTATACTTCACACCGAACCGCGAACCGAGGGATTTACTGAAGTTATCGGTTGCCTCGACCAGACGCGATTCGATCATCACCTGACGCACCGGCTGGTCCAACTGCGCAATCAGCTTGCGAAGCTCGCGGATCTTGCCGGGGGTGTCCTGGATAAGCAAGGAATTGGTGCGTTTGTCCACGGTTACCTGGCCACGGGGCGAGAGCAATGTATTGGACTCAGTCGCGATTTGCGTAGCAGCACCCGTGGCAGTGCTGCCGAAAACCGGGTGCTCCAGTGCCGTAGCGCTACCCACGGGCTTGATGGATTTTATAAGGGCCGCAATATCATCCGCCTTGGCGTAATTGATCTGGATAAGTTCCGAGACCAGCGGCTCGAGCTCGATGACCGCCTTGGTCGCCTCTAGGTTAGCCTTTTCCTTGGCCGCCACTTCCGGCGCCGGCGCCACTGTGATCACGTTACCCTTGCGGCGTACGGCGAGATTCTTGGCGTCGACGATCAGATCCAGAGCCTGATCCCACGGAACATCCTTCAGGCGCAGGGTCAGCGAGCCTTTGACGGTGTCGCTGACGACGAAGTTGAGCCCGGTGAAATCCGCCAGAACCTGCAAAGCCGCGCGGACGTCGATGTTCTGAAAATTGAGCGAGAGTTTTTCACCCGAATAGCCGAACTCATCAACTTTCTTTTCGTCCGCCTTTTCGATAACCGGTTTGACGTCGACCGTGAAGACGGCACCGGTCTGATAAGCCGATTGCTCATACTTGCCCTTGGGCGTGATGATCATACGGGTATTTTTCCCCCGCACGAAGGTGTCGATCGTCTGGACTGGGGTGGCGAAGTCGACCACGTCCAGGCGGCGCTGCAATTCGGAAGCCACCGAGGTGTTGAGGAAATCCACGATGATCTCGCCGGCTTGCTCGCGGATATCGATGCCGACGGACGGATCGGAAAGATTAATGATGATTTTGCCGTCGCCCTGCGCTCCGCGGCGGAAATCAACCGCCTTTATGCTGTACTTGCCCGCCTTGCGGTTGCTGGCAAAGTGCGTGGTCTTGGGTTCGACTGCGCCGGCGATCGCACCGACCGGTGCCTCCACAGTGATTACGAAGTTATTGCCGTCGATGTTCGTGGAGTACGCAACCGACTTGATGAGACTTAACACGACGCGCGTTCGATCATCGGCTTCCACCGCGGTCACGCTGGTCACCGCCCCCTGTTTGATCGGCAATGTCGTTTTCTCCATGCCCACGCGGGTCTTGGGAAAATCTAGGGAAATGCGCGCCGGATTGGTAATGGTAAATGCGTTCGGTTCCTCTGGTGCCTTTGCCATTTTCATCGTGATCTGAATACGATCCCCTGGCAGCTTCGCGTAGGCAATGTTCTCGATGACATTCTTCTGGTCTGCTGCCGGTTCGGCCGGTGCGGCATTATCCTGTGGTTTCTCTTCGGTTTTGGCTGCGGTTTCCGCAACCGGTGCCGGCGCTGTTTTCGCCGCGGCCGGACTTGGGGCAGGGACAGCTGCAGGCACCGCCGCTGTGGGTCCCACGGCGGTGGCGGCGGGGGCCGACACCGATGCCACGACGCGATACCCGTACTCAGCCTTCTGTACATCAAGCTGGCCGGGTTCAGTCATCAGCATATCAACTACCACTGCTTTGCCGTTATCCGCCAGATATGGATATACGCCCTTCACTTTATCCATTCCCTGAAGCTCTGTCAGAGACGAGCCCATGGTGCTGTCCGGAAAACTGATGCGCAGACGTTGACCGTCTTCAAGCGCCTGGACCTGATAGGTCGCGTTGCCCGCGACACGTATCTGCAGAACGGGGGTATCGCTGCCCGGTTCCCAGGCGATGGATTGGATTTCCGCACCCAGCGCGACCTTGGTCATTCCCGCCAGGGCGATCAAAAGCCACAGGCAATAGCCTGCCACGGCAATAATCCTGCGCAAGATTTGTAGTTCCCGTTTCATATCATCCTGCCTTTGTTTGGCTCATGTTTATTCCACCAGCGCCAGACTGGCTTCGCGTTCCACCCAATCACCCGCGGCACTCTGGATCAGCTCGACCAAATCGACCTTGTCTTCGGTGATCTTATTGACCATGCCGGAATTTTGTCCCATGTGATCGCCGACCTGGACGCGATAAACCGTTCCATCAGGAGCCTGGATAATGGCCCAGGCCTGTTTGCCGCGCATCAGCGTGCCGACCATTTTCAGTGAGTCCAGTGGATAATCCTCGAGAGGTTCCTTGCGCCGATTTGGATCCGGCCGCGGGCCGCCGGCGTTTCGCTGACTTTGCGGCTTTAGATTGAAAGCAGCGAACGGATCAGCGAGACCTTCGGCGCTGTAAGCGAACGTCTCCTGCATTTTTATTTCCGGCAACGGTTCCACTTTCGGTTTTTGATTGGCATATGCGTTTTTGACAAAATCGCGCAAATCCTGCAGGCCGTCGCTGCTGCATCCCGCGAGCGCCGCGCACACCACGCCTGTCAGAAACAGTCGTTTCATGTTTCTCACGGCTTATTTCCTCCCCCGGGGCTTGCCCTTGGCCGGCTTGGGGGCACTGCCTTCTTCGAGGTAGCGATAGGTCTTAGCCTTGGCCGACATCGTGAGCTTGTTATCTTTCGCAACGCTGCTGATTGTGATATCGCTGAAGGTCACGATGCGCGGGAGTGCCGCCACGTCGCTCACGAATTGGGCAAGCTCATGATAAGTGCCGCGAACCTGAATGCTGATGGGCAGTTCGGCATAAAAATCTTTGGGTTGCTCTTTTTGCGGTTGAAACAGCGTGAATTCCAGGCCGCGACCCAAGCCCGCTTGAGTGATGTCAACCAGCAGGTCGGGGACTTCTGTCGTGTTCGGCAATTGCCGCAACAAGCTGCCGAAAGTCTGCTCCATTTCTTCCATTTGCTGCTTATACGCCGGCAGATTGATGGCCAGGGCTTTTTTGTTCATGAAAGTATCGCGGAGGCTATCTTCCTTGGCTTTGGCCGCGCTATATTCGTCGATCTCTCCTTGTATAAGGAACCAATAGCCGGCGAAAAGCATGACTATGCACACCAGTAGAATACCGCCGATTTTGACCGGTACCGGCCAGGAGGCGAGATCGTTGAGATTGATATTCTTCAGGTCATCCAGAGTCATGCGCCGGCATCCGTGTCGGTTAGTTTCTTTTGCTTCTTCGCCACCAGCTTGACCTTAAGCGAGAACTCGCTGACGCGGTCACTCCCTTCCGATTTGACCCGGATGATTTCAAGCTCCGGGTCGGCGAACCAATCAGACGCAGCGAGATTGCGCATCAACGCTGAAACGCGGGCGTTCGACTGCGCGACGCCCTGCAGCGATATGCTGCTGCCAGTATCCTTCAACGTGGTGAAATAAACCCCGTCGGGTAATTTGCGTACTAGCTCATCGAAGATATGCACGACCTGGGTACGGTCACCTTGCAACTGGTAAATGACGTTCATGCGCGCGATCAGGTCCGCTCGCTGCTTCTTGATCTCGGCAATTTCCTTAATCTCCTTCTCAACCTTGGCGATTTCCTGATTCAAAAATTCGTTACGCTTGTTTTGGTTTTCAATGAGCGAGGTCACGTGCACGTGGGCGTAGAAAATGATCACACCCATCAGAATCCACGCGCCCACGGCGATGGTGAGCAGCTGCCGGTCCTGCTCCTTGCGGCGCATCTCGCGCCATGGCAGAAGGTTAATGCGGGTGGTCATTCGTCGAAGCTCCGCATGGCGAGACCGCAGCTGATCATGAGGGAGGGGGCGTCGTTGGAAAGCAGCTGCGGCTTGATGCGCGAGGCCAGCGACATGCTGGCAAAAGGATTGGCGATCATTGCCGGGACACCAATGCGCGCCGCCACTAGCTCGTCGATACCGGCAATCTGGGCGCAGCCGCCGGCGAGCAATAACTGGTCGACGCTGTTAAACGGGGTCGAGGAATAAAAGAACTGCAGCGCGCGCATGATCTCCTGGCACATCGCTTCCATGAAGGGCCGCAGCACGTCGGTTTGATAGTTGTCAGGCAGGCCACCCTGTTTCTTGGCCAGACCCGCCTCTTCATAGGAGAGACCGTAGCGACGCTGGATTTCCTCTGTAAGCTGACGGCCGCCGAAGGCGTGGTCGCGGGTATAGACCGAGCGGTTGTTGTGAACAACATTGATGTTGGTCGCGGTCGCGCCGATATCGAGAACCGCGACGGTTTTTTCCATGCCACCACCGGGCATATGACTCGCGATCAGCGAAAAAGCATTCTCCATCGCGTACGTCTCGACGTCGACGACCATCGGTGTAAGTCCAGGCTGTTGGATCACAGCAAGGTAATCGTCGACGACCTCCTTGCGGCAGGCCGCCATCAAT
>DASPRK010000216.1:0-11747 GCA_035624495.1 Methylomirabilis sp. (SeqCode) | reverse complement strand
AAACGCGACGATCGCAGCTGGCTTAAGCACACGCTGTACAGCCGCGATGGAAACAAGCTCGATTACAAGCCGGTGCGCATGAAGCCGATGACCGTTGAGCCGTTCCCGCCGAAAGAGCGTGTGTATTAGAGCTCATTCTGACCCAAAGCGGACTGCAGCGCCTGTATACTAATGCTAACGCCAACGAGAGAAGGTATGAGGTATGGAAGGAAAAAACAATTTAGGTAAATGCCCAATCTGCCGAAACAAAATGTCGCTGTTGTTTTCAGTGCCATGTGATTACCGAAAACCAGAAATTTCGAAGCGCTACGAAATTAATTGGTGCGCAAAGTGTGACTACGGACAGGTTTGGAAGCGACCCTCTGACCTGCCGGCTTTCTTCGGTCCACTTGCTGCTTAGGAAATGGCCTTTCCCGGGTTGTTGGTTAATGAAAGCTGCTGTTTGAATTCTGCCGGAATCAGCTGGCCGAGACTCGAGTGTGGTCGGACCTCGTTGTACTGACGCCGGAATTGTTCGATGACGATCTTCGCATCGATTCGATT
Organism: Methylomirabilis sp. (SeqCode); assembly: GCA_035624495.1. Classification (GTDB taxonomy): domain Bacteria; phylum Pseudomonadota; class Gammaproteobacteria; order Acidiferrobacterales; family Sulfurifustaceae; genus Sulfuricaulis. Next base: position 11,204 of record DASPRK010000216.1, on the reverse strand, counting down.
TCGAAACCACTCCATCGACAAGCACTCGTCGCGGAACTTGCCGTTGAACGACTCGTTGGAACCATTTTGCCAGGGCTTGCCCGGGTCGATATGGGCCGTGTCGATGTTCGCCTGCATGAGCCACTTCAACACGGCTCGGGACACGAACTCGGGACCGTTGTCTGAGCGCAGGTGCCGCGGGCGGCCATGAACGCTGATCAGTCGGCTCAGCACTTCGATGACCCGTCCGGAGCGGATACTGCCCGCCACGTCGATGGCCAGGCATTCGCGCGTAAACTCATCCACCACGGTCAGACACTTCAGCTGCTGCCCATTGGCGCAGGCATCGAACACAAAGTCGTAGGCCCACACCTGGCCCGCGCCGGTGGCGGCCAACGGGCGCGGGCGGCGTGTCGCGAGGCGCCGGCGAGGCCGTTTTCTGGGCACCTGCAGCCCATGCAGGCGCCACAGCCGATGCGCCCGATCGGCGCTCATCGCATGTCCCCGACGCTCCAGGAACACCTGGATGCGGAGGTCACCGTAGCGCGGGTATTGCGCCGCGAGCTCCTGCATCACCGCCACGGCGGGCGCATCGCGCTCCGCCAGCCGTGACTGGTAGCGCACGGTGGATCGGGCCACGCTCAGCAGCGCGCACGCTCGCCGTACCGATCGACCCCGCTGGCATACGTAGGCGATCTGTTGACGGCGCGCGGGCGCGCTCACCATTTTTTTGCGGCCACTTCCTTCAAAATCTCAATATCCAGATCCCGCTCGGCCACCAGCTTCTTCAGTCGGCTGTTTTCCAGTTCCAGCTGCCGCAGGCGCTTCACGTCCACCGCCTCCAGCTTGCCGAACCGTTTGCGCCAGGCATAGATCGTGACGTCACTGACACCGTGCTTCTTGGCCACCTCGGCCACCGGCGTCTGATCCGCCTCGCGCAGGATCTTCACCATCTGTTCTTCCGTAAATCGCGTCTTCTTCATGACTCCCTCGCTGCCCGTGGGAGCCATTGTCCTAAGTATCAACTGGGCCGACAATCGCCAGGCAGGTCAATGCACTGCGATTACAAGACTCGGAACGAGGCGCGGGCAAGCCTGTTCGATGACATGGAGGTGTTTTACAACCGCCAGCGGCGCCACTCCACGATTCATTACGAGGCCCCGCTGGCCTACGAAGTGTCAACCAACGCCTGATCGGCGTGTCCACCGTTCGTGGGTAAGATCAAACTCGACTGTCGGCCTGCCCGGGGTGACGATGTCCGCTTCGGAGCACTCGGGAACTTCAGGGAATTCTTATTCATGAGGCTTTGATGTAACGGAATTTCCAGCAATGGTTGGTCCGAAGAAACCGGCAGGTGAAATGAGTGGAGCGCGAGTCGAGCTCCGAACAAGTCTAGACTGCATTTCAACCAGACCGCCCGTTTGCAATTAATATCCATATTGATATAATATGTATCGGTGAAACCGGTAACCTTTCTCGGCGATTCCCTGGAGGCGGTGCGCGCCTTTCCGTTGACCGCCCGGCGGGAAGCCGGGTTCCAGTTGGATCGCGTGCAACGCGGCTTGCTGCCGGAAAACTGGAAACCGCTAAAGACCGTGGGCCCGGGCGTCAATGAGATCCGGGTGCGGGATGACGCGGGGGCGTTCCGGGTGCTGTATATAGCCAGTTTCCCCGAGGCAGTTTATGTGCTGCACGCCTTCCAGAAAAAGACCCAGAAGACGGCCAAGGACGATCTGGATGTGGCGCGAGTGCGGTTTAAGTCACTGAGGAAAGAGCGATGAAGAAACGAACCTTTGCCAGCGTGTGGGATGCCATCGAGGATACCCCCGAAACCGCCGCCAGCATGCGGGTGCGGGCGGAACTCATGATCGCCGTGCAGCGTTATGTCGAGACGCGCGGTGAGACACAGTCACAGGCGGCCAAACGGCTCGGCATTACCCAGCCGCGGCTCAACGACCTGTTGCGCGGTCGTATCGAGAAATTCAGTCTCGATGCCCTGGTCAACATGCTCGCGCGGGTGGGTCGGCAGGTCGACGTCAAGGTCAAGAAAGCCGCGTAAGGCTAGGTCAGCGATGAAGCATCGCTTGTGGTCGCGCTCAGAGAACTTCAGCGCGAGAAAGCAGACACGCGCACGCCAAGCAGACTACTGCCCGGGGTCGGCCGGAGCGGACCTATGCGGTATCCTAGATCCGGTCATTCGCGAATGGCAAAGCGGACACGGAAATTTTCACTTAACAATGTTTCAATGCGCTGATTAATTGCACGGATCCACTTCTTTGCAATTACGGCATTTCAACCCCGCGAAAATCATGGTCCAGAAAGTTTCCATGCCGTTAGAACTTTTCCTGCTGGGACAACCAAATATCCCTCACCGGCGCCGAGGCCCGTAAGTGGCTGAACGAGGTTCTGTTCGTCCGGTGCTGTTATTGCGGCACCCGCGGATCCGCTCCACAGTTGAGTGTGGGTTGCAGCGTCGACCGCGTAGACGTTTCCGGAATAGGACCCCACGATGACAACTTGATTGATGATTATCGGGGCTCGCGCACAGCTGTTATTGGCCAGCATTGTCGAGACATTAAATAGCATTACCAAAGACAAATAGTACCGAGGGTCGGAATCGAACCGACACGGGATCGCTCCCACCAGATTTTGAGAACGACGGGGGAAACAGCCGGTAAATAACAATCAATCACTTGCATCGCTTGCCGTTTCCCGACTCCTGCCTCAATCGCATCTCACCCGGCCTCAGCCTGCCTCACCCTGGCACAAATCTGGCACACGGCGGCGGCGATGATTTTCACGAGTTTCCCGCCGAGCGAGTAAGCCGGTTCACCGATCCTGTTGCGGATCAGGCGAAGTGGGAGCTCGCATTCATCCGTTTTAGGTACAGGAGGTATGAAGGTGCCAGAAACCGGGTATTGCGCCCCGACTTTGGATGTATATAATGATCATATACAGCCATGATCGACTTCGACCGGATCGAGGCCTTTGACTGGGACGCGGGAAACGCGGCCAAGAGTTCCGTCAAGCACGGGGTCACTCCGGCGGAAGCCGAGCAGGTATTCTTCAACAAACCGCTCATCGTGCTTCAAGATGACCGGCACAGTCAGCAGGAACCCCGTTATCATGCGCTGGGGAAGACCAACGACGGCCGTCTGTTGCATATTACCTTTACCCTGCGATACGGCGGAACCCGTATTCGCGTGATTTCTTCCCGGAACATGCACCGAAAGGAGCGCGCTACGTATGAGCAAAAAGCCAGCGAGCAAGAAACTTAAGATTATCCCGCACTTTGTCTCGGAGGCCGAGGAACGTCGGTTCTGGCAAACGCACGACTCGACCGACTACCTCGATTGGTCGAAAGCCGAACCCGCGCGCTTTGCGAAGCTCAAGCCCTCCACGCAAACGATTTCGCTGCGTTTGCCGGTGGCCCTGCTCGAGCGGATCCGAATCGAGGCCAACAAGCGCGACGTTCCGTATCAGTCGCTGATCAAGATATGGCTTTCCGAGAAGACGCGCTGAGTGATCGAGTGTTTTTTGCGGAAATATCCGCTTGCCCGGAAAGCCGACCTTCAGATGGCGTGTCAGTGCCCGCTGTTGGCAAGTCTGACAGGCAGCAGGCGCTAGCGGACATATATAATTCGTAAAAGAAGCGCGTTCCCGAGAACGACAAATTTATTATCCGACACGAGATAACGCTTCTGTCGCAAGACCGGTTTCCGAAGGGATACTCACCCTCGATCTCGGAAGATGCGTTCCAGGTGCTCCAGATCGTTCACCACCTTCCAGTCTGTGGCGCCGGCGGCGCGGGTGCGCTTCTCCCACCAATCCAGGCGTCCGAGGTAACGGCGCGGGTCGACGTTGTCGGTGGTGAGCTTGGTGACGTTCAGCGCGATGATGCGGATGCCCTTCAAGTCGATGGGAAAGTCGCGCACGGTCTGGTAATCGAGCTCCTCCTGCATATCGGAGAAGATCAGGATGGTCTTCTGCCCGGCGCCGGTTTCGTTCAGAAACTCCGCCGCCTGAATGATCCCGCCGGTGATATCGGTGTAGGCACTGCCTTTCTTGATGCCGGAGTCGAAATGCGCGACCTGCTCGGCGAAGGCACGTTTCTGGGCGTTGGCCTGCATCGGGTCCTTGACGAAAGTCGCTTTAGCGATGATGTCCTTCTCGGTGAAACTGCGGCTCTTGACCCGTGCGACAGCCAGCGAGTCGCCGGACTTCAGTGTGCCGAGCAGGTAGCTCACGATTCGCTGTGCCTTGTCGACCTCCCGCGCGTAGGTGCCGGAAGTGTCCACCAGCAGATAGACCGCTTGGGCATGGATGCGCGGGTCGGCGCAGGACGCCGTCAACAGAACGAGCGCCACGTACGGAATGAACCGCAGGCGCCGCATCACAGTACATGCTCCCCGGACGCGCCGCGCTTGGAAAAAGCGACCTTGGTGCCCGATTCGCCCGGTGACAGTGCCGCCGGCCGCGGCCCACGATTCATCACCACGCGCTCGATAATGAGAGGCAGAAAAATCACGGCATCGTAGAGATGCTCGGTTCCCTTGCCGATCTGGCGCACCATGCTGGACAGGAAGCGCATCGCGAATCCCAGACCGCGGATGCCAAGCACCAGCAGCGCGCCAAACACAGTGCGGCCGGTATGGATCAGGTACTCGAGCGGAATGGCCACAAAAGCGAGCGCAAAGGGCAGGGTAAATCCGAGGATCATTTGCGCCGCTTTGGGGATATTCAGCGCCCAGCCGGCGGTCGCCGCCACCGCCGCGCCGCCTGCCAATTCCTGCTTCAGGGCGACGTCCGCCGATACGATCATGTCGCGCATCACCGCCAGCGCGACCTCGACGCCGGCCAGAATCAGTAATATGGTGAAGGAGACCCAGACCAACCACTGCCGCATCTTGTTGTTGATGCCACTGAGTGGAAACAAATGGGTGAATCCGAGTGACTCCATCAGGAACAAGCCCATCAGCGTCTCGAAGAAGATGATTACCATCGCCGCCATGTAGGACGCCTGGATGTTGCCATAGATATACTCGGCACCGCCCACCATCGCCTCCATCGGGCGCTCGATAAGCCAGAAGTTCACGAAGCCGCCGCCGGCCGCGATCAACATCACCAGCAACGAGACCACGAACAAAATCGTCGCCGAGGAGGTCAGCGTGTGCTCGGCCACCTCGGTATTGGCATTGATCTGCACGTACTTCTCCATCTGCTCGTCAATCTTGGCGGCGCTGTCTTTGAGGCCAGTGAGATTTTTGTCCACGCGGTTGAGGGTCTGGCCGACGGAGCGCCAGAACGGCATGAAGCCCTTGAGGATATCGTGGCGTTTCTTCGATGACTCGCGGTACTCAACGATGATTTTTTCGTAGATTTCGTTTATCGAACCGCTGATGTCCTCGAGGATCCGCTCCACCAGACCGTCACCCGAGGGCTTGATCTTGGCGATCGCGGCCACCGCCTTGGTCCATTCTGGCGGGGGTGGCGGCACCTCGCCGCATTTCTGGAAGTCCTCCTCGATGCGCGTGATCTCGTCCATGAGTTTGCGCTGCAGCGCCGGGTAGCCGTGCAGATCCCGCTGCACCAGATCGGTGACGCGGCCGAATTCCTTGATGATGCCTTGGGAAATCTCTTCGCGCCCATGCGCCAGCAGCACCAGCTTGTTACGCCGGCGCAGCTCATCGGCGGCCTTGAAAAGCCAGTGGGACAGGAGGCGCAGCGGATTGCCGAGCCCGCGGAACACCGCGCGCAGCAGGCTGTGCATCGCCTGGCGCGCGCCGTACAGGATCGGAACGGAAATGATGATTAAAACCAATATTGAAAGAGCCGGATTGTCCGGCCAGACCATGACGGCATCCCATTTGCCCATAACATGCTCCCCACGTGAAACGGTGTTTTCGAACGATCCCGTAAGTATGAGCGCATATCGGCGTCATCCTAGGCCGGTATCACACCGGACCGACCAATGGCGCCAACGGCCGGGATTACTGGTCACGAAATACCTCTTGAATTCGATGTTTTTCGGTGCATCGGCGGCAAATGGGCAATTCGAAAGCCGCCAACGCGCAGCGGCAAATCGGAAAATGACAACTAAATCGGCATCAAGCTAAACTCTGGGACATGAAATTCTCCATTTACCGCTTCAACCCCGAATCCGACGCCAGACCGCGCATGCGACCGTATGAACTGCCTGACGACTGCGGTGCGGTGATGCTGCTGGACGCCTTGCTGCTTCTTAAGCAACAGGACGACAGCCTTGGTTTCAGGCGCTCCTGCCGGGAGGGGGTTTGCGGGTCCGACGCCATGAACATCAACGGGCGCAACGGCCTGGCCTGCGTGACGCCGTTGAAAGATCTGAGGCAACCGATCGAGCTCCGGCCGCTGCCAGGGCAACCGGTGATCCGAGATCTGATCGTGGACCTGAGTCAATTCTTCGCCCAGTATCGCGCGGTGAAACCCTGGCTCCTAAATAATGAGCCGGAACCGGAGATTGAACGGCTGCAGGCGCCGTCGGATCGTGAACAGTTGGACGGCCTTTACGAGTGCATACTTTGTGCTTGTTGTTCAACGGCTTGTCCGTCATTCTGGTGGAATCCCGAGAGGTTTTTAGGACCTGCGGCCTTGCTCCAGGCGTGGCGCTTTCTCGCCGATAGCAGGGATCGAGCCACCGGCGAACGCCTTGATGATCTGGAGGATCCTTATAAGTTGTTCCGTTGCCACGCCATCATGAACTGCGTCGAGGTCTGTCCCAAAGGGCTCAATCCCACCAAGGCCATCGCGCATATCAAGCAAATGCTGGCAAGACGGGTGCTGTGATGGAAGAATCCACTTCCCCCTCATCTCCGTTCCTATCTCCTCAAGGAAAAAAAGGGGCGACCGGAAACACACAGGGCGCCCGTCATGTTGATCGGTTGCGCTGGCGTTGTCGCCGAGGGGTGCTGGAGTTGGACCTGGTTCTGTTGGCGTTCCTGGAACGACGGTATCCTGATCTCAGCTCCGGGGAAAAAATGGCATTCGATAAATTGCTGGAAATCCCGGATGAGCTATTGCTCGCCTATGTGCGAGGAAATCAGACTCCCCCCGAAAATGAGCTAAAGAGAATTGTCACAGAAATCAGAAAATAACCTGATTTTAAAAGTAAATGTTTCGCGTGCCCTGGTCTGGATTCTGACGTTCATTCACATCGGTGCCATGCTCGTGCTGGCTCTCGCTCCTTTGATGTGGCCGCTGCGGATTGTCGTTTTGGCGCTTCTGGTCTGGAGTCTGCGTCGTACCATCAATCTCTATGCCTTGCGTCGCGTTCCAGGTGCGGTGGAGGAAATCGAAATCGACGGAGAGAGGGAAATCTCCGTCCGTTTTACCGGATACGCAACGTGGTCCCGGTGTCAGTTGCGCTCCAAATTTGTGCACCCCTGGATAATGCTGTTGTCGTTGCAAACCGAGGGCAGGAATTGGCCCGTGCGGGTGGTTATCGCCGCCGATGCCGTCGACACCGAGGCATTCAGGCGTTGGCGCGTCGCCCTGAAACTTCATACAGCGGCGGCGTAAGCACGGTGTCCTGCGCCGCGCCGGCCGCGGTTTTCGGGTAATCACGCGTGAAGTGCAATCCGCGCGATTCCTTGCGTGCTAGCGCGGAACGGATGATCAACTCTGCTACTACCAATAAATTTCGTAATTCAATGAGATCGTTATTAACTTTAAAGTTGCTGTAGTACTCGCGCACCTCTTCCTTGAGCAAATCCACCCGGTGCTGCGCGCGCTGCAGGCGTTTGTTGGTGCGCACGATGCCGACGTAGTCCCACATTCCTCGGCGCAACTCGTCCCAATTGTGCGAAACCACGACCTGCTCGTCCGCGTCGGTGACACGGCTTTCGTCCCACGGCGGCAAATCGCCGGCCGGCGGGCTGGTAGACGGGAGAATCTTCACGATGTCCTCAGCAGCCGCATGCGCGAACACAAGGCACTCCAGCAAGGAATTGCTGGCCAGGCGATTGGCGCCATGCAGACCCGTGAAAGCGCATTCGCCGATGGCGTAGAGCCGGTCGAGATCGGTGCGGGCGGCAAGATCGGTCACGACCCCGCCGCAGGTATAGTGCGCCGCCGGCACCACCGGGATCGGTTCGCGGGTGATGTCGTAACCGTACTCCTTGCAGCGCTCGTAAATGGTCGGGAAATGGCTCTTGATGAATTCGGCCGGCTTGTGACTGATGTCTAGATGGACGCAGTCGAGACCGCGGCGCTTCATCTCATAGTCGATAGCGCGCGCCACGATGTCGCGCGGCGCCAGCTCGCCGCGCGGGTCGTGCTGCGGCATGAACGGCGCACCGTCCGGCAGCGTCAGCCGGCCGCCTTCACCGCGCACCGCCTCGGTGATCAGGAACGACTTGGCGCGCGGATGGTAGAGGCAGGTCGGGTGGAACTGGATGAACTCCATATTGGCCACGCGGCAACCCCCGCGCCAAGCCATGGCGATGCCATCGCCAGTCGCCGTGTCCGGGTTGCTGGTATAGAGATAGGCCTTGCAGGCGCCGCCGGTCGCGAGCACCAGAAACCGCGCGCTGAAGACATGCGTGCGGCCCGTCCCTTTATTGAGGGCGTATATGCCCAGGCCGCGATTGGCGCCCGGTTGGCCCAGCTTGCGACTGGTGATCAGGTCGATTGCGATGTGATTTTCCTTCAGGGTTATGTTCGGATGCTGCCGTACGAGCGTCTCGAGCGTTGTCTCCATGGCACGACCGGTCGCGTCGGCGGCGTGGATGATGCGCCGGTGGCTATGACCGCCTTCGCGGGTGAGGTGAAATTCCATGTCGCCGTTGGGGTGCTCGTCGCGGCTGAACGGGACGCCACGATCGATCAGCCAGCGGACGGCCTCCGGCCCGTGGCGCACGACGAACTCGACGGCCTCCCGGCGGCATAATCCGGCGCCCGCGTCGAGGGTGTCTTGAATATGCGATTCGAAGGAATCTTCGCGGCCGTTCAACACGGCCGCCACACCGCCCTGGGCGTACAGACTGGCGCCTTCGGTGAGCGCCGCTTTCGTCAGGATGATGACCTGCGCATGATCGGCCACGCGCAGCGCCAGGCTCAATCCGGCGACGCCGCCGCCGACAATCAGCACGTCGCAGAAAATGGGGGTGGTCATGCGCGATGGCGAGCGGTAAGGGCGCTTTTATCGTATTTGCGATATCCTATCACACGTGTCGGATTCGCATTCATCCTTCGCCGTGCCTTCATGGAACCAAAAAATGTATAAAAACAACCGTTTTTTAAGGGATAGCTGGCGAACTTTAACCCCCCCGCGGTGGTCTATTACACACGCAGACATCGTCGTTCGGCATGAGGAAAGCGCCTCGTGAGCGAGCGCGGTATCGATCAGAAGCTGGTCGCCCGGGTACAGCGGGGTGACAAAGCTGCCTTTGATCTCCTGGTACGAAAGTACCAGCACAAGGTCGCTAAACTGGTGTCGCGCTACGTGCGCGACCGGCGCGAAGTTGAAGACGTAACGCAGGAGGCCCTGATCAAGGCCTACCGCGCCATCGGCGGGTTCCGGGGTGAGAGCGCGTTCTATACTTGGTTGTACCGGATCGCCGTAAACACGGCGAAGAATTACCTGGAATCGATGGGCCGGCGCCCGCCCGGGTCGGATGTCGAAGTGGAAGGCGCGGAGCTGATCGAAAGCGGCGACGGTTTGCGCGATCAGGCCACACCGGAGCGGCAGATGCTGACCGACGAGATCGCCGCCACGGTGCACCGGGTGATCGAGAATCTGCCGGCGGATTTGCGCACGGCGATCACGCTGCGTGAGATCGAGGGGTTGAGTTACGAGGAGATTGCGCAAGTGATGGATTGCCCGATCGGCACCGTGCGTTCGCGGATCTTCCGCGCACGCGAGGCGATCGATCAGGAATTACGACCTTTGCTGGAGAAGTGAGTCATGAATGAGGAAGGCATGAAAGAGAAGCTGTCCGCCTTCGTGGACAACGAGGTCGACGAGCTCGACGAACACCGCGTGCATGCCGCGCTGACCGATGACGTCGCGCTGCGCCGCACTTGGGAGCGCTATCACTTGGCGCGCTCGGCCCTGCATCAGGAACTGGAGATCATCCTGCCGCGGGACATGGCGGAACGCGTGTCGCGGCGGATTGCCGGCGAACCGTCCGAGGCCGGCTCATTCCGGCGTCATCAACTGGCGCGCCTGGCCGGGACCCTGGCACTGGCGGCATCGGTGGCCGCGATCGCCATTCTGGGCGTGCAGCGGGTGAACGTGCCGACTGACAAGCCCGCGACGCTGGCGGCTTCCAGCCCGGTCACCGCTGAGCCGGTGATTCGCGTTGGTACCACCCGTTGGGACACCCGGGAACCGAAAGCCGAGGATGCGCTTAATGCCTATCTAGTCGAGCATAATGAATTCGCCTCGAATTTCGACGGAATGATGCCTGCTTATGTTCGTGTCGTCGGTTACGATAGCGATAAATGATCACGCGTTTCACCTCACGTATTATTGTCGTCTCCCTCAGTTTCTTGATTTGTTCGCCCGTCATGGCGACGGAATCGGCGCACGCTTGGTTGGCTAAAATCAACGAAGCCGCTCGTCATCTCGAATACGAAGGAATTTTCATCTACCAACACGATAGCCAGCTCGAAACGATGCACATTTTCCACAAGTTGGAAAATGGATCGACCAAGGAAAGGCTGGTCTCACTGAACGGTACCCCGCGCGAAATCATCCGCGACAACAAGGAAATTCGTTGTTACTGGCCGGACATGAAATCCGTGGTGGTGGAGTATCGCAAGGCGGATAACAAGAATTTCCCCTCTCTCCTGCCGCAATATCTGGGCAACCTCGACGAATTTTACGCTCTGCAGACAGGAGGAACCGATCGCATAGCCGATCGTCAGGCACAGCTGGTGATCGTCAAGCCTGCCGATAATTACCGTTACGGTTACCACCTGTGGGCGGACAAGCAAACCGGCCTATTGCTGAAAGCAGATCTGGTCGATACGAAAGGCAATGTCCTCGAACAATTCATGTTCACCGAGATTAATATTGGAACGAAAATTCCGGAAAGCGCGCTGGCTCCGGGCATGCCGGGTGAAGGTTTGGTCTGGTATCGGGAAGGGCAGGATGAAGACTCGAAAATCGCATCCGCTCTGCCGGAGTGGGTAGCGACACGCCTGCCTAAGGGATTTCGGCTTTCGATGCACGTTACCCGCCGCGT